>CAZAQY010000125.1:0-23046 GCA_964486845.1 uncultured Pirellulaceae bacterium
ACCAGAACTACACTAAATTCCCGAGGTCACTGTCTCAAACCCATTGACACATTCCAACTGTCGCCATTGGCTTGTCTTGCTCGAAAGCGTCTTTTCGCTAAGCTGAAGTCTGTTGCTTGGCGCCATTTTCGGCTTTCTTTACGGGAGGGCCTGGTCATGAACCGTGTCCTGTTTGGGGCTGCGTCGCTATGGATCGCCTTGGCCGCGGGCGGTTGCGAGCGTGCCGACGGGCAGGCGAAGTCGGCCGCGAAGCAGACGGATTCGGCGGCGAAACAGACGGTGCGCGAGCCTGCCGTGGCGGGGTTGTTCTATCCGGCGGCGGCCAAGGATCTGAGCGGCCAGTTGGAGCGACTGCTGGCCAAGTCGAAACGCGTGCCGCTGGGCAAGTTGCGCGGGTTGGTCTGTCCGCACGCAGGCTACGAGTTCTCGGGTCCGACGGCGGCGTGTGCTTACAAACAACTGACGGGACTCACGTTCGAAACGGTCGTTGTGTTGGCGCCCAGCCATTACGCCGACTTCGAAGGCGTGTCGGTGGCGGATGTCGAGGCGTTCACCACGCCGCTGGGAAAGATTCCTTTGTCGCCGCAGGCCGCCAAGCTGGCCGCGGTGCCGCCGTTTTGTCGCCGTCCCAAGTGCGAGGTGAGCCGGCCCTCGTGGTGGCGGCAAGCCTCGATGCAGGTCCTGCCTTTCGGCGAAGACACGCCCGATACCTGGGAACATTCGCTGGAAGTTCAGCTCCCGTTCCTGCAGACGGTGTTGAAGGATTTTCAGTTGATTCCGGCCGTGTTCGGACGAGCCGACGCGGCTCAGGCGGCGGCCGCGCTGGCTCCGCTGATCGACGAACGCACGCTGGTCATCGCCAGTTCGGACTTGAGCCACTTCTACCCGGCGGATGTCGCCGACCAACTGGATGCGTCCTGTGTACGCGCCGTCTGCGACTTGGACGTCAAATGGATGCAATACGAGGATGCCTGCGGCAAGCAGTCCGTGCTGACGCTGATGCACCTGGCGATCCAGAAGGGATGGAAGACGCGTCTGCTCGACATGCGCAACAGCGGCGCGGTCACCGGGGATCGTTCGAATGTTGTGGGCTACGCGGCCGTTGCCTTTTTTGAAGGCGACGGGCCGAGCGAATACGAGCGCATGTCGGCCCAGAAACTCACCCAGGAAGATCAGAAGTTCCTCGTCGATCTGGCCCGAAAGTCCTTGAACAAGGCGGTGCGGGACCAGGTACAACTGGCGGTGCCGGCGGCCGAAGTCCCCGCGCGTCTGCGCGAGCGGGGGGCATGTTTCGTGACGTTGACCAAGAAGGACGAGTTGCGAGGTTGCATCGGCCACATTTTCGCTTGCCGGCCGCTGTACCAGTCCGTACTGGAAAACGCGAAACACGCCGCTTTGGAGGACCGGCGTTTCTCGCCTGTGGAAGTCAATGAGTTGGACCAGATCGCGGTGGAAGTGAGCGTGCTGACGACGCCTCGACGTTTGGAGTACAAGTCCCCGGACGAGCTGATCGCGAAACTGCGCCCCGGCGTGGACGGCGTGGTGTTCGGGTTGCGGGGTGATCGCTCGACCTATCTGCCCCAGGTTTGGGAGCAGTTGCCGGACAAGGAGCAGTTCCTGCGCCAGTTGGCGCTCAAGGCCGGGCTGCGGGCCAGCGCCTGGAAAGATCCTGAAGCGGCCTTCCTGACGTATCAGGTGCAAGCGTTCAAGGAAGGGAAGAAATAGGGTCGCGGACTGCTTGCAGACTCTTTATTTTGGAGTGCTGCCGCCCGCTGTCCAAAGCGGTGACAAGGCACCGCACTCCGAAATTCGGCTGCGGCCGTTAGCCGCGTTCCGCTGTTTCCGATGGCCACCGAACATCTCGCAGGCACCACGGTTCTGGATACGCCACATTCCGCCGGCCACAAGCGGTCTGTGTTGTTTCTGGCCGTGTGCGCGCTGGGCGTCTCGGCGTTTTTGACCCAGATCACGCTGATGCGGGAACTGCTCAGCGTGTTTGCCGGCAACGAACTGGTCCTGGGGATCGTGCTCGGGAATTGGCTGCTGTTGACCGGGATCGGTTCCTATCTCGGCAAGACTTCCGCTCGATTCCGCGACGGCGTCGGGGTGCTGATTGCCGCGCAAATCCTGATTGCCATCCTGCCGATCGTGCAGGTCTTCCTGCTGCGATCGCTGCGCTATGCGGTGTTCCTGCGCGGCGCGGAGGTGGGGCTGACGGAGACGGTGGTCGCTTGTTTCGTGCTGCTGGCGCCCTACTGCCTGGTCGCCGGCTACTTGCTGACACTCTCATCCCTGGTGCTGGCTTCCGGCCGGGAATCGTCCAGCATCGGTCAGGTCTACTTTTTGGACAACATCGGCGACATCGCCGGCGGACTGCTGTTCAGCCTGGTGCTGGTGTACGTCTTCCACCACTTTCAGATCCTGTACGTTTCCGCGCTGGTGAACCTGCTCATGGCGTTTTGGGCCGCGTGGTCCTTCGGTCGGCGGCGACTGCTGGCGATCGCAGGGGCAAGCAGCGTGCCGCTGGCGGCCGTGATGTTCCTGGGCGACTTGGACCGCGTTTCCATGCGGGCGTTGTTTCCCGGCCAGCAGGTTGTCTTTCAAGACAACTCGCCATACGGCAGCCTGGTGGTGACGGAGTCGGCGGGGCAGTACACCTTTGTGGAGAACGGCGTCGCGCTGTTTTCGACAGGAAACATCGAACAGGTCGAAGAGACCGTCCACTACGCGATGGCTCAACGCCCCGATGCGCGTCGAGTGCTGCTGATCGGCGGGGGCGTCTGTGGGACGGCCAAAGAGATCCTGCGGTACGATGTCCCCGCGGTGGACTACGTCGAACTTGACCCGCTGGTCATCCGCGTCGCCCAGAAATTCTTGCCGGACGTCTTGGACGACCCGCGCATCCACCTGGCACAAACCGATGGGCGGCTGTTCCTGCGCCAGTCGCCGCATCGGTACGACGTGGTGATCGCGGACGTTCCCGACCCGGCCAACTCGCAGATCAATCGCTTCTATACGCGCGAGTTCTACGCCCAGGCCGCGGCACGGATGACAGCCGAGGGAGTGCTCTGCATCTCCCTGGGGCGGTACGAGAACTACCTCAACGACGAACTGGCCGACTTGATCGCGGCGACGCACGCCACCCTGCGCCAGCAATTCCGCAACGTGCTGATGCTGCCTGCCGGCAAGGTCTACTTCCTGGCTTCGGACGGTCCGCTGACGCTGCAGATCGCCCAGCGCATCGAGCAGCAGGGCATCCGGACGCAGTTGGTGGGACGGCATTACCTGGACGGCGTGCTGACGCCGGACCGGTTAGCGGCCGTGCGGCGCGCGGTGACGCCCGGCGCTCCACCGAACACGGACTTCAACCCGATTTTGGTATACTATGATTTGCGGTACTGGATGAGCCAGTTTAGGGTGCGTTTCGGTTTGTTGGAAGGCGTTCTGGGGCTGATGCTGATCGTGGGCCTGCTGCGTGCTCGACCGGTGTCGTTCGCGGTCTTCACAACCGGCTTGGCCGCGTCGGCCTTGGAAGTGGTGTTGCTCGTCGGCTTTCAAGTCCTGTACGGCTGCGTGTATCACCAAGTGGGATGGATCGTCACGATGTTCATGATCGGGCTGGGGATCGGGTCGTTCACCATGAATCGGTGGCTGCCCCGGCGCAGCCGCAAGGACCTGGTGTGGTTGGAGTTGGCCGTAGCCGTTTACGCAGTGGGGCTGCCGTTCGTGTTGATGGCGTTGGGACGCATCCAGTCGGTTCCGGTCCAGTTGGCGGCGTCGCAGTTGGTGGTGCCGCTGCTGGCGCTCGGTTTGGCGGTGCTGGTGGGGCTGGAGTTCCCGTTGGCAGGGAAAGCAGACTTCCGTACCGTTTCAGACACCGCCGCCCGCTTGTACACGGCCGACTACGTGGGCGCGGCTTTGGGGGCGCTGCTGGTCAGCACGTTTTTGATTCCCGTGATCGGCGTGGTGGCCGTGTGCCTGTTGGCCGCTGGACTGAACGTGCTGAGCGGAGGCATACTAGTCTGGACATCGCGGAAGGAATGAGAACAGGCGAAAGCCTGCTCGCAGGAGGGAAGTCCCAAGCGGCCCTAACAAAACCCATCTGGGAGACCTGCGGTCGGTCGTTTCGGCGGGGTCAGAGACCCGCACCGAGCGGTTCTGATAGGGCCTCCAAGTCGTTTCACCGCGACCCAGCGGGGAGCGCGTGGCTGGCAGCCTACCCACTCGCTCCCCGCTGGGTCGCGGTGAAACGCGAGGTTTGCCGGGAGATGCGGCGATGACTGCTAGAAGCTGGAACTATTACCTGGTCAAGACCGCTCGGCTGAGCGGTTGGCTGCTGTTCCTGCTCGTGCTACTATACATTGTGACGGGCTTTGCGCTGTGCGGCGAACTGGGCGTCGAACGGATCATCGACGAGCAGTTGGCGCTGTCGATTCACAAGATCTTCGAATGGCCGCTGGTGGCGACGTTCGTCACGCACTCGGTGGTTACCATTTACTTCGCGTTTCGGAGGTGGGGATGGATCAAAACGCGAGTCCCGACGTCCCGATCCACGACGCAGACTCCGGCGCCGGCGGACGGCCTGAAACACCAGGAGCCACGCGCCGCCAAGTCCTGAAGTACGGCGTGTGCGGCCTGGCGTGTTTGAGCGCAGCCGCGGCAGGCGTGTCCTATCTGGCGCGGCGCAGCGGATCGCTGGCTGCGGCGGCACGGTCCACCGACGTTTTCCACAACGACGCGCCCACCGGTTTGTTGTGGGAGCGGTGGCAGCAACAAGGCTGGGTCCGCGAAGCGCGGCACTATCTGAAGCTGGGCAAGAACGTCCAGTGCCGCCTATGCCCGAACGAATGCCTCCTGAAGCCGGAAGATCGGGGCCGCTGCCGCAACCGGGTCCACAAAGACGGCAAACTGTACACGCTGGCCTACGGCAACGCCTGTGCGTTTCACGTGGACCCCATCGAAAAGAAGCCGTTGTTCCACTTCCTGCCCGGAACCGACGTTTTCTCGTTCGCGACCTCCGGTTGCGGATTTCGCTGCCTGAACTGCCAGAACTGGGACATCTCGCAACGCAAGCCCGAGGAGACCAAGGACCCGCGCGGCGAACCGCTGCGGCTGACTCCGGAAAACATCGAGTCGCTGACGCGCGACGACATCGACCGGCTGAGCTTATTTCCCGACGACGTGGTCGCGTTGGCCGAACACCTGCACAGTCCCTCGGTTGCCTACACTTATTCCGAACCCAGCGTGTGGTTCGAGTACGTGACCGATACGGCGCAGCGGGCCCGTGCGAAAGGGATCAAGAACGTCTGGGTCACCTGCGGCTACATCCAGCAGAAACCGCTGGCCGAACTGTGCCGTTACCTGGACGCCGCCAACGTCGATCTAAAGAGCTTCGATCCGGAGGTCTACGGCAAGCTGAATTCGGGCACGTTGGAGCCCATCTTGGAGACGTTAAGGACACTCAAACGCGAAGGCGTGTGGTTCGAAGTCACGAATCTGATCGTGCCCACGTACACGGACAACCTGGAGATGATCCGCCGCATGTGCGGGTGGCTGCTGGACAACTTGGGCCCGGACTACCCGCTGCACTTCTCTCGTTTTCACCCGGCGCACAAGCTCACCCACCTGCCGCCCACCCCGACCGAGATCCTGGTCGCGGCCCGCGACCTGGCTCGCCAAGCAGGCCTGCATTACGTGTATCTCGGCAACGTGCGGGGGATCGAAGGTGCGGAAACCACCTTCTGTCCTCATTGCGGCAAGGCGGTGGTCGAGCGGGACGCTTTCTTCGTCAGCGTCAACCAAATCAAGTCCGGTGCCTGCTCGTCCTGCGGCGCGAAGATCGCAGGCGTGTGGAGTGCCTGACGTAAATAGTTGCAGGCACACTCCGTGTGCCGCCCGTTCTGGGATCCCCACTGCGGCGGCTGCGGCGGAATAGACCGCAACGCGAATCGCAAACAAGCGGGAATCGTTGCGCCCGTCGCTTACGTTCCGGGTTGGCGTGGCGCCATGCACAACACGGCTTACAGCTTCCACGGCTCCCGGTAAACGCGGCCCAGCAGGCGGTTGGCGGCCTCGTCGCCGGGGAAGCACTCTCGTTCCGGGTCCCAGCGGAGTTTTCGCCGCAGCGTCATGGCGATGTTGCCGATGTGGCAGATGGTGTTGCAGCGCTGGGCGATCTCCGCCGGGAAGTAGGGGTCTTTTCGCGATTTGACGCAGTCCAGAAAGTTGCGGTGTTCGCCCTGCGGGCAGGTGTACAGGTGCGTTTCCTCCGGCCCGATGACGCTGTCCAGGATCCTCTGCGACGAAGCTTCGACAGGCGCCCGCCAGCCCTTGTTGCCGACCCAGCCGTCGCTGCCCTCGAAGCGGATCGAGGGCAGCGTGCTTTTCACGTACAGCGTCACGCCGTTGGCATACTTGTACGTGAGATCGAAGTGATGCGCCGTATCGTACAGGCCGCCCGCGAAGTACTGACCGACGCCTTCGACTTCGACCGGTCCGGTGTGCTCGGTGTCGTTGCCCCACTGGGCGGTGTCGAGCAGGTGCAGGCCCCAATCCGTCAGCATGCCGCCGGAGTAATCGCTGATCCAGCGGAAATTCCAGTGCATGCGGTCCGGACAGAAGGGCGCCCAGGGGGCTGGTCCCAGCCACATGTCCCAATCCAGTCCCGGCGGCACCGCCACCGGCGTCGGGTTGCCGGGAGTACCCGGCCCGGCCGGCAGACCGACGTGGATCGTGTGGACCTTGCCGATCCGTCCGTTGCGCACCAGTTCCGCGATGCGCAGGTACTGAGGCACCGAGCGGTCCTCGGTCGCCGTCTGGTACACGGCACCGTAGCGCTGGACCGCGTCGCACAGCACGCGGCCCTCGACGACCGTCAACGTGGGTTTCTCGCAGATCACGTCCTTGCCGGCCTTGATCGCCATCACCGACATGGGCACGTGCCAGTGGTCGGGCGTCGAGATCATCACGGCATCCACGTCGGCGCGGTCGATCACTTCGCGGAAGTCCTTGGTGATCTGGCAATCGAACTTGTCCCCCATCCGGTCTTTCGCGTCCTTCACGGCGCGGTCCAGGTTCCGCTGGTCCACCTCGCACAGCGCCACGACTTGCGCGTCCCGGTTTCCCATAAAAGCGTGCATGTTGGCCATGCCTTGTCCACCCAGGCCGATGCAGCCGATGGTGATCCGTTCCGAGGGCGCCACGGCCTCGCCCAGGCCGATGGCGCGAGCGGGAATGATCGCCGGCACCCCGATAACTGCCGCCGTTTTCAAGAAATTCCGCCGCGTCCAGATCTGCTTGCGTGACATCGTGCTGGCTCCTGGAATGTCCGGTCAGTCCTTGTGCGTCTGTCATGGTGGCACGGCCTGCTTGCTGGCCGTGCCGAATGCTCCCCAATTACCGGTAAAACGGTCTGGCAATCGGCAAAAGCATTGTTTCCAGTGTAACTGCTCCTGCGACGAAAGGCAGTAGGGCGTGGAAGAACGTAGGCTTGCTGGAGTCTGGGTGGAGACAGCAGAGATCAACGTTGACCCGTACTGCCTTCTCCTCAATAATTGAATTCAGAATCATGGAATCGAGCGTCCGCCAGACGCGAACGCGGCATTCGCCACGTGCGGTGGCCGGCGCCGAGCGAGGTGGCCATGAACAAGGTCCTGCGAGTATTGCTGGTGCTGGCCGTCGTGGCGGCGGTGATCGGCTATTTTCGCAACTGGTACACGGTGACACGGGTCAACGAAGAGCAGAAGACGAACATCAACGTCACGATCGACCGGCAGCGGATCAAGGAAGACCTGGAATTGGCTACCGAGAAGGCCAAGCACGCAACCAATCGGATCCGCGGCCGGGAGAACGAGGAAGGGCTCCCAGACGAGCCCGTTTCCACCGGCAAGACAATCTGGCCGCCAGCCGAGCGGTGAAGCGTTCCAACTCGATCGCCTTTCCACAACAGGCTAGTACCAGGCCCGCACGCCGCTGGCGGTCGTAAGGCAAGCGGCGATCATACTGCGCTGGCTCGTGGGCCGACCGGAACACGGCCTGCAGATCGAGTTCCACTTCGGGGTTTTCGGGCGGCAGGGGGATAGCAACGATGGGCAACGGCGGGCGCAGCGACCACGCCGTCGGGTTGCACCCGGTGCAGGCGTTCCTCTTCGTGTGTTACCACCAAGTGCTCTTCGATCCGCACGTCGTAGCGCGCCGGCAAGCGTGGCAGCAACGCGTTGCTGATCGCCGCCAGCAGCTTGGGCGCGAAATCGCCCCCAAAACGGCGGCATTTCGAGGAACGGATCCATCCCCGGAAACGGACAACCCGCGGCATTGGCGCGGCGGAGTCCGAAACGGAAGGCGATGTCGTCGCCGGTGTACAGCAGCCGATGCCAGTTCCGGCCGGCGGTGCGAACTTGGCGCGAGGCCAGGGCGTACAGCTTGGCGTCGACGTTTTCCCGCAGCACGCATAGAGCCTCGCCTGCTGGCGAAGCGCGACGATCTGCAGCGCGACATCCCAGGCGTCCCCGGCTTGCTCGTGGAATGTCTCCTTGCGTTGGTGTGCCCGATCCCGTTGCACGCGCAGCGGCTCGGCCGATACGAGTAGCCCTGCCCGCCGCGGAGGCACAAAACACACAAAAATCATCTTCCGCAGAAACGCAACTACTTAGGGGGGGTCGCCTGTCAATACCGGGAAAACGGCAGTTCTCTCTTGGGTCGAGAAGACGATACGTGACCCAAGAGATGCACCGACACTTGGTGCATCGTTCGTTGGCTACGTCTCCGTTGCTTTTTCGGGGTGGCGACGGAGATCGGTGATCTCATTGGGGTCACTTGTTCACCATGCGTATCCACGTCCGTTTCCAGTATGTCGAGGAGTTGAAACCATGAAGTGCCGTGTCGTTCTTGCGGTCGTGCTTGGCTTCGGGTTGGCGACGGTGGTCAGCACCGCCCAGGCATTCGACCTCTTCCGTAACTTCGGTGGTGACGTCATCCAGAAAGACGCCTGCCAGAAGGACGGTGCCTGCCAGAAGGGCGCTTGCCAGAAGGATGGCGCCTGCCAGAAGAATGCTTGCCAGAAGGACGGCGCTTGCCAGAAAGGCGGCGCTTGCCAGAAGGACGCTTGCCAGAAGAACGCTTGCCAGAAGGACGCCTGCCAGAAAGGCGGCGCTTGCCAGAAGGACGCTTGCCAGAAGGGCCCCTGCCAAAAGAGCCTTGGCGTGAAGATCGCTTGGCACAGGACCGCTTGCCAGAAGGGGCCGTGCCAGAAGGACGGCGCTTGCCAAAAGGACGGCGCTTGCCAGAAGAATGCCTGCCAGAAAGGGCCGTGCCAGAAGTAAGTGTCACCCAACGGTGACCTTCTGCGGACTTCCCGTTTGGCAGACGGCAAACGGTAAAGACGATTGCTGAGGTGTCCCGAACCCTTGAAATGGCGTTTCAAGGGTTCTTTTTTTGCGCGCTCCAGCCAACAGAAAGAAGCAATCCTGCGGAATCCAGAAGAACCTGAACCGCAGGATCAGAATCGGAACTCGGCGCCAAAGTTCAGACCCTGAACGATGTAGTCGGTCGGGTCGAAAGCAAAGGCCGGACGCGTGGCGCCGGCAGCCGGCATCGCGGTCAACAGTCGCCCGTCGACCGATGTGTCGATGTGATTTCCCGGACGAACCACGCTGCTCCAGTACATAACCGAGTAGCCGACTGACAGTTTCAACCGTTCGACCGGATAGAACGCCAGCTTGATCCCCGCTTCGTCCATGAAGCAGAAGTCGTCCTGCACGTGCAGTCCGCCGTTGGTGGATGCTTGAGCCAAGAGTCCTGAATCTCGCACGGACGTCCCACCGTTGGCATCCGTGCCGGTCGTCGAACCGGCGATAGCCATGGTCTGCCGCATGTTGCCGAAGGCGAAGCTGGCCAGCATCTCGATGCCAAACCGGCCGCAGCGATAATCGCCACGCAGAGCGAAATGTCCACCGTGAAACTCGTTGTTCGCATCGAAGAGGTCGGTGACGGCGATGGACTGGATGTCGCCGCCAATCTGCGTGAACGAATCCATCGACAGATCCTCGCTGATGCGAGCGAATTGGTAGCCTGCCTGAAATCCGAAACTGGCGCACGGTGATCGTTGCAGTACCCAATAGAAGAAGGCGTCGGCGGCCTGCACTTGCGAACTCGTGTCAGCGCGGATCCAACCAGTGGTTGGCGGCACAGCAGAAGCATTGGCGATCGAAAACGCGGTTGGTGTTGCGGGAACCGTCGAAACGTCAGTAAATGGCCGGGCGATGAAGGACAGATCGCTGGAGGTCCACTCCGGCGACATGGTGGCGTCGGCCACTGCCAGATATCGCCCGCCGATCGCCGTCCGTTGACAGGGATCGAGCCAAACGCCGACCTCCAGGCGTCCGCCGGGCCGCGCCTGCTCGTCCGTCGGTCCTCCAAACAGGACCGTTGCTCCGGGAACGACACCGTCGTTCGGCGTCGTGGTGACCAAGGCTGGCAGATCGCGGTCATCCCGCCACCAAAGGAGAAAATCCAAATTCACCCAAAGTCCGCCGCCAAAGAGGTTGCAGGGCGGGCCTCCGCACGGGTCCGCACAGCAGCTTGCGGGACCGCACGCTGCCTCGCACACGCCGTTGTCCTCGGCAAACACCGCGTCCTCGACAAGGACAGCTTTCTCCGCGACGGGTTGCTGAACGTGAGTGACACGCGACTTGAGTGCAGATTTCGTGGCCGAGGCACTTCGTACTGCCGTCCGACCCGGTTGCGACGCGCGAATCTCGACCCCGCCGACATCGCTCAGGCAGGCCAGCCAACCCAACACGACACAAGCCGACATTCCAACGGCGATTCCCTGGCGTGTCAACATAATCTTCCCGCTTCCTGCTAATCGCTCCATCCCTATGGTCTCAATGCCCCACGACAACCGTCTCGGTAGGGACCGGTTGCTCAGGTTATTTCGGATGAGGCGAGCTTGCTGGTTAAGTCAAGTTGGAAATTTGAGAAAATTTTTAGGGTGACATGGAGTTTAACGGCGACCCGCATTCGACGGTGAACGACGCTAGCATCGCTTTCCAGATGCACTTCTGGCAAAACTGGGAAGTCTGTGCAGCTTCGTTCGATTGTTCGCATGGCTGGCGAGTTATCCGCCGATGGTAACTCCATGGTTTAACCCCGCTGTTGGGCCCCTCCGCTATCTTCACAGGCTCCCCAGTATGCATCACGCCGAAGCGTTGGAAGCCGTTCGTCGCGCTGTCCGTGGCACATTCGTCGAGTTGGGTGCCGACGTGGGCGTTCAGATGAGCGAACACATTTTGGTCCGCAACGACGCCTATTGCGGTCGGCGGTTCTTTACGGACCGTCTGCAAGCGATCTGGTTCGTCGAGGAAGGTCAAATCAAAATTCACGCCTCGGACGGCAGCGTGGCGCGCGTGATGTCCGTCGAGGATGCGGTGCGACTGGCCGCAGCGCTGGACAGGCGAGCGGCCTGACGTCTGGAACAACGCGGCAGAACACTAAGGAAACGCACGGTGATCCACACCGAGAGCATGCTGATTCGAGTGGGGCACAGTCCCGATTCCGACGACGCCTTCATGTTTTACGCCCTGGCCAAGAAAAAAGTCGCCACCGGCAATCTCCGCTTCGAGCACGAGTTGGTGGACATCGAGACGTTGAACCGCCGGGCTTTCCGTGGCGAATTGGAACTGACGGCCATCAGCCTCCATGCGTACGCCTACCTGGACGACAAGTACCTCCTGTGCACCTGCGGGGCGAGCATGGGCGATCGGTATGGTCCGATGGTGGTGGCAAGAAACGCTGCGCCGATCGAACGCCTGCGCAATTGGACGATCGCCGTGCCGGGCACACTGACCACCGCCTACTTGGCGCTGCGATTGTGTCTGAACGCCGATTTTCCTCACGTCGTTGTGCCTTTCGACCAGATCCTGGAGGCAACGCTCGCCGGCGAGTACCAAGGCCAGCGGATCGACGCGGGGTTGGTGATCCACGAAGGCCAACTGACCTACGCCGAAAGCCGGCTGCAATTAATTGTGGACCTGGGAGTCTGGTGGCACGAACGGACGGGTCTGCCTCTGCCCTTGGGAGCAAACGCCATCCGTCGAGATCTTCCACCGGAGATCATCCGGGAAGTGGACCGTTTGCTGGGAGCGAGCATCCGGTTCGGCTTGGAGCACCGCGACGAGGCGTTGGACTACGCCCTGACCTTCGGCCGTGGCCTGGACCGCAGCCGAGCGGACCGCTTCGTGGCGATGTACGTCAACGACTGGACTGTGGATTTCGGCCCGCGGGGACGGCAAGCCGTCGCCGAACTGCTGCGTCAGGGATTTGAGGACCGGGTCCTGCCGCGGTTAGTAACGCCCCACTTCGTGTCTTGAGCAACGAACTGATGGTCACGAAGCCAAGACGGGTCCTCGCCGGCGAGCCGTCGATGGAGTCGACGAAACGGAATCGTACTCTACGACGAACCTGGTGATCCCAATGTTCAGGAGATCTCCAGGCTTCAATTCTGCTTCGAGCACGGATCGGCCATTGACGAACGTGCCGTGCTTGGAACCGAGATCTCGAACCAGCAGCACATCGTCGATGCAATCGATTTCACAGTGCTCGCGGCTGACCCAACGATCTCCAACAGAAACGTCGGTTTCTGATCCACGTCCCAAGCGAAGGGGGAAGTTGGTCAGCACGATTTCGCGGCAAGAAACGAGCGGATCTTTGGCGATCAACTTGGCGGCGAGGCTCATGGCCGGAGTCACCTGCGGGAAGGACAGCGTCGCGGGAGTGTGCCCCGGGGGCACCAACGGGCGGTGGCAGGAAGCAGGTCTCGCCGCCGCCGTAAATGGCGGCGACAGCGTGCCCCCCGTGCCAGTGGCACTATCTAAACAGAAACCGCGATATGCTGTCAACACCCACCCGAAAAATTTCGGTGAATTTTTTGGGGTGGCCGGCCGTCAAACCCAAGCGTCCGGCAGCAGGTCGAGTGAGAAATCCTGCCCCCAAGCGCCGGCGATGTCACCCGCCAAGGCATCGCTTAGGAGCGGTTCCAGAGCGGCATCCAGTTCGACTGCGTCCTTGGCCCCTGCGATGGCAAAATAGTCCCGTTCTTCGGGTTTTTCGGGTAACCAATTCGCCGAGGCGGACTCTGTCGCAGCAACTGGGTTCGCACTGGATGAGTTCAGCTGGTCTCCCAACGGCAGTCCGCTGGCAGAACGAGACTCGGCCGGGAGCAACGAGGCCGCCGCCAGGCTAGCAACTGCCTCGCCTTCGCCTGTGGGTTGGACCGCAACGCTGTTAAGGTAGTTGATGACCCCCAGGACATCCGCAGGTGAGACGATCCAGTCCGAGTTCACGTCGTAGTACAGGCGCCCTGCCTCGCCCTCGCCGCCCGCTGCCCACTGCGAAAGATCCGTGGTCCCGGACGAATTCAGAAAGTTCACCAGCGCCAGCGCATCGGCGGGGGTTGCATAGCCGTCGTTGTTCACGTCGTAACGGTTGAAGGGATTGGTGAACTCGCCCTCACCCGAACCCGCGGACACGGTGAGGGGGGCCGAATCGACGAAGCGGATTTGCGCGGTGGGCACCGACACGCCGGGATCCGGCTTGATTAACGTCGTTTCGTTGACCACCTCCTCGGCTTCATTGGCGTCGAAGATCACCGTCCCGCCGGCTCCCCCCAGCGCACGGAATCGAATCTGGAACAACAGCTGTTCATTGGAAAACAAGCGTGCTGAACCGCCCTGGTAGGCGCCGACCTCGTCCACGATGCCGGCCACATCCCGGTTGATGCCTTTCAGACCGTCCGGGAACATCGCGCCGGCGGTGATATCGAATCCCAGCGGATTGACCGAGGTCGGCACGGCCACAGGCCGCACCAGCGCCGAGTTGTAATTGATGTCCAAATAGGCGGAGTACACCCCCTCCAAGGCCGAAGGAAACGACGGGATACCGCTGCGAATGCCCAGATCATCGACCCAGGCCTTGACGTAGAATTCGGTCCCCGGGGTGATCTGACCGTTCGCCAGTGAAGCGCCCGCCAGGGTCGTGGCCTCGAGCCGGATTTGCACCAGATCCGGAGACTCTACGACATTGATCGTCGTCGCACGGAAGTCGATTTGCGGGTAGTCCACCGCCGTGTCGCCGGGTCGATTCAATGCCGTTTCGTGCAGCGGGAGCACCTCGGCGGGATCGCTCTTGAACCTGGCCGTGCCCAACTTGCTGTCGCTGGCGGTGAAAGTCGCCTTGTACAGGAGTTTTTCGCCGGCGCCGTACGGGGTACCGTCCGCGTTCGCGCCATCGTAAGCGCCGATCTCGTCCACGATACCCGGCACTCCGGCGTCGTAGAATGGGTATCCGTAGGTGGGAGAATTCGGGTCCGTGTCGTGGTGTCCCTGGGAATAGTAGGGCCAATCGGTGTCACGATCCGTCCCCGCAAAGGAGACAAGATCGGAGTCGTACAACAGGTCCATGTAAGCAGAAAACACGCCCTGATCTTGGGGCGGAAAGCCCGGTACGGATTGATAGCCGGCCACGTTCCGCATGTCTCGGACGTAGGCATAAACCTGGAACTGCATCCCTTGGCCGATCTGCGTGATGAGATTCCCGCTCATATCGCGGGTCTCCAGACGGATTCGCACCAGATCGTCACTGGTCCGCGCCGTGCCCGTCTGGACCGTCACCCTCCCCGTCGACGTGGCGCCGTTCAAATCCATGATCGTGTAGGTGAACTGCTCCGTACCGACGAACCCGTTCGGATTGTACCTGAAGCCCGGCGCTCCGGTGCCGCCGATGTTCTGCACCAGGGTAACCGTTCCGACCAATCCGCTCGCGTCCCAACTGCTGATCGTCGGCCTGACCCCTGTGGGCCCCCATTGATCGTTCTTCAGCACGTTAAACAGGTACGGATCCGACGGCACGTCCAGCAAGGCGGGGTCGACCGGCGGAGGCGGCACCAGGTAGCTGTCGTCCACGGCCACGGGCGCGTCGCCCTGCGCCTGCGTGATCGTGACGGACACGGTCGCGGTATCCGTCGTTCCGTTCATCACGTCCTCGACCGTATAGAAGAAGGCGTCGGGTCCGACCGCGCCCGCACGGGGTGTGTACCGAATGAAGTCGTCCGTAAAGTCATTCTCCGTCCCATTGCGGTCGATGGTCGCTGTGCCGGAAGCCCCCGTCATGTTCAGTTCACGAATCCGCAACTTGGTGATCCCGTTGGCGCCGGGCACGTCGTTGGCCAGCACGTAGAAGAAATTGTCTCGGCTGTTCTGATCGACAAAGAACCGGTCATCGACCGCGTTGGGCTTCTCGGACAGGATGTCGACCCGATAGTCCTCCACCTCGCCGGCATACGAAGGGCCGACGTAGGACAAGTCTTTCTCGTACCCGTACCGGAACCGGGCGAAGGTCGTGCCGGGAATGGCGGTGCTGGGAACGTCGACCGTCAGCGTGTGGACACCGGCGCCCAACGTCAAGTTCTTGAAAACTTGCTCTCCGGCGTCCGCCCAATCGCCGTCGCGGTTGAAGTCGATCCAGCCCTGCAGCATGCCCGCTGCATTGGTCCCCAACGACACCGTGACGGTCAAGGTGGCGGTTCTTCCGGGCATCAATCCGGTCGCGAAAACGACCCCGTTTTCGTCGTCATAGTTGTCGTTGTCGTCTCCCAGGGCGTTCGCATCGGGCAACCCGTCGGGTTCTCCATCGACGACCACGGTCGAGCCATCGGCCGCCTCGACTCCGAGCCCGAAGCCGGGAGTGATGGCGTGCGACGGGCCGTTGTTCGCCTTCAGGGTGGGATAGGGCGGCGGCGCATCGCCGTGATCGAAGCCGTCGTTGTCGCTGTTGCCGAAGTTGACGTCCTTAATCGGCCCGTCGCCCGTCACCGTCAGCACGTGAGCCAGCGCGGTTCCGCCGGGGAAGGTCTGCTTCCAGCCCGGCTTCAGCGCTTCGCGAATCGTCAGGGAGCCGGTGACGTTGTCGAGCTTGAGACTGTACCTGCCGACGGAATCGGTCTTGGCCGTAGGTTCACCGAGGTCCAGTTTCCCGTCACCGTCGAGGTCCGCATAGATCGTCCACCCGCCCAGGCCGGGTTCCGTCGTGTCGCGTCTGCGGTTCTCGTCCCGGTCGTGCCAGACCACTCCGCTGATCGTTGTGGGCCCCGGAACCGGGGTCACGGGGCCGTCGCCCAGCCGAAAGCTGCCCCAGCGCGTGCCCCACTGGCCGTCCAGGTCCAGTCGCGGCAAGGCGTATGCATTGTAGGCCCAAAAGGTCACGCCGTCGGTCGGGTCCAAAGCGATGCCCGAATACTCGCCCCAAAGCAAGTCGTCGGTCTCGTAAACGTCCAGGCCCGCCGCCAGCGTTCTGGGGGTCCGGAACTCGCCTGCGGGATCGCCGGCAGCGCGGACGGCGTAGTACGCCCCGGCATACAGATTCGGTCCGGCCGCCGCAAAGCTGACCGCCATGTTACCCTGGACGTCGACGGACACGACCGGCCAACCGGTGTGGACTGCGAAGCCCAATTCTTCGCCGCCGATGCTGCCCTGGTCGACCAGTTTCGGCCCCAGGGCGTGGTTTGTGTCAAACTTGAACCAATGCGCCGTAATCTGGTTCGCATCATCGCCCTGTGCGGGATAGATCACGGTCGTCGCGTACAGCGCATTGTCCCGCCAAACGGCACTGACGATTCGCCGATCGCCGAAATCAAGCTGGTCCGCCGAGCCCCGTTGGGCCGCGAGGCCCTGAATATCAAAAAGCGGATTAATCGTGTTCTCTTCAATATCGCCGACGTTGATCGTGAAGCGCCGAAACGTGGGAGTGGTCAACGGATTGTCGACGCGAATAATGTCAACATACTCGTCCACGCCGTTGTTCAGGCCGTCGAACAACACCAACCACGTGCCGACCCCCGTGGGCGCGGTCCCAAAGACGTGGGCCGGTTGCATGGTGCGCAGATCCTGCTCGACGGTATAGTTCCCCGTGAAGTCAACGCCCGTCAGTCCGGAAGGGTCATACATCTTGATCGCACTGGCGGGCGCGGTCCCGGTGTCGTAGAACCCGCCTTTGCCGAGTCCCTTGTCCATGATCCACAACCGGTTTCCGTGCGGCGTGGGGTCGTCAAAACCAGAATCAAACTCGAACAAGTTCCCGGTCAGATAGATCGCCTCTTCGTCCAGCGCGAACCCGGGATCCCCCGTCCAGCACGGCAAGAAAACGCCGGGATCCGTGACGTCCGGCACATTGACCTGGGTGTTGATCGAGCGATAGTACCACGTTCCATTCGGGTCGCTGTCGTCCGATACCGCCACCAAGAAGCGGGACATGTTGTAGAGATGGCCCTCGCCCTGATCGTACACTTCTGTGGCCGTCACGACGAACCGGTTGGCAAACTGGTCGTACAGGGTCTTCGGGTGCAAGACGCGGTTTTCCACGTCGTCGGGGCGGAGCGGAGCGAAAAAGTTCTTCAAACTGGTCTGCATGTGCTGCACGCCACCGTCCTTGGTAAACCACTGAATCGACTGGTTGGCGACGTTCAGGATGTGGGTCGGGCCCACTGCACCGTTGGGTGACGGCGGCTCGATCTCCGTCACGAGATCCATGTTGTCATACATGGAGTTGTACATGCTGAAGCCTTCGACCATCCCCAGCAGCGGCGGGGAGGCCGCCAGCAGGCAGCGGTCTTCGAGCCGTTCGAACCGCCTGGTGTGCCGCCTCAGTCCGCGATGCACAACACCACGCTTGCTGTTTCGCTTGTCGCGCAACGACTTCGATGCCTTGATAAATCGGGTTATCACGACGTGACCCTCTCTCAAACTCGAATTAGTCCCGCCAGAGGTCGCTAATCATCGCCAGTTTAATCACACCGCAAGACAATTTCCACAATTCCGTTGTGCGGACTGTGCCATTTCGTCTGCGGAAACCCAAAAGAGCGGAAATCACCGCGTTTGCACCGGTATCCAATCCCGAGGTCCGCGAGCCCCGAGTTTGCCACTCCTGGCGCCTATCACGGCTGCGTCAAAAGAAGGGACCTGCCCCAAATGCAAGCCCTTCTAAAGATGCCACGGCGCGTAAAAAAGTTCCGCCGATCGGATGTCAACATTTTCCATTTCGGAAAAACGGACCGATTGGTTGCCAGTTTGCCGTCCATTTCGGAGGCACGGGCGCTATTTTGGCCCGTTTATGTCAACTTTGGCGATCAGGGTGGCCGTCGCGCTCACGCAACGGCTATGGGAAAAACCGGAATCAAGGCGCGCTTCAAACCATGGCGAGGCAGAAATTGACTCGCCCACGCCTGCCGCACCAGCCTTGCAGCGCCAAATAGGCGAACAACCCCCAAATCTCCTTTTTGGTCTCGGTCTGGTCGTCGTCGAGCAGGCAGTGAAACAACGAGACGCGGCCGGAATCTGCAGTATCACGAGCACTCGTTGGGTGTGGACTGCCCTTGATTGACATCGCCTGTTGGGTCCCTGTAGAATCGCGGGCCGTTCACAAATCACCGGATCGCCGTCGTAGGTTTCCTGCGGGATGCGCCGATCGGCTGATGGCAGTTCGTGGGAATGCGTGTGGAGAAAGTCAGGATGAGTGCAAACGTTTGCGAAATTACGGACAACAGTTTTGCCGCAGAGGTACTTCAAGCCTCGGAGCCGGTCCTCGTCGATTTTTGGGCTCCTTGGTGCGGCCCGTGTCGGCAAATCGCCCCGATGATCGATGAACTGGCGACGGCGAACGCCGGCTCCGTCAAGGTCTGCAAGGTCAATATCGATGACAATCCGAATGCGGCCCAGCAGTACGGCGTCAATGCGATCCCAACGCTGCTGATCTTCAAGGGTGGCGAGGTCGTCAACCGGATGGTCGGCGCGCCGACGAAGTCCAAGCTGCAACATGCGATTGACGCGGCGAAAGACTAACTCGAGCCGATAGGAAATCCTGCGGCGTTGGCCGGCAGCCACGCCGGCGATCCGCGCAAACCCAGTTACACGCTGCAGCAGTTTGAATCGGCCGCGACGCACGACCCGTTGTGGAACGCCGCCCGCAACGTTCGCGTCAAGGAATACTTGCGACGCTACGGGCCGGACTAGCTTCGCTCAAGAACGGCAGCGATTCGCGGGGCGTCGAGTTCGCGGAGGCTGTCCACGGTCAGGTCGGCTGCCTGCAGCGATTCTCGCACTCGGCCGGTGCTGACGATCGCGATGCACTTCATACCGGCAGCATGCGCTGCCGCCACACCGGCGGGCGCATCTTCGATCACGACGCAACGCTGCGGAGGCACGTCCACTCGCCGGGCGCCGAGCAAGAAGACTTGCGGGTCCGGTTTCCCCCTTTGCACATCAAGTGCCGTGACAACGCCCTGAAACGCCGAGCGCCGCTGCAGTTGGTCCAACACGAGATTGACGTTGTCGGGGGGGCCAGACGAACCCACGGCGAGCCGGAAGCCAGACCGCTGCAAGTTGTCGATCAGATCTGCGGCGCCATCCATGTGCGGAAAGTCGCGGCGTAGGATATCGCGGAACAGCTCTTCCTTGCGGTCGTCCAACTGTGCGACCTTCGCAGGCGTAGCGAACTTGTCGCTCCACAACTCGACGATGATCTCCCGGCTCGTGCGGCCAAACGTGGCCACGAACTGGTCCAGGGTCATTTCCAGGCCGTGTTCACGGCAGACCAACTGCCAACTTTGGTAATGGGCATGATACGAGTCGACCAAAACTCCATCGACATCGAAAATGACAGCCTGCGATGATGGCATGAGGGTTGCATCCGGGCACGTGATGTTGACGGGGGAGCGAATTCGCGGATATTAACATAGCCGAAGCGGCTGCGCCGAGGCTATGCAAACAGATTGTCTGCGTTCGGGCTTGATACGAGACGTCATCACTTCCGCTCAGAAGAACGCCGATTTTCCCGCAGGGCAGGGCTTTTCGCAGAGGGTCTATGCACGCGCTGTTGTTTGATATCGACGGAACGCTGATCTACACCGGCGGCGCCGGCATGGAGTCGTTGCGGCGTGCGTTCCGCGAATTGTTCGATTGCTCGCCGCCGGATGACATTCCCTGCGGCGGGCGCACCGACCGAGGCATCGCCAGCGATCTGTTTCGCGGGGGCCGGGTCGTGGATTCGGAGGAGAACTGGGCTCTTTTCCGCGCCGCGTACGTGCGGCACCTTCGCGAACAGCTGCCTCTGCGCACCGGATGGGTGCTGCCGGGAGTCGTCGCCCTGCTGAAACAACTGGCCGCGCGCCGCTATGTGGCCATGGGGCTGCTGACGGGGAATATCGCGGAAGGGGCGTGGCTGAAGTTGCAGCACTACGGCTTGGATCATCATTTCTCCTTCGGCGGCTATGGTGAGCGGTCGCCTGATCGGAATGCCGTGGCCGAAGATGCCTTGGCGGCCGCGCACCGGGCGATGAACGGAGCCGTCCGCCGGGAGCGCGTGTGGGTGATCGGGGACACGCCTCTGGATGTCCGGTGCGCGCGGCACATTGGGGCCCATGCCGTTGCGGTGGCGACCGGCAAGCACGACAAGGCGGAATTGGCAATGGCCCAGCCCGACTGGCTTCTGGATGATTTCCGTCAGGCTGGAGACTTCTTGCAGCATCTTGACGAGGTGGCGGCGGCATGATCAGTTTGCGCTACGGAGACGGACACGTCCTGCGGATTGAACCGCCGTTGGACGTCGTCGTGGATGACCTCGACGTGCCGCGAGGCAGGCCGCTGGACGATCCCGCGGCCGGCGTTGCGGCTGCGCTTGCCGATCCGCTGGACTACCCGCCGCTGCAGAAGGCTGCGACTCCCGGCGATCGCGTGGTGTTGGCCATCGACCGGGGCGTTCCGCAATTGGACGCCGTCGTGGCGGGCGCCGTCCACGCCCTGTTGGACAGTCGCGTCTTGCCGGAGGACATCACGCTGCTGATGGCGCCCGAGGAGAACGGGATTCGGCGGCCGAAACCAACCAATGCACTGGCGACCGAAATCGCCGCAGCGATTCGGATCGCCGAGCACGATCCCCAGAACCACGCGGACTTGACCTACCTGGCGGCGTCCAAGGAGAATCGGCCCATCTACATCCATCGGCAGTTGTTCGACGCGGACCTGGTCCTGCCGATCAGCTGTCTCCGCCCGCGGCGAGTGCTGGGCCGCCTGGGCGTTCATGGAGGACTGTTTCCGACGTTCTCGGACGCAAAGACCCGCGAACGTTTCCAGGCGCCCGCTGCCGCCCGCTCGCCCGTTCAGCGGCACCGCCGGCGTGACGAAGTGGAGGAGGCGGCTTGGCTGCTGGGCGTGCAAATCGTCCTGCAAGTGGTGCCGGGCGCCGGCGGCGCCGTGTTGCACGTGCTGGCGGGCAAGCCCGAAGCCGTCGCCAAGCGCGGCCGGCAGTTGTGCGATGCCGCTTGGCTGTGCCGCTTGCCGCGGAGGGCCGGTCTGGTCCTGGCCAGCATCGCGGGCGGACGCCACGAACAAAGTTGGGAGAATTTCGCCCGCGCCCTGTCCGCTGCTCTGGCCGCCGTGGCCGACGACGGAGTCATCGTGCTGTGTACCGACCTGCGATGTCCGCCGGGCCCGGCACTGCAGTTGCTGAGCCTGCTGAATGATGCTCCGGAGACGCTCCGCGAGATCCGTCGCGCGCGTACGTCGGATGCCGTCTCGGCTTCACTGCTGGTGGAAGCCCGCGAGCGGACCCAGGTGTACTTGCTGAGCGGTCTGGATGGCGAGACGGTCGAAGACATGGGCCTCGGTTACATTTCCAACGAGGACGAAATCGGTCACCTCTGCCAGCAATTCGACTCCTGCCTCCTGCTGGCCGATGCGCATCGGGCTGGCGTGGCGGTCGACGAGGATCTGTGACGTGGCCTCGGCTTGCGATCGGGTCAACCAACAAAAAAGGTCATAGCACGACGGTCCATCGTTGTGCTATGACCTCTATCCTGAAACGGAACAACTCGAGGTTGTCCCGCCCTCCCGGTTTGTCTCATTTTGCTGTATCGGCTTGGCACACTCGTCCGCTTCAAGACGATTGAGGATTTTTCTGGAAACGCCGGGTCAAGATGATCGCCGGCACGGCGATGCCGGCCAGTTCAAGACCGCTCTGGGACAAGTTGGAACACGCGGTCGACGTGCAACTGTTTGCCGTGGCCCCAGAACAGCCGCACGCGCACGCACCAACGGATCTTGACCAGGAAGCCGTTGTAGGTCAGCGGGCTGCGCGGCAGTTGCGTCTCCAGACGGTGCAATTGGCGCAGGTCGCCGTCGATGGCGTCACTGGGCGTGGTCCGCTCGAAAAAGTGGACCCCCAAGTCCTCATCGCCTTTGCCCTCGGTGTACCACAGCACCGCAGCCTCGACCGCCTGAATCTCGTTCGGCGGCACGGCGTCGACCTGGTACTCGCAACGGAGCACCTCGCCGGGGTGAAACACGCCGGTGGGGTTACAGATCCGCAGGGCAATCAGAGGTTCGGCCAAGGGCTTCGTGACGGCCATGGGCTGGGTGGACGATGACAGGAAAGGCACGTTCGAAAGGCGGCCACGCGTCCGCCTCGCCCCGCACCACCAGCTTCCAGTTTATCGCGTTGTGTTCGGATTGGAATGAGTGGGCGGCGTCCGCGGGGATCTCCACGGCGCATTGGTGCTCAAACGGCAGTCCGGGAGCGATGTGAAAGTCCGTCTTGCGGAAGATCTGCCGGTCAAACACCAGCTTGGTTTCCGTGCGCAGGTCCGTGCCCTGCCGGTAGGTCGCCGCTTCTTCGCAGACCAGGCTGAGCGCCAGCGAACGCATCCACAGGCGGCCCCCCTGCGACAAGTACACTTCATACGATGCAGAGCGGCGCAGCGGGTGGTCGGAAATCTCGATTTGGGTCGGGCCAATCCCCGTATGAATAAGCATTTGCCGCACAAAATCCCGCACGACCCAAGCGCCGACCGCCACGAACGGAATGACGAACAGTACTAGAAACCACTCCGGTCGCCCGCTGACAATGCTCTTCACCGCGAAGAAGATCAGAATGGCGGCACTGATGTTCCAAATCAGACCGAAGACCGAGGCGAAAATCAGCCGCCAAGCCGGCGACTGGACGACG
>CAZAQY010000126.1:0-23021 GCA_964486845.1 uncultured Pirellulaceae bacterium
AACACCGCGATTGACGCCCATCCCGGGCCTCACGCGTTATTCATGCGTGCGCTCTTATGACTGCGACCAAGCGAACGATCGCTTTCATCCTGTTTGTCGGCTTGGCGCCGGGGCTGGTCCACCTGGCCTGGTGACGATCCTCCACGACGAAGACCATCCGTCCAGCCTGCTCTTGCCGCTGCTGGCGCAGCTGCCGCCGTTGCCGACGGAGCCCGTGCCGTTGGACCAGCAGGCCGGTATCCAGGAGGTCCGCTGAGGCCCGCTTCGCTCAGACCTTGTCCGCCGCGGGGCAGACAAAGCCTTCGCGGTACTCGCGGCTGACCATGGCCGTGGCTTCGGGCGAGTCGGGGAAGACCTCCTTTTCCGGGTCGAACTTCAGCAGCGGGCCCATCGAGATCGGGTACTTGGCCAAGTCGTTGCCGTTGTCTTTCAGGTGCTGCAGCGTCCGCTGGAGGGTGGCTGCGTTGTCGTCCAGGCTCTTGACTCCGGCCAACAGTTTGGCGGCCTCGCCGGCGGAAACCTTGTTGGCCTCGCCCAGGTAGTACGAGATGTTGCCCAGATGGGCCAGGGCTGCGGAGAGGTGGCCTTCGCGCACGTCGGCGTTCAGGTCTTGGTGCTTGCGGCTGATGCAGGCGTCGATGAAATTGCCGTAGTGGTCGCCGCCGCCCTTGAACTGCTTGATCGACTTGAACTGCTTGTCGAACGCTTCGCAGTCGGTGTAGGTCCGCTGCAGCAGGTAGCCTTCGCTGCCGTAGAACACAACGCCGACTTTGCGGCCCATCTTGCTCCCAAACAGACGGTTGAGTTCCTCGTCGGCGCAATTGTCCACCGACAGGCCGCGGGTCTCGAACACCAGGCACTTGTCGCCGTAGTCGAAAATGGACACCTCCGTGTTCGGCGTATCGCCGGCGTCGACGTAGCTGTCGTCCTGGCGTTCGGCTTGGTAGCCCAGCCGTCCGCCGTAGGAGATCACGCTGTTCGGGTGCCGGTCCATGCCCAAGCCCCAGCGGGCGATGTCCGTCTGGTGCGGGCCCTGGTTGCCCGAATCGCCGTTGCCGTACAGCCGCTGCCAGTGCCAGTCGTAGTGGAACTGTGGGCGGGTGACGTTCGGGGTGGTGAACGGAGCCGGGCCCGACCAAAGGCTGAAATCGACCTCCGGCGGGACGGGATAGTCGCCCTTGGCGCCGATCGACTTGCGGCGGTTGTAGCACAGTCCGCGAGCCAGTTTGACCTCGCCGATGCCGCCATCGTGCAGGAACTTCATCGCCTCCCGGAGGGCTTGGTGTGACCGGCACTGCGTGCCGACTTGGCAAATTCGGCCGTACTTGCGCGCGGCGGCGATCATCGCCGTGCCCTCCGCAATGTCGTGGCACAACGGCTTTTCGACGTACACGTCCTTGCCGGCCTGCATCGCCCAGATGGCACTCAGGGCGTGCCAATGGTTGGGCGTGGCGGAACCGACCAGATCGACCGCGGGGTCCTGAAATGCCTCGCGCATGTCCCGCACGAATTTCGGCTTGATTTCCTGCTTTTTCGCGACCTGGTCGCAGCGTTTAAGCCCTTCTTTCTCGTCGGGATCGACCAGGTACAGGATTACGGTACGTGGATCTCCGAGAAAGCCGCCGATGTGATCGCCGCCCCGGCCGCGAACGCCGACGACGGCTACCCCCAGTTTCCCGTTGGGGTCCTTGGATTTGGCGATGCGGGGAGCGGAGGATAGGGCGGCGGCCGCAGCCACCGATGTTTGCAGGAAACGACGACGGTTCATGGGGGACATAAAGTACTCCTTTGGAGGGAAAACAAAAGACCCAGTGCGAGGAAAAACAACGTATCCGCGGGCGTCTGCAGCGGCTAACTACTTCTTGCCGCCTTACCAGACCGTACCATACGCTAGCATGGCGGGAACATCCGGTAAAGCCACCGATAACGACGGTGTCTGGTCGGAAATCCTTGTGGCACGGATGTGGCCGAATTCGCCGGAATTCGCGGCGAACAAACGATCCGCGAATTCTGGCGAATCTGGCTAGTGCCGGAAATCCCCGGCCAACTGTTTGCGGCAGGAACGAAGCCTGGTCTCTTTGGGGAGCCGGGGCGGAACTTCTTGTTGACGGGACGCCTATCTACCCTTGCAAGGCCGGGCGGCATCAATATAATCCGGGGTTACGGGGCGGGGGAATGCCTGATTTCCCGCCCCGCGAAAATCCGGTAGACTATGCCAAAGTGCGGGTGTAGCTCAGTTGGCAGAGCACAACGTTGCCAACGTTGTTGTCGTGGGTTCGATTCCCATCACCCGCTCTTTTTTACTTTTCCCCCCTTGAGTTTTCGCGACTGAGTGCAGGGACTCATGAATACGGCGGCCAAAGACAACGACGAACTGCAGGACGTGGACGCTGCTGCGCCGGAGGCGGAGCCGCAAGAGGAACGCAAGCAGCGGATGGAGCTTCAGGTTACCGTGGACAACACGAGTGCCTGCGAGCGGCACGTCACGGTGGTGATTCCTCGGACGGACATCGACCGTTATTTCGAGACGGAATTCGATGAACTGGCGCCGAAGGCCGAAGTTCCCGGCTTCCGCCCCGGTAAGGCTCCCCGAAAATTGGTGGTCAGCCGGTACAAAGAGCACATCGCCGACCAGGTCAAAGGCAAGTTGCTGATGGACAGCCTGGCCCAGGTCAGCGAGGAACACAAGTTTTCGGCGATCAGCGAGCCGGACATGAAGTTGGATGCCGTCGTGTTGCCCGACGAAGGCGACATGACGTTTGAATTCAACCTGGAGGTTCGCCCCGAATTCGACATGCCGGAATGGAAGGGACTGAGTCTCCGGCAGCCCCGTCAGGAAATCACCGACAGCGATGTCGAGGCCCATCTGCAACGGATTTTGAAGCGTTACGGAAAGCTCGTCGTCCACCACGAACCGGCCGAGGACGGAGACTACGTCACGCTCAACCTCACGTTTTCCCGCGACGGCAACGAGCTGTCGAAGCTCCAGGAACAAACGGTCGTCGTCAAGCCGAAGTTGAGCCTTCGCGACGCCCAATTGGATACCTTCGGCGAACTGATACGCGGCGCCAAGGCCGGCGATCGGCGCGAGGCGACGCTCAAGATCAGTGAGGACGTGGACAACGAGGCGTTGAAGGGACAGGAGGTCCGCGCCGAGTTCGAGGTAATGAAAGTCGAGAAGCTGCAGTTGCCCAAGCTGACGCCGGCATTTTTGAGCGAGGTCGGCGGCTTTACCGACGAGGCCGACTTGCGTGCCGCGGTCCGTGAGGAACTGGAGCGTCAGGTGAAATTCCGGCAGCAGCAGGCGGTGCGCCAGCAAATTACGAGTCTCTTGACTGCCGGCGCCAACTGGGCCTTGCCGCCCGCGTTGCTCCGCAAGCAGACCAAGCGTGAAGTACAGCGGATGGTGCTGGAACTGCAATCCGCGGGATTCAGCAACGATGTGATCCAGACGTACGCCAACGAGTTGTCCCGCCGGAGCCTGGCCTACACCGAGACGGCCCTCAAGGAGCATTTCATTCTCGAGCGACTGGCGGAGGAGCACGAGATTGATGCGGAGCCGGACGATTACAGCCGGGAGATTGAGTTGATCGCCGAGCAGAGCGGCATGCCGGCCCGCCGAGTCCGGGCGCGGCTGGAAAAACAGGGCGAGATGGACTCGCTGAGGAACCAGATCGTGGAACGCAAGGTGATCGAGTTGATCACCAGCCACGCGCTGGTGGAGGAGGTGCCCTACGAACCGCCGGCCGACGACGTGGTGGCGATCGACCATGTCATCAGCGGCGTGGAGGAGCGGAAGGCCATCCCCGAAGCCCATCACGGCGAAGAGCCGAAACCGCTGCCGGGGACGCCGACCCACAGCGGATGATGCGCAAGCCAGCAGGGAATGGCACGGGGCACCGGGGGCAGCTTCGCCCAGGTCGACCGCACTGCCCTCTCCCTTTCGGGGTTGCACATGGCGGGTGCCGCGCCAGGGCCGAGAGCATTTTGGACTGCCGCACGTCCGGGCGGGCGCCTGCTCGGACATCTCGGCCAGCGCCGAACTGTGTTATTCAAAGCTGCACCTCGTGCCGTGGCGGGGGTGGAGCGTGCCAGCATGACGGGAGTCGCGCCAATGCCCATGTCTGATTCGTACGGCTACCAGAACTATCAACGCCAGCGGCAGTTGACGCTGGGGGACCTGCTGCTGGAAAACCGCATCGTTTTCCTGCAGGGCGATATCTACACCGGCAACGCCAATGAAGTGGTGATGAAGCTGCTGTATTTGCAAAGTGAGAATCGCCATAAGGAGATTCACTTTTACCTGAATTCGCCCGGCGGCGAGGTCGTTGCCACGTTGGCCATTTACGACACCATGCAGATATTGAGCTGTCCGGTGGCGACCTACTGCGTGGGCCAAGCCGCCAGCGGGGCTGCCGTCCTGCTGGCCGGCGGCACCAAGGGCAAGCGTTTCGCCCTGCCGCACGCCCGCGTGATGCTGCACCAGCCGTATGGCGGCGCCAGCGGGCAGGTCAGCGACATTGAAATCCAAGCCCGCGAAATCCTCCGCAACCGGGAAATGCTGAACGAGATCCTGGCCAAACATACCAGTCAGTCGATCGAACGCATCGCCAAGGACACGGACCGGGATTTCTTTCTGAGCGCCGCCGAAGCCAAGGAGTACGGTCTGGTGGACGAGATCCTCACTAAGCCTCCAGAAGATGCCGCCAAGGAAAAGCTGGAGGATTGACCCCGAACGCGTGATCGCTGCGGGCCGGGCGAGCCCCGGCGAAACCGCGTCCGCGCAACCCTACCGCCGAGAAAACGATACGGAGCGAGTGTTCCATGCCCTTGATCCCCTACGTCGTCGAAAAGAGCGGGCGCGAAGAGCGCGTCTACGATATCTACAGCCGGTTGCTGAAAGACCGCATCATTTTCCTCGGCTCCCAGGTCAGCGACGAGGTGGCGAACGTGGTCGTCGCCCAGATGCTGTTTCTGCAGTCCGAGGACCCCAAGGCGGAAATCCACCTGTACATCAACTCGCCCGGCGGCAGCGTGACCGCCGGCTTGGCGATTTACGATACGATGCAGTGGGTCGCCTGCGACGTGGCAACGTACTGCGTCGGGCAGGCCGCGTCGATGGGAGCCGTGCTGCTGACGGCCGGCACCAAGGGCAAACGCTATGCGCTGCCCAACGCCCGCATCATGATCCATCAGCCGCTGGCCGGCGTGCAGGGCTCGGCGGAGGAGATCCTGATCCACGCCCGCGAGTTCCAGCGGATCAAGCAGCGGATGAACGAGATCCTCATCAAACACACAGGCCACTCGCTGGAAAAGATCGAGAAAGATACCGATCGCGACTGCTTCATGTCGGCCGACGAAGCGAGGGATTACGGCCTGGTCGATCAGGTGGTGTCGAGCATGCACGTCGTAGGCCTGCCGGCGTCCGGCAGCGGGTCCCGGTGAGGCGCCGGCGTGGCACGGCTTGCTTGTTAGCCGTGCTGATCGAAAGCCCGCTCGCAGGCAGTGCAGCACGGCTAACCAGTAAGCCGTGCCACATAATTTGCTTTTCTCGGTTTATCGCGCAATCTCCGTAAAGCGGGATTCGCGGACCACGGTGACTTTGATCTCGCCGGGATAGGTCAACTGTTCCTCGAACGCCTTGGCGATGTCGCGGCAAATCTTGGCGGCCCGCACGTCGTCCGTGTCCTTGGCGCTGACCAGCACGCGCAACTCGCGTCCGGCCTGGATGGCAAACGCTTGTTCCACGCCGGGGAAGCCGGTGGCGATCGACTCCAGCTCTTCCATGCGTTTGATGTAGCGTTCCAGGGATTCGCGCCGCGCTCCGGGGCGCGACGCGCTGCACGCGTCGCCCGTCGCCACCAGCATTGTGTAGGGGTACTCCGTGATGATCTCGTCGTGGTGTCCCAGCGCCGCGTGGACGACCTCTTTGCTCTCCCCGTGCCGCTTGAGCAGGTCCGAACCGATCTTGGGATGGCCGCCCTCGAGTTCGTGGTCGGCGGCCTTGCCGATATCGTGCAGCAAGCCGCAGCGGCGCGCCACGTCGCCGCTGAGGCCGATCATCTCCGCCATCATGCCCGCCAGGAAGGCCACCTCGACCGAATGCCGCAGCACGTTCTGGCTGTAGCTGGTGCGGAAGTGCAGCCGGCCCAGCATGTACACCAACCGCTCGTGCAGGCTCTGCACGTTGACCTCCTGGGCCGCCTCCTCACCCTTGCGGCGAATGAACTTCTCGATTTCTTTTTCCGTCTCCGCGACGATCTCCTCGATGCGCGAAGGGTGAATGCGGCCGTCGACAATCAGCTTTTCCAGCGCCTGGCGAGCCACTTCGCGGCGCACCGGGTCGAAGCCGCTGACGATCACCACGCCCGGCGTATCGTCGATAATCACGTCCACGCCCGTCCGCTTCTCGAACGCGCGGATATTGCGGCCCTCGCGGCCGATGATCCGCCCCTTCATGTCGTCGCTGGGAATATCGACCGTGCTGGTGGTGCTTTCCGCCGTGTGGGCCGCCGCGTAGCGGTGCAGGGCGGTCAGCAGCATTTCCCGCGACAACGCCTCGCAGCGCTCGGCGACTTGCCGTTCGTGCCGCAGAATGATCTGGCCGGTCTCCTGAGCGAGTTCCTCGTTCAGCGTCGCCAGCAGACGCTGCGTGGCCTCCTCGCGGCTCAGTCCGGCGATCTGGTGGAGTGTCTGCCGGTGCATTTCCAGCACCTTGGCCAGTTCTTCGTTGCGGCGATTGAAGGACTCGACTTTCTCGGTCAGCCGGCGTTGAGTGGCTTCGACGATGCGCTCCTGCTTCTGCACGTCGTCGGCTTGCTGCGTGAGTGTCTCCTCCCGCTTGTCCAGAATCCGTTCCCGTTCGCGCAACGCCTCGCGCAGCTTGCTCGACTCCTTCTCGGATTCCGCCTTCTGCTGAAGCGCCTTCTCCTTGATCTCCAGTTCCGCGGTCCTGAGCCGGTTGGCGGCGTCCTGGTTGGCTTGGGCCAGAATGCGTTGCGCCTCGGTCTCGGCATCCTTTCGGCGCAGCCGGTCGAGGGTGCGAAGCAGCGCAAAGGTCAACCCCGCGGCGACCAATGCCGCGACGATGGCGATGATGGCTTCGGTCACGGTCCGCTCCTTGGATCACAAATCGGGAGCGTCCGCGGGCAGGCCAAAACAACGGCGCACCGGACGATGGGAGTTCGGTCTCGAACCCCGGCCTCGGCGAGAGGCTCAGCGAAAACGTCAAGCGTACACGTGGTTCATCGTTGACGGCCGCGCCGGGGCGGCGAGCCTCCCACACCCGGCCAGAAGTAATCGCGCACGCGAATTGCCGCTAATCGCTGAAATACAGTTTCATTTCGCCGAGGTTCAGGGTCCTCAACCAGCCAACCCAGTACCGGAATCCAAAGGCAACGCCCCCGCCGTTCTCGTCCGGCGCGACTTGCGCGCCCACGCGCAGAACGAACCGGGACGAACTGCAACTCCAAAACCAGGCCTGGAGCCAAGCCCCACAGAAATCGCAGGATCATCAGGATCAGGTACATGAATCGAACCGTCCACCAGTCAACGGCTGGCTGAGATCGCTCGCCGGATTGTCGCCCGCAAGCTAAACCGAATCACTTACCGTCAAGCGCCCGCTGCTCCCGGACTGCCCGGGGGACGCGGTACGTTACGTTTACTTGAAACTCTGAACCTGACCTGTGAGCCGGCCTTCCGACTGGCCCACGGGTCTGACACAATGGTAACAGAGTCCATTGGACCTGAGAATAGTCCGCCCCCGCACGGCAACAGAAATTGGCAAGATCATGGGCGGGTCTTGCGAGCGATGCCAACGAGAGAATCGGCGGAAAAAAATCACGATCTTCCGCCGGCGGCGTGCCCCCGCCGCCCAAGGGCACGGCGAACCATCGCCACGAGCCTGCCGATTGGGGAGAATGGGTAGGACCTTCCGGGCCAAAAACGCGACCCCTAAGTGCCGATATCGAATTCCAAAATCCGTACGTCGAAATCCGAAACTCGTAACAAATCGGTTCCCAAGCGGAGATTAGGAACCAGAGGTGAGCAACCCGAGCTGGGGGCTGGTTCGAAATCGGGATTAAGCCACAGGCCATGTCGAGCGATATCGGGGCCACAAAGAAAGAAGCCCGGGTTTCTTCGGAAAGCGCCGGGCTTCTGAAAATCCCCGCAGAATAAGCGTTAACCCATCAGCTTTCTGCGTTCTTCTTCGCAGCTGCTCCCGTCCGGTGTCGCGTCCTTGTTCAGGTCGTACCAATCCTCGTCGAACTTCAGGAAGCCGGGTTCGCCGCCCTTGTTCTTGCCCACCGCCACGTTGGTTCCCAGGGCGATGACGGAGTCGCCCAAGGCCACCTCCGGCTTGCACCGGGGCTGGTTCTCCGGAGCCTTGTTTCGGATGCACCAGGCAAAGTGTTCGATTTCTTCCGTGTACCCGCGGCTAACCGGCCCCATGCTCTCCGCCGCCTTCGCGACGGCGGCGGACGCCCCACTGGCCTGAGTATCCATCGTCGGTCCGGCCTTGCCTTCCTTGACCGAGACGCGCGAGGTCGTATCCGACTCCTTGTACAGCATGATCTCCTGCTCTTTGTCCAGCACCAACGTGCCTTTGGTGCCCATCACCACTTCGCCGTAACCGCCGAATCCGTTGCCATTGATGGTCGAGTAGCAGACGACGATCTTGCGGTTTTTGTCGGTCGAATAGCCCGGGATGCCCTTTTTCGGGTCCGGGAAATTGAGGGCCGGATCGCGGTAGCCCACGTCGAATTTCGGATCGTATTCGGGCCCCGGAAACTCGAACATGCAATACACGTGATCCTCAGCATCGCGATCCAAGGGGAACATGTGGCGGCCGCCGACGGCATGTACGGACAGCGGATGTGCTTTCTTGCCGTCCGCCCGCAGGGCGCTGATGAAAATGCCCGCCGCGTCCAACTGGTGACTGCCCAGTTCAGCCATCAGCCCGCCTCCCGTGCGGTCCCATAGTCGCCAGCGACACAACTCTTCCATCGCGGGACGCGGACGGCCGTTCTCCAGCGTCGTGGAGATATAGCCGTGCTCCTCTGCGTTCAGCTCGCGGTCCGCATTCCAGGCCCGCCATTGCGCGACTTGTTTGGCCAGCAATTCTGCGCGAGCGGGGTCTTTTTCCACTTTGAGTTCCGCCTCCTTAGCCCGCAGTTCTCTCAGGATCCTGTCAACTTCCTTCCCGCCCCCGAACACGACTTCGCCGCCGGGCAGCGGTTGCTGCCAACTGTCTCTGCCGGGCAGATTGCCGCGGTGCCATTGGGCGCGGATGTGGTGCAACTGGCCCAGCAATCCCCAGCGGATCAGATTCACGGCGTTGTCGTACAGCACGCTGTAATGCCGTTGGTGCCCGACGGACAGGTACAGCCCCAACTCGTTGGCCACGCGGCCCATCACCTTGCACTGAGCCACGTTATGAGCCATCAGCTTTTCCGTCAGTACGTGTTTGCCCGCTTTCATCGCTTCGCACGCCACGGGGGCGTGCAAGTGCAGCGGCAAAGCGATGATGACGGCCTCGATGTTCGCGTCCTTGAGCAATTCCTTGTACCCGCCGTTGGTGGCATTGTAGACCTTGACGTGCTTGCGAGCCTCGTCTTCGGACTTCCAGCCATAGACGGCCATCAGGCCCTTGCGGGCCGCCAGTGCTGCTGGCGTCGACCAATCGCCGTGGAAGGCGCGGTGGATGTTGTACGGCCGAATGTCGGCAATGGCGGCAACTTGAACGTAGTCGGGGTTGAGGGCCCCGATCAGAACGTTCCCCTCGTCGCCGGTGCCGATCACGCCCACCCGCACGGGGTTGGTGATTTTGTCGTAGCCGAAATACATCGCACCCAAGCCGCCGCCGGTCACCGCGCCCACGGCGATGGTCTTCTTGAGGAAGTCTCGCCGGGAAACGGCCGTATCCCAGAAGCCGATGGCTTCCCAATAATTGTCCCGTCCAACTTCGCGTTCCTCAGGCGTAAAGCTCATCATGGTTACTTTTTCTCCGTTTTCGGTGGGCACCAGCGCCGCAGCAGACACTTGACAAGGAAATCCAGGCCGGCGAACTGTCCGGCTCCAACAGCGGCCAACACGAGGCAGCCGAACATCTCGATAATCTGATAGTGGGCCGGGATCGCTCCGGGAGCACCCGGCCACTGCGTGGCCACGATCATTGCCAGGAAACCTGCCCCGGCTAACGAGGTTATCCGTGTGAACAGCCCGACAATTAACAGAATCCCCACTAACAGGTCGAACGTCGGGATGATCTGGTCGATGAACACCGTATCCATCGGCTTCCGCCCAGGCTTGCCGAGGGCCAAATGTCCTCGGACGGACTGTTCAGGCGTCGCCAAGGCGTTCAAATCGTCCTCCAGCCCCTTCCACACCATGTCGATGCTCGTGAGCCAGCCCTTCACTTTCTGGTCGAGTTCTTTTTCGATCGTCTCCACCTGTCCCCGCAGGGACGCGACTTCCATCCGAGAGTCGTCCTGCCGATACTTGTCGATACGTTCCAGACCCTTAAAGTACTCGTCAATGTCGGCCGCGTTCTCGTCCAGCAGCCAAGCGAACTGTTGCTCGCGGAATTTTTGGACCTCCTTCGCCTTGGCTGCCTGCTTCTGATCGAAACCGTAGTGATTCACGACCTGTTCTCGGTACTGGTTCCATGCTTCCAGTGTGCCTTCCCGATCGAGCCGCGCGCGGCCGTGCTCGTCCCAGATGAACCAGTGGAACAGGGGCGTCAGGGGCCCTTTGGAAACCTTCATAAAGCCGACCGAGGTGAACGTGCCGCTCACCAGCTTGTCAGCACCTTCGCGAAAAAAATGCCACCCAATGGCCAGTCGCAGGGCCACAATCGAAAGGATGGCAAGCGTTCCGAGTCGATATGACGAGTTCAAGAGCAGCGTCTCCTGGATGGGGGGGTTATAGATCTGAGGGCAGGCAAGTTAACTCCTGGTGCGGCCCGAACGCCGCTGGCGGGACACCTTCGTACGCACACATATTACTACCGAGAAGCCCGGTTGTGCAACGGCTCTTTGGGCCTGCCGAGCACAAGAATTTTGGTACACTGTCTTCATGCACAACCTCCTGCAGCCGGCGGAATCGTCGAACGCGAGCCCCGTCCGATACCCCCATCGGGCCACTTCCTGGCGTCTGCGCACGCGTTCTCTAACCCTGGGGCATCAACCGTTGCTGATGGGAATCATTAACGTTACGCCGGACAGTTTTTCCGATGGCGGACGATTTTACGACCCCGCTCTGGCAATCCAGCAAGGCCTGCAATTCGTGGAACAGGGAGCGGATCTGCTGGATGTGGGCGGTGAAAGCACGCGGCCGTACTCGACATCGGTCGAAACTCAAGAGGAACTCCGCCGTGTTTTGCCCGTGATTCGGGCGTTATGCGAGCGGACGACGGTGCCCGTGTCAGTCGATACGTCCAAAGCCCAGGTGGCCGCTGAAGCGATCGCGGCCGGCGCGGAAATCATCAACGATGTGACGGGCCTGGAAGGCGATCCCGACATGCGGCGAGTCGTGGCGGACACCGGCGCAGCCGTCTGCATGATGCACATGCAGGGCACCCCGCAGAACATGCAGAACAATCCCACATATCGAGACGTTGTCGAGGATATCTTCGACTACCTGCGACGACGGCGCGACGCCCTGGTCGCCGGCGGACTGGATCCGGCGCGGATCTGCCTCGATCCGGGCATCGGATTCGGCAAAACGCACCAGCACAACTTGACGCTGCTGGCCAACTGCGGGCGTTACCACGAACTGGGGTGCCCGCTGCTGGTGGGCCCCTCGCGCAAAGGGTTCATCGCCAATGTCCTTGGCGACAAACAGGCCGACCGTACAGCCGGCACCATCGGCGTCGCCCTGGCCCTGGCTCGGCAAGGCGTGCAAGTGATCCGCGTGCATGACGTACTGCCCGTGCGTCAATCGCTGCTGCTGTTCGACGCGGTGGGCGGCATCGCCGCACCATGAGCGTCCGACACTGTCGCGAACTGTCCCCCATTGAATTCGGAGCCCCGCATGCTTGCGAATCGGTCGCCTTTGCGCAGCATGGCTCTCTGAGCCGTGCGGATTCCCGCGGTATGTTTTGCCGCTTGGCACGGCTCGGAGAGCGCGTGCTACGAAGATTCACCGCCGCTGTCCCCAAACACCGAACACTGACCCCATGCCCGACGCCGACCTCGATCCCGCCCAGAACCCCTATCGCAGTCCCGTCGCCACGGGCGAGGGCGGTGCTGACACGGATCGACTCCAGCGAAAACGGGCTCGCGACCTTGCTTGGGTCGGTGTGTTCCTTGGGCTAAGTTACGGGGCTGCCACAGGAACGGCAATCACGGTGAGCCTGGACGTGACGCACACGCTCGTCCAGTTTCTAACGGAGCCTGGCTCCTTTTCCGCTTTCGATCGCATCGACGAGTGGATTACTTATTACGTCGCCGTGGCGGCCCTGGGCGCAATTCTGGGCGCGGCAAACGGCGCGGTCCTCGGCCATGTGCAGGGTTGGCTGACCGCTCATAAACCGCCTTTCTCTCGGCAGAGGCTGCAGGCAGTCGCCGCTTTCTGCTGGGCGAGCGCCGCAGCCGCTTGGTGCCTGTTGATCGACCAGAACATGCTGTCCTCGGCCCCGCGGACTTGGATGTTGTACCTGGCGCTGCCCGTCGCCGCCTTGGCCGCAGGGTGCGGTGGAGCCATCGTGGCGACGAAACTGAGAAGCGGGATCCGGGACTAGGCCAAACCGCTCGTTCGTGATAGAGTCTCGCTTGCGATTCGTGCTCACCTAACCAACATCGCTGCATAACTTGGGCTGCGCCGGAATCCTCGCTCAAGATTTCGCGTAGCCAGTGGAACCTCAATTGAACTCGCATGGAAGGTTCATTCCCCATTCCTGACTCGGCTGACTTATTGGCTTCGCTGACTCCGGCGCAGCGGGAAGCGGCTGCGCACCTGGACGGGCCCTTGCTGATCCTAGCGGGGCCGGGCAGCGGCAAGACGCGGGTCGTCACGCACCGCGTGGCGAACCTGCTGCTGCACGGCGTCCCGCCCAGCCAGATCCTGGCATTGACGTTCACCAACAAGGCGGCGGACGAGATGCGTCAGCGGGTCGAGCGGTTGACCCAGCGTGGCGGCGTGTGGATGGGGACGTTCCACGCCTTCTGCGCCCGACTGCTGCGCCGCTACGCCCCGCTGGTCGGCCTGCACGAGAACTACAGCATCTACGACGCGGACGACAGCCGGCGAGTGCTCAAGCAAGTGCTGGGCGAAAGTGAATTCGCGGTCACGCACACGTCGCCGGAAGCCATCGCCAACGCCATCAGTTGGGCCAAGAACAGCCTGGTCACAGCCGACCAATACCTGCCGCGGGCCAACAGTACAGTGGGGGCCGTCGTCGCCCGCATCTATCCGGAGTACCAACAGCGGCTGATCGCCTCCAATGCTTGCGATTTCGACGATCTGCTGCTGCACGTGGCGACGCTGCTGCGCGAGCAAGACGAACTGCGGGCGCAACTCGACGCGCGGTATCGCTTCATCCTGGTCGATGAATACCAGGACACTAACCTGGCCCAATACGCCATCGTGCGGGCGTTGTCCATCGACCATCCGAACCTGGCCGTCACAGGCGATCCCGACCAGTCCATCTACGGCTGGCGCGGTGCGAACCTGAGCAACATCCTGGAATTCGAGAAAGACTTCACGCAGGTCAAAGTGGTGCGACTGGAGCAGAACTTCCGCAGCACGCCGAATATCCTGCGGGTCGCGGACCACCTGATCTCGTTCAACGTGCGCCGCAAGCCCAAGAAGCTGTTTACCGACAATCCCCCCGGAACGTCGGTGCGCTTGGTGGTCTGGCCAACGGGGCAGGACGAAGCCGATGGGATCGGTCAGCGGATCTCCGAAGAAATCCGCGCCGGACGGTGCAGGCCGCGCGACTGTGCCGTTTTCTACCGCATCAACGCGCTCTCGCGGTCGGTGGAACACGCGCTGCGGCTGCAAGGCATCCCGTACCAGATCGTCAACGGCCTGGAATTCTACCAACGCAAGGAAATCAAGGACGTGCTGGCGTATCTGCACCTGCTGAACAACCCGCAAAACGATCTGGCCCTGCTGCGGATCATCAACACGCCGGCGCGGGGGATCGGCAAGACGACGGTCGAGCGGCTGACGAACTACGCTCGCCGGCAACGGCTTTCGCTGCTGGAAGCGGCCCGCCAGAGCGGCTTGATCGAGTCGATCCAGAAACGCACGGCCACGCAGATCGCCAAGTTCGTCGCGGCGTACGACCGCATGAGCCTGCACGCCGGCGGTCCGTTGCACGAAACGATGGTCTCGGTCCTGCACGAGTCCGGCTACCGCAACGCGCTGGCCGATTCGGATGCTGAAGAAGACCAGGAACGTCTGGCCAACGTCGAAGAGTTGCTGACCGCCGCCGAGGAGTTCGACCGGCAGCACCCAGAGACCGAGCACGCGTTGGAGTTGTTCTTGGAACAGGCGGCCCTGGTCGCCGATACGGACGCGCTGGAAACGCAGCAGGACCGCGTGACGCTGATGACGCTGCACGCGGCCAAGGGCCTGGAATTCCCGGTGGTGTACATCATCGCCGTGGAGCACGGCCTGCTGCCGCACGAACGCAGCATCGAGGATGCGGAGAAGCTCGAGGAAGAGCGGCGACTGCTGTTTGTCGGCATCACCCGCGCCAAGCAGGAATTACAGCTCAGCTGCGCCCAGTACCGGGCTTTCCGCGGAGACCGCGGCCCGACGATTCCCAGCCAGTTCCTGATGGAATTACCTCGCGAAGAACTCAGTTACAGCGAGCCGGTCGCGTACCATGCGGACTTCGACGACGACGAGGAAGACCTTGACGACTTCGATGACGATCTCGACTCGGAGAGTTTCGAGCCGACGCGCCACCGCACCTCGGTTTGGCGCGACGAAGATTTCATCCAGGAAGCGCCCGCCGAATACGAGGAGTACGACGCCGACTACTGCGCCTCACGGCGTCGAGGCAGGCGGTCCGGCGAAGGCGGCAGAATCAGCGGCCGAGCGCACGTTTTTCTGCCGGGAATGACGGTCTGGCACCCGGACTACGGCACCGGCATCGTGCTCTCGGTGAGCGGCAGCGGGCTGAAACGCAAAGCCCAGATCCAATTCGTCCAGGGCGGCGACACAAAGAGTTTTCTGATCGCTCACAGTCCCCTGGAACCGGTGCCGGAATAGAGCCCCTCGCATCAGCAAGCATCACCGTTGACGGTCATCCACCTCACGCCGGCATCACTTTCAACTCGCGCGACAATTCGCGGACCAAGACTTCGGGGTTCAACGGCTTCGGGAACCAGCGGTCGACCCCTTGGGGGCCTCGTACGACCCCTAGCGCGTCCGGCGACGTGCCGCTGATCGCATAAACCTTCAGACCGCGGAAGTCCGGATTGGCCCGGATCGCGCTTTCAGAATCTCGACCGTGATGCCGAGATTGGGAAAGACGATCTTGTCGTTGCGGCCGCGAGACAAAACGAGCATGAATGGGTCTCCTTTCCGGCACGCCGCGCCGTCGCACCCTCCAGGGCAACGCGCGACGCACCTCTGCCATGAGGTACGCGTACTCAACCACCACTCCGTTGCTGGTTTCGACATGCCCCGTCCCTGCGGACGGGCAGTCCACGGAGTCAGCGGCCCAACGCCTGTATTCCTTACGGCGGGTCCTCGAGACCCAGGAATCGCCCGCTTTCCGGAACTGCTGCGCAAGATGCAGCCGTACCTGCGTTTTTGTATCTTTTTGTGACCCCGTTTTTCTGTCAGCTTTTTCCGGCAGTCCTTGTCTGAAAAATGCGTTCTGTTGACGACTACTTGTCTGGCTGAGCCTGCAGTTGACTGCAGATCGCGGGGGCAGCGATTTCGGCGGCCACCCGGTTGCCCTCGACGTTCCAATGTCCAACGCCCAGTTGGGTATTGTCGAAACCGTGCAGGTACACGCGGTTCTTGCTAGCGTAACGGCCCATCGGCTCGGCCAGGTTGACGACGGCAAAACCGTGTTGCCGGCCGAGTTCATTCAAACGCCGGTCGGCATACGAGAGATCCTCGACGCCAAGCCGCTGACAAGCGGATTGGCGGACCGCTTCGTCGGGATGGACTTGGACGTCGCTGCCGATCGTCATCAACACGAAACGGGCCTGATGCTTGGCCGCTTCGTCTGCCGTTTCGACCAGCAGGCGGTCTGTCAGATTCCAGGCGTCCTGCCACGATTTGTCGCGTGGTTCGGCCAAGGGAGCCAGATCGATGCCGGGAGCGCCGTCCGTTGGCGTCGTGGCGGCCCGCTGTCGCCATGCGTCGCGGACTTGGTAAACCAGTTGCAGCGTGTGCAACCCGTCGATCAACGCGACTTTGCACCGCACCCACGCGGAATGCGCTTTCAGGTACTCGGGATGCTGCAAGAAGGCATCGTTCAATACCAGGTCGGCGCCGTGCAGCCGATAAAAGGGCCGCACTTGGTAGGGCTCAAGTTCCGCCGAGTTGTTGCGGAGATCATTGCCGGGAAAGAAGGCCAGCACGACGACGTCCGGCTGGTATTGCCAGACGTAATGCCGCAGCATCAGGAGTTGCTGCGCCGTGCCGTAGCCGGAGACGCCGAAGTTCAGCACCTCGACGCGTCTGTCGGTCAGTGCGGAACAGTCTTGCAGACGAGGTTCCAGTTGAGCGCAAAACGTCTGCTCGTCCGGCACTTGAAAAGCTTCGATGAACGAGTCTCCCAGCACCGCCACACGGAACGTGCCGAGGGGCTTGGCAGGCTCGCGATCGCCTTGGCGAAAGCCGTGGCGGTTGATCCGGACGCAGGCCGAGCCTTCCTTCTTCCACCAGAACTCGTAGCCCGGCCGCAAACGAGTACCACAGTACGGGTCGGGGGCGTAAGGCTGCGGATAGCTCACGCCAACCAACCGCAAGGCGACTTCGCAAACGACCAGACTCAAGGCAAGGCCGACCAGCAAGAAGATCAGCTTCTTGCCCCAGTTGCCATTCTTTCTCGCCTTGCCGCCGTTCATGGATCAGACCGTCGTGCTCTACCTGTCCTGTATTCGTACCAAGGATCGCGATAGTATAAGGCATCCAGGAACGGGGGTGACAGGCTGGCGGGAGAAACAGAAGGAAGCAAAGAAGAAAGACAAGAAGAACTGACAGAAAAATGGGTGACAGAAAAATGGGGTTAGGATCGGCGAATCAATAACTGTCGCGATTTCAAAGTAGCCATCACGCTCCGCGTGATGATCGCCAACAAGAACTGGACAGTTATTGATTCGCCGATCCTTAAGCAAGTTGTTTGTTGCTGGTACTTGAGGAAGCGGCATGAATGAACGGGCCGGCGATCGGCGGTTGACGATGGTCATCCACGCTTTGAGCGGAGGCGGTGCCGAACGCGTGTTCTGTGCTTTGGCCAATCATTGGGCTGAGACGGCACGGGAAGTGACCGTGATCACGCTCGCCACGGCCGATTCCGATGCGATCCGTCTGGATTCGCGCATTTGCCGGCTGGCACTGGGCCTGATGCAGGAATCGAAGAACCCTTGGCAGCAAATCAGCAACACCTGGACGCGCGTCCGGCGTTTGCGGCAGGCGATTCGCGAGGCAGACGCAAGGCGCGTGATCAGTTTCACGGACAAGATGAACGTGCTCACGCTGTTGGCGTGCTGGGGCCGGCCGCAGCAGGTCGTGATTGCCGAACGCAGCGATCCGCGGCACCAATCGCTGGGCTTTATCTGGGAATGGCTGCGGCGGCGGACTTACCCGCGTTGCCACGCTTGGGTCGTGCAGACCCAGGCGGTGGCCAAGTCCGCTCGCACGCTGGCTGGAACTCGGCCGGTGTACGTGATTCCCAACGCGGTGTCGCCGCCGGCAGCGCCGATTTCGCCACCCGAACAGCGCCGGCCGCGCATCATCGGCGTCGGGCGGTTGAGTCCGGAGAAAGGATTCGACCTGCTGATCCAAGCCTTTGCCCGCATCGCCCCCTGGTACTCGGATTGGTCGTTGCAGATCCTCGGCGAGGGGCCGGAGCGACGGAAACTGGAGAACTTGGCGGATTCGCTCGGCGTCCGCAACCACGTCCACTTGCCGGGCTGGGTGGATCGGCCCCAGTCTGCGATGCTCGAAGCGAGCGTGTTCGTTTTGCCCTCGCGATACGAAGGCTTTCCCAACGCGCTGTTGGAAGCGATGGCGTGCTCTCTGCCCTGCATTGCCTGCGCCTGCGATAGCGGGCCCGCGGAGATCATCCGTGACGGCGTGGATGGGCTGCTGGTCCCGCCGGAGAACGTGGACGCGATGGCCGGCGCATTGCGGCAACTGGTGTCGGACGAGGCCAAACGAGCGCAGCTGGGCCGCCGCGCGGCCGAAGTCACCTCCCGGTTCAGCATGGAGGCTTTCTTCGCACGCTGGGACGTAGTTGTGGATTCAGACCGTCAACCTACCACAGCGTGTAGATAAACGGCGCGACGGAACTGCCGCTGAGCAGGATCAGCAGGCCCATCAACAGGAGGACCACGATGATCGGCGTGATCCACCACTTCTTGTTGTGAAGGAAGAAGTCCCAGAACTCGGCCACAATTCCCGGCTGGGACTCCTCCGCTTGATCGGCAAAATCCGCTGTCGGCGGGGCGACAGGCTGTTGCTGTTCTTCTTCCGATGTCGTCATAGGTCCGCTTCAATACTGCTTGAAGTAGCGCTTCGTATCGTTTTGTTCCTCACGCCGTTTCCAGTAGGTTTTGGCGTTCCGGTCGAATCGCCGCTGCAGGGGATCGTAACGGCAGACTCGCATGATAACGCCGATCGGCGTGATGACCAAGTAGTAGATCGCCGCCAGCAGCACGTGCGAGACCGTCCAGCCGATCGGAAACACGGCGGCCATCCAGGCCACGTACACGATGCGCATCAGGCGGGGGCACAGCAGGCCGATTCCGCCCGCGGCGGCCGCCGCCAACCATGCTGCCGTCGCCCAGGGAGACGCAGGAGACTTCCAGTCCAGCCAGAGCGCGACGCCGATCAGCAAGGCTGCCAACAGCAGCGCGAACCGCCTGAGTTGCCCGGCCGAAGGATTCCAATTGATGTCGAGCACCGCCATCGGATGCCTCGCCGCAGGACGACTCCCTTACTCCGTGATCTTGGCGATGGTGCAAGCAAAGTCAAATCGGACCGCCGATTTGCCGTCACACGTCACCTTGGCCTGCAGGAAAAAGGCATCCGCCAGCCGTTCCTGCAGCGTCACCTCGATCTGAATCGTATCGCCGGGCCGGATCATCTTCTTGAACTTGACGTCGTTCAACCGCGTGGCCACCGGCACGCCCTCGGTCCCCTGGACGAACTCGGCCAACAGCACCGCGCCCGCCTGCATGGCGCTTTCGCACAAGATCACGCCGGGCACCAGGGGGTGACCGGGGTAATGCCCCTGGAAGAAGAACTCGTCCGGGCGAAATGCCTTGCGGCACACGATCCGCGATTCGTCCTGCTCGACGACTTCATCGACCAACAGCATCGGCGGGCGATGCGGGATGGCGGCTTGGATTTGATCCTGATTCATGTCTTGCTTGCTGCCCCTTCAAGTCCAGGCTTCGACAGTTGACCGTCCACGTCGTTGGCCACGATCACGCCATAATTGATGGCGCCCAGCCAGCCCGACATGATGATGCCCACGCTGCCGGCATGGTACAAGCCGCCGATCTGTTGCGGAAGACCTCGACTGACGGCCAGGCCCTCGAACTTGGTGCCAAAACTGGCCCCCGCCACGTGCTTGGTGTAGTGCTCGAACGTCAGCGGCGTGGCTACCTCGGCATGGACAACCCGTCGGTGGCAATCGGGGACGTACTTTTCCAGCGCCTGCAGCGTGGTTTCGATCAAGTCGCGTTTGCTCGCTTGGTATTCATCCGGCGTCAGCCGGGCCCAATCCTCGTAACGGGCATTGGTGCTGGACACCACAAAGCAGCGCGGCCGGGCGTCCGGGCGCGTGCGCGGGTAGTAGAAGGAAAAGGTCCGGCTGGTGATGTCGCGGCTCAGCAGCAGGTCCGTCCGGAACTCGCGGGCGGTGGAACAGAACAACAAGTCGCCCGTGGCCTCGTCGATCAAGTCGCCTTCGCGAAAGGACATGTAGACTTGCGTGCTGGAGTTGTTCAACCGTACGGCGCGGACCTGGTCCAGGAACTGGCGATCGAAATACCGCTCGCCGACCATCTGCAGGATGGTCGATTTCAGATTGGCGTTCGACACGACGGCCCGGCACTTGATGGTCCGACCGTTGACCTGGACGCCCGCCACTCGACCGTGCTCGACCACAATCCGCTGCACATCGCAGCGGATCCGCACGTCGACGCCGTTGCGGACCAACTCGTTGTGCATCAACTGGATCAAATGATCCGTGCCGCCCTCGAAGATGTACACGCCCTTGGACATGAAATTCGAGAACACGATACCGTAGGTGATGGCCGGGTCTTCCAGCGTCGAGCCGTTGGCGTAGACGATGGGCTCCATCAGCAACCGCACCACGTCCTGGCGGCCGGGAAAGAACCGCTCGAACAATTGCCCCGTCGTGGCCGACTGGTCGTCGTAGAAGTTCATGCTTCGCGCCGTGTCGAAGAACCCCTGGACCGCCTGCGGCGCGATGCCGAACCGTTCGGTCAGCAGCTTGGTAAAGTCCTCCCGCGTGTAGCTCGTCGTCAGCGAGAACATGGGGTTGTCGAAGCGGATGCGCTTCAGTTGAACGATCCGATCCGCAATCTCCGCGTTCCAATAGCGGCGGCAGCTTTTGATCATGCCGACGGGGAAGCCGTGCAGCGAGATGTCGAAGATCTGGCCGCCAGGCCTCTTGAACCACGTGGCCAGACCGCCCAGCTTGTAGTGTTGTTCCAACAGCAGCACCGAATGGCCGTTGCGTCCCAGGACGTTGGCGGCGGTCAGCCCGCCCAGGCCGCTGCCGATCACAATCACGCCGTATTCGTCTCTGACGTCTTTGAGAAAATCTCGCGGCATGGCAGCCTGTTGAAAAAAGGTGCGAAAAACGCCGGAGCATGCTACCATTTTCGCGGGCCATCGTGAAGGTGCCTTCGGTCGGCCGTTGCGCGCGGTCTCGCGGATTGCGGGAGACCTTCGGTCGGCCGTTTCGGCGGGGTCGGCGAACATATTCACGCCGCGGCAGCCTGTCGAAGCTGCGTTGTCTCATCTTTTTTCGCAGCCTCTGCAGGAGTTCCTCGCGGCCGATCGTGCGGCCTTCCAGCAGGCTGGCGACCATCGCCAGATACGGCAGCGGCGAGTTCACCAACAGGACTTCGTCCAGCGTGAACCCCTCCAGCGTCAACTGCACGTTTGGGTCGGGAGGGCCAGGAACTTCTTCGAGGGCCCCTGGCGCGGCAGAATCGAGAAGAGGAGTGTGAACCCTCGTTACCAGCCGCTCAAAGAGGCGGTCGAGTTCGGCTTGGGAAATCATGGCCCGATTACAGCCGAATGCGGGGGCCGCAACCAGTTGCTTTTCGGCTCCGTCATTCCGACGCTGTCCCGGACGGTCGTCGCCGGCTTTGGCGCCTGTCAGGACGTTGCTCACGGAATCCGCTTCGCTGGCGGCTTCGGCGCCGGCCAGTTCGGCGTCGCGGCGGCAGGCATTCGGTGTCCGGGTTCATGCGGGTCATCCTCGGACACCCATCATGCGGACGAGCCCGATGCGCTGCCAACTCCCTTCTACAATCGGACGGAGAAACCGTCTATAATTCGCTTGAATCCTCCGGAAGACCGACAAGGGGCCTTTGATGCCGAGCGACGAAACTGCCTATCCCCATGCCCCGCCGCCAAATGGCGCGCGGCCTGACAGCGTGGCTCCGCCTGTGCCCGGTTCGGCAACACCTATCGAGGTGCCGGCAGGGTTCAAGTTGACCATCGTGGTCCCGGTTTACAACGAACAGCAGACGGTGGCCGAGATCCTCGGTCGCGTCCGAGCCGTGCCGATCGCCAAAGAGATCATCGTGGTGGACGACCACAGCACCGACTGTACGCGTGAGGTTCTGGAACAACTGGGAGACTGGGCGGAGCTGCGCGTGATCTGCAAGCCCCGGAACGAGGGCAAAGGGGCGGCGCTCCGCACGGGCTTCGCCGCCGCGACCGGCGACGTGGTGGTGGTCCAAGACGCCGATCTGGAGTACGACCCTAATGATCTGCCGTCCCTGCTGGGACCGATTCTGCGCGGCGAGGCGGATGTGGTCTACGGCTCGCGGTACCTGAACGACGTGCCGCAAGATCCGTCGTTTTTGCACCGCCTGGGCAATCGCCTGCTAACCTGGGCGTCGAACCTGTTCACCGGCCTGCGGCTGACGGACATGGAGACCTGCTACAAGATGATTCCGCGGCCGCTGCTGCAATCGCTCGACATCCAGCAAAACCGCTTCGGCTTCGAGCCGGAGGTGACCGCCAAGCTGGCCCGCCGCGGGGTGCGGATCAAGGAGTTGCCGATCCGCTACGAGGGCCGCGGCTACAAGGAAGGCAAGAAGATCGGCTGGCGAGACGGCGTCAACGCCTTCTACTGCATCGTCCGCTACCGCTGGCGGGACTGAGGGAGGAGGTCGGAAGTCGGAGGGCGGAGATCGGAGGACGGAGATCGGGGGGCGGGATGGCGTGACCATCATCAGGATGGCGACCACCGGCACATGACGAGTCATCCCGCGTCCGGTGGCCCCCGGCGCGACGGGATAGGGGCCAGTCGCAGGAACGTCGCTCGTCATCGGCGGCGTTGCGTAGGGATTATCGCTGAACGGATTGCTGCCGCCGGAGGGATTCTCCGGCTGCGGAACCGCCGGCGGCGGGCTGTTCATCGACATGCGTGGTTTCCTTCTGAATTCGATCTTGCCGTCACGTCGAGTCTATCTTGTCTGCCTCGTTCGGGCAAGCCGGCGCCCCTGCCGTAAGGCTCCGATAATCTTGACGCATCCCGCATCCCGATCCCCTAGCAGCGTTCGAGAAATAACTGTCGCCTCGTCAAAGTAGCCATCACACTCCGTGTG
>CAZAQY010000127.1:0-22871 GCA_964486845.1 uncultured Pirellulaceae bacterium
ACGGTCCGGGCGTCGCCGTGGACGTGACCCGGCGGTTGTTCCGCCCATTCTGCCGATCCGCCCAGGACGCGGCCAATTCGGCGCCCGGCGCCGGCTTGAGCTTGGCCCTCAGTCGCCGTCTGGCGCGGCGGCTGGGAGGCGATTTGACTCTGGTGCCAAACACCGCCACGGGGGCGAGCTTCGAACTGAAGCTGCCGGCTCGTTGAGTTGATCGGCTGCGTTCTTGCCTGATTGACCCCACCACGGTGTTGGCCTGTCGCCGCGGGCGACACGACAGGCTGGCGCTCGCTGTTGAGCAGACTCAATTCTGCACGTCACGGCCGAAGGCACCAGTCTCACTGAATCGGAGTTCTTCGGCCAGCGGTTGAGGCGCCCAGCCGATCGCCAGACCATGCTCGCGGGCGATTGTTCGCGCCTCGCGAAACACCTCGAAGCTGTCTTGCCGGACGATGAAGTACGCAAAGTGCTTGTTGGCATCCAGCGAACGGATCAGCGCCCGATACGTGGACGACGGCTGGCGCAGCGACTCGATCACCTCTCCGTGCTCGGCCGACCGTCGTTCGTAGATGAGCACCAGTTCGGCTTCCTTCGCCGCGGTCCCCTCTCGCTCCATTTCCGCTCGGACACGATAGAAGGCGTCGCCAATGTCTGCCTGCTGAAACACCGCCGGGATCTCGGTGATCCCTGGTTTCGCGCCCGGCGCTCGGGGGTGGCGTCGGACGGCTTCTCGGATGTTCCGGTGGATCGTGTCTTGATCGATCCGCAAGATTCGATTGCCACGGCATTCGAACAGGACGCGTGTTGTTCCCGGCGGGGGTGGGCGCAGGACCGGGGTGGCGAGCAGGACCGACATGTTTTGAGAACTGATCGCAGCCAGCAGTGCGACCAGCATCAGAAAGCCAATCGCGTTGGTGACGATATCCAGGAAGGAATCCAAGTCCAGGGACCAATCATCCGATCGGAGTTTCATCGGTTTCTCCTCCGCTATTTTTTGCGAAAGCGAATTTCGCCGGTGGCGTAGACCGGGTCGTAGCCGACGTCGATGCCCGCAGCTTTGGCCATGCCAAAGGACCGCCGAAAGCACTCGATGCCATCCGGACGGACCAGGAGCACCAGGTAGCGGCGGTCCTTGTCCGCCATCAGGTCCTGCATCCGCCGGAACCAAAGGCTGTCGTTCGACACCATCCGGTCCAGAGGCACCAACATGCGTTCGGGATGCAGCAGCAAGCCATCCTGGCGGCACTCGACGAATACCGCCTCCTTGTTCGTCTGCGGATCGTGCTCCAGTTCGATCACCTGGTCGGTTTTCTGCAGACCGACGAGCGACATCCCGCTGATGATCAGCACCATGGTGCCGATGACGCCCACCAGCACGCTCAGGAATGGGAACAAGGAGAACGCCGGCTCGGAGTCGGCGAATCGTGGGGTCGCCATGGCAATCATCCTTTGGGGCTTGGTTGTCAACTCCGCCCGAACCAGCGCCACTTGGGCGGGCCGCTTTCCGGCGTGGGGCTCGCCGCCAGACGTTCCACCTGCTGGGTCAGCCGCTCCAGCACAGGCGTCAACTGGCCCACCACCTGCGAATTGGCCGAGAGGGTGTTGAGCAGTTGACCGGAGGCCTGGACCGCGGCCAGATTGCGGGCCAGCAGGTCCTGCGCCTTGGCCAGCGTCTGTTGGCCTTGGATCACGTCGGTCAAGTGCTGCGCCTGTGCGGCAAGCTTTTCGTGGTTGCGATGCATGGCTTCGCTCATGTTCGCGCCGGTCTTGATGAGGGTCTCCAAGCGTTCGGACGACAGATTGGCGACCAGTTGCAGCCGGCGGCCGGCTTCTTCCATGCGTTTTTGATGTTCCGCCTGGTCTTTGGCTTCACGGGCGGCCATCTCCTGGTGCATTTTGAGCAGACTGGCGTTGAGCGTCTCGACGAACTGCCTGGCAGCGGCGTTCGCCTGCTGCAGTTGCTGCTCGGTGAGTTTGCGGACGTCGGATTCCGACTGCGAGGCGCTCTCCAGGTAGGCCGCCGAGCGTTTGAGGCTGGCCTCGATTTGCTGCTGCGTGCCCTGCAGCGGACCGATTTGTTGCTGGAAGACGCGGGCGGCTTCGCCGCCGACCTTGGCCAATTCCGCCCGGATGGTCCCCATGGCGGCGGCCAATTGCTCGCTGACGATCTGCGGCAGCTTTTCGGACCGCTGCTGGACGCCGTTGACGGATTCCAGGACCCGCGCAGCCGTGTGTTGCAGGGCCGCGGCGTTGGCTTGGTTCTGTTCGTGGGTTTGTTTCTGCAGGGACTGCAGGTCCTGTTTCAAGTGGGCCAGCACGTCGCGGATGCCTTCTACCTGGCCTTTCTGCAGGGCCGCGACGCGTTCCTGCAGTCCGTGGGTCGAGTCGATGAATTGGGCGATCACCCGGCTGAACTGCTGGACTTGCTCCTGCTGGGCCGATTTGACCTGTTCCAGGAATGCGCGGCGCTCGGCCGAGATGGACCGCAAGATTTCCTGCAGCTGTTGGAGCACTTGCTGGCTGTCCTTGTCCAGCCGCTCGCGCGCCTCGCTCCAAGCCGCAGCGATTTCCCGCACCAGCGTCTGGCCCGTCTCGGCCGGACGATCGCCGCCGGCCTGGAGGCCGGCTTTCAGCTCCCCCAGCCCGACGCGCAACGCCTCCAAGATCCGGGCACTGTCGGGCGGTTCTGCCTCGCGCTGCTCGTTCAGCCGGCGCAACAGGTTCTCGTTGCAGAATTCGTCGACGTTGTTCAGCAGGTTCTCCTCCGCCGTTTGCAGCGTACTCATGGGCAGCATGATGAGAATGCTCATCACCAGCGCCACCAACGTCGTGTCGAAGGCCACGGCGAGTCCGGTGGTCACCTGGCTCAACGAGCCCTTGATCACGTCCAGGTTCTGCGCGTCCTGCATGGCGCCGGAGAACCCGCCCACGGCTTTGCCGATCCCCACCACTGTGCCAATGAAGCCCAGAATGGGAATGGCCCAGATGAAGACTTTGACCATCTTGTAACTGGAGAGGATCGACGTGGCGTCGATGTTGGACTGCGACGAGGTGAGCGTGGCGACTTCTTGCACCGACCGCCCGGAGCCGAACAAGGTGAGCGCCCGCTGGACCCGATTGACCAGGAAGCTCGATTGCCATTTCGCCTTGATCGCCCCGATGTGCTCCAGGAAGAGGAGCACATTGTCCGGCGTGATTTCCTCGGAGATTTCCAGCGGGATGGGTCGGCTTCGAGCGAGGCTTTTTGCCAGGCGATCTTGCGGGACTTCAGCAGCAGGATGGTGAGCGACCAGAACGTCAGCAGCATGATGACATAGGGCACCAAGCCGCGATGCGCGAACAGTTCGCCGATATAGAGCCGGTGCAGCGGCAAGACGAAGAAAATGTAGAAGAGCAGCGTGAGCACCACGGCCGCGAGTCCCGAGAACACCAGGCTCACGCCCGTGCTGCCCGATCCGACGGCCACGTCTTCGCGGGGGCCCGTCTCCGCCGCGGCCGGCTCCAGGGCCCGTTGTGCAGCCGACTGCACGGCGGTTGCCGGGGCCGGTGCGGCGGCGACGGGCGGCTTCGGAGCGCGCCGTTCCGCGGCCGGACCAGCCGGCCCCGGAGGTGCTTCGCGGGAGAGCGTGGTCGCATCCGGACCGGCAGCGACCGCCTCGGGCGGCGCAGCGGGAAGCGACTCCGTCTCGTCCGTTGCCGCCGGCGGCTCCTCGCCGGCAATGACCTTGGTCGTGGCGATGGACGTCGCTTCCCCGTGTTTTTGCGGCAGGATCAGCAAGGGCGCCTTGCAGTTCGGACAGTCGACGATCCTGCCCAAGAACCAATCGGGGAACTGGAAGGCCTTTTGGCACGACCGACAAGTTGCTTTGACCGGCATAGGTTTCCCCTCAGAGGTTTTGGATCGGGACACGGCGACGGCGCTCAGCCAACGCCAATCGTTCCTGCGAATCTCACACCCAGGCTCGCGGCCCTACGGGTCTGCCGCGCAGCGAAAGCCAAGATCGTTCTCCCGGTGCGTGCGGGGCGCTCGGAGACTCCGCGCGTAGACCACACCATAGCCGCGGCAATGGATATCAAAGGCCCCGCCGCGAATCATCATGATGTCCGGACCCTCATTCGGCCACGGGTCTGCCGTCCACTCGCTGACGTTGCCGGCCAGACCGCGGACGCCCAAGGGCGACTCATCTCCGGGAAAAGCCTGGACGGGCGTCGGTGTGGGAGCGGGCCCCTCGAAGCAATTGCACAAGGTCTCGTCGAAGCGGTCTCCCCAAGGATACAGACGCTTCGTGGCTCCCCGCGCCGCCAACTCCCACTCGTCCGCCGTCGGCAGTCGCTTGCCCGCCCACCGCGCATAGGCGTAGGCGTCGAACCAATCGACTCCGACCACCGGCTGTTCGCCCGCATTGTACTTGGCATTCGTCCACAGCGACGGGGTGTGGTCCTTGTCCGCCGGCTGGTCCGGGTGCCGCACACGATCGTCGCCCTGCGCGCGCACGTGCTCCAGAAAGACCCGGTACTGAGCGTTGGTGACCTCGAAACGATCGATGCGAAAGGGCTTCATCGGGACCTGCTCGGGTTTGTCATCCAAGAACACTTCAACCAGATTATTGACTTTGGGCCTTTCCAGACGCAACAACTCCAGCAACGGCGTATCTTCCCCGCCCAGGGTGACTGCCCCTCCTGCGATGGCGACCATCCCCTCGGGCGGCGGCTCCTGGTTCGATCGCCGATCGCGGGCGCAACGGAACCCCAAATCATTATCGCAGACCTCCCGGTCGGCAAGTAACTGGAGGAACGTCAACCCGTACACGTCGCCGGGCGCAGTCCGCCAAGCGCCGCCGCGAAAGACGACTTTGCCGTCCGCACGGGGGCGGGAATCGATCCATTCCGAAACGTTGCCTGCCATCCCCAGCGGCGCGCCCACACGGTCGGCCGCCAATTTCGTCACCTCCAGCGGTCCGTCCAAAGGAGGAACGGCTTGCAGATACTTCAGATCCGAAAACTCGTTGCCCCAGGGATAGACGCGGCCGTCCTCGGATCGCGCAGCCAATTCCCACTCGTCCTCCGCCGGCAACCGCTTCCCCGCCCATCTCGCGTAAGCGTAGGCGTCAAACCAGTCGATCCCCACGACGGGCTGGTCCGGCCGCTGGAAACGCGGATCCGCGGCGTACTTCGATCGGCGATCGTTGCCGGGCTTGTCGTCCGGATGCGCGTATTGGGGATCGCTGCCGGCGGCGGCAAGGAAGGCATGGTACTGGGCGTTGGTGACCTCGTACCGGTCGATGAAGAACGGCTGCACTTGCACCTTCCTGGGCAGCGTGACGAGCAGCAATTCGAAGAGGTTTCCTCGGTCGAGTCCGTACTTGGCCAGCAAGCGGACGGTCACACTGTCGTCCCAGTAACCTTTGTACAGGAAGGGCTCTTTCACATGCACCATCTCGCCCGCTGGCCGGGGCGGCAGCGGAGAGCCATCTCCGGGTGGCGGGGTGGCGGGGACCTTCGGCAGGACCGCCAGTCGCTCCCCTGGAACCTCGGACTGAGGCTTCTCCCCTTCCCTCAGGACGCTGGCCAGCCCATACAGGCCCAGCAGGATCACGGGAGCGGAGAGCAACAGCAGGATGGGCGCGGCGCGCTGGAAGAAGGCTTTGACCACCGCCAGGAGCGAGGGCTCAGCGGCACGCGACCGCGGCGGTAGGGGGGTGGCGGCCGTCGCCGCGACACGCTGGACCGCTTGGGGCCGGCACGCAGGCCCTCGGTGCTGCCGGACCGCGGGGCGGCGTCTGTCGAGCCTGCCGGACGCGGCGCCGCCGGAGTCGCCAACTCGGCGTCGACGATCTCTTCTACGACAGGAACGGTCCGCGGCGGCGTGGCGGCCAGCGTTGCCGGGGGCGTGGCGGGCGCCGGAGCGACTGCGAGCGAGAGAACCCGCGCGCTGCCGCGCGGCAGATAGGTCACCGGCAGCCACCAATCGCGGCGGTGCTCGCCGCACTCCAATTGAATCCGAAAACGCGACTCATTCACCGTCGCATCCAGTGGCCGGCCCAGGGCCAGACCGCCGTACAGCGCCTGACACAGATGATGCGACGCCTCGATTTCCAGCCGTTTTCGCATCCCGATGCAGGGAATACCGGCTTGGGCCAGTCCGTGGGCGACTTCATCGCTGGCGTCCGCGTCCAGCACGACCAACCCCACGGTCTTGCTGTGTCCCAGCAATTGCCTCAAGACCTCGATGCTCAGCCGGTCACCCGATCCGTCCGCGCGTTCCAGGAACACCCCCACGCGGCCTTGACTTGCGTAGCCGTGACCGATGAAGTGTACGATGTGGGGGCCGCATTGCTCCAATTCCGCTCGGAGCGAGTCCAACTGGGCGTGCTGCAACACGGAGACGGCAAGCAGGTCTTGCGCTTTCAGGTGCCGCAGGCTCGCTTCCAGCCGCATCACCTGGCTGATCGCGTCCAAGTACCGGCCGTCGTTAGGCTCGGCCACGCAGACTAACAGGCGCAGCGGCAACGTCACGGCCGGAAGGCTAACGGCACATGCGTCGAGGTAACGACTCAACGGCGTCGCCCGGCCCGTCGCCAGCCATTCCTTGCGGACGTGATCGTAGGCCAATTCCCAAGGCAGACGCCGAAGCTCGTCGTCCAAGACGTGCAGCATCAGCCGCAGCGCGACATCCTGCCCCTCCGGCGCGGTCGTGTGGCGATTGACGGCGTACGTGCTGCCCAACGTCTCGACGAACAGGGCCTCGAACAACTGGCGTCCGGTGTCGGCGAACCAGCCCGTGTCGCCGCTCTCCAGCGAGATGCGGGTCGCCAGCGCGGCGGCCGCTTGCCGGTCCAGCCCCAGCGTCCCTGACGGGTCGCCAACGATGGACGCCGCCTGGACCAGCAGCGGATAGCGGTCGTTCAGCGGTCGCTGCACGGTAATCCGAAATGCGGAGGCCAGCTCCGGCGAACTTGGGAGGCGTCCCTCGGGACATGGCGGACCCGGCGTGCCGGGTACGTCGGGACGCCGCGCGGGACGGGGCGCGACCTGGCGGGCGCCGGCATCCGTTTCGCGACCCGCGGCTTCCGCATGCCCGTCCGTCGGGCGACTACGCTCGCGCTCGGGCACCTCGGACCAAGGACGCCCCAACCCGCGGGCCGCCAAGGACGCGACTTGGGCTCCGGCCGTGAACCGGCCTAAAGCATAAATGACCTCCGCAGGCGACGTATATCGCTCGTCCGGGTCGCGCCGCAACATCCGATGGACGACATCGGCCAGTTCCTTGCTGATTTCCGGACGCCGGCCGGAGATGGGCGGAATCGGCCGGCCGCACAAAGCCTTGATCTTTTGAGCCGGCAACTTCAAGCCCAGGCCCCCGTACGGCGCGTGGCCGCTGAGCAGTTTGTACAGCGTTGCCCCCAGGCTGTAAATGTCGGCGCGGATGTCGACCCGGTGGCTGTCCGACATCTGTTCGGGCGCCATGTAATCGATGGTCCCCATCATGTGGCCGTCTTGAGTCAATTCCTCGCCCGCCTCGTCTCCCTCGCCCGCCGTCTGCAACAGGGCCAGTCCCAAGTCCAAGAGCTTGACGTACCCCTCGACGGAGAGCAGCAAGTTCGAAGGCTTGATGTCGCGATGAATCAGACCGTGCTTCTCGATGTGCTCCAACGCGACCGCCGCCTGACGCGTCAACTCGCACGCATCCGGGATCCCCAGACAGCCCAACCGCTCCACGAGCTTGGAGAGATTGATGCCCTCCACGTATTCCATGACCAGGTACAGTTGGCCCTCCCACTCGCCTGCATCGTGCGCCGCGACCACGTTTTGGTGGCCCAGTTTGCCGACGGCCTTCATCTCCCGCTGAAAGCGGGCCAGCATCTTGGAGTCCTGGCGCCGTCCGGGCTTGACCACCTTCAGGGCGACGAGACGCTCGAGCTGCATGTGCATCGCTTTGTACACGACGCCCATCGCACCTTGTCCAAGGACCTCCAGGAGCTGATAGTCGCGGATGCGACCCAAGCTGCCCTCCCTGGTGACCGTGGCTTCGAGTTGGCTGCCACCCGGTTGCACGCCGGAGCCCTCAGCGGCCGACACCGGACCGCCCGCCGAAAAAGACTCGGTTGGAACATCTGATCCCAGACGGCCCCGTTCTCCTGCGAAGCCCAAGTACTGCCGACACCGGGGGCAGGCGGCCAAGTGGACTTCGACCATGCCCCGTTCGCTTGCCGAAAGCGATCCTGCCCGGTATGCATCCAGCGTCACGCGACTCGGGCACTCCAGGATCGTCATGGCTTCTTTCCAGGGAGAGGTATCCGGGCGAGCTGCCTGATCAGCCCCCCCATTTCTTCTAGCCCATCGCGTCGATTATGCGCCACAGGTTCCAAGATGTAAACCATGACTAACGGTTGAACTTGCCCGTAAGTCGATCACGGAAACCCCGGTTCCTTGGACCCCGGAAAGGGCCTAGTTGCACAAACGGCGAAGGCTGCGTAGAATACACAAACCGTGTTTTCGGTCCAGATCCTCTATTGTCAAGCGGAGTTGGGCACCATGTTTAAGATCCACCGAGTTGCTCTACCAATTCTGATAGTTGCCGTGTTGGCCCTCAGCGGATATCCGGCCGGACCAGCCATAAAAGCGAAAGCTGCCGAGGCTCCGGCCGCCGCAGATCCATTCGCCCAGGCTCCGGGCGCCGAGGCTCCGGCCGCTCCGGCTCCAGATGCTGCGGCTCCGGCCGCCCCAGATCCATTCGCCCCGACTCCTGCCGCGCCGGCTCCCGAGCCTGCGGCTCCTGCCGCCCCGGTTCCCGAAGCGCCTGCCGCTCCGGTTCCCGAAGCGCCTGCCGCTCCGGCTCCCGAAGCGCCTGCTGCTCCGGCTCCCGAAGCGCCTGCTGCTCCGGCTCCCGAAGCGCCGGCGCCTGAAGCTCCGGCGCCGGCTGCCCCGACTCCGGAGGCCCCCGCTCCGGCCCCAGAACCAGAGCCACGCAAGAAGGCGCGGGAACGGGCGCCCGAGGTGTCGACGGAGCGGCCCGACGCAGCGCGTCTGCAGGATGAATTCCGTGTTTGGTTGGAAGCGGGGGATCATCTGCCTCTGGTGAATGCCGAGAGACTGACGATGCTCGACCTGCTCGACCTGGACAACGCCGGATTCGCCTGGCTCACGGAATTGAAACTGCGAGTTAACTGTGAACTCAAACCAGATCTTGAGGTGTCCGCGACAGATCGACAAAAGACCAGGGAGCATTTTCGGACGTTGATGGTACACCCTCAAATGGGGTTCCTGAAGCAGACGCTTCCCAATTTTCCCTATTTCTCGGGTCACACGACCGACGGACGGTCGCACATGTCTACCGTGATGACGCTGGTCGAAACCGTCCTGGGGCCCTACGTTGCTCCTGCTCCAACGGTCGGACCCCCTTCTGTTCCAAGCGTAGCTCCAGATCGCTCACGGGCCATGGAACGAGACGGTGGAATTCGACGGATCCCGGCTACGGGTGGAATCGAGGTCGGAGCTTGCTGTGGTGTCTGGCTGAGTGCCTGTGATCCCTGTGCGCCATGGCTGAGCTGCTACACCAGCTGCTGCACCCCATCCAGCTGTTGCCGTTGGCTGCCCCGGCGGAGAGCGTGCTGGGGCTGTTACTCGGTCCTCAGCCCGATGCCCTGCAGCGGGCGTTGTGTGGCACCGCTTCCGTGCCAGGTTTCGTCGGCGGGAAGCCGGGTCTCGACCAATCCGCTCGTCGCTTCGCCGCCGGCTGCGCCGACGTTGATTTCGCAGGCCGACATCGTTCGGCATTGGGCGGACCGGGAGGCGGGGCTGGCCGGCCAATTCGTCTCGCTCACTCGGTCCGCCAACTCGGCCAGCCACGAAGAACGTGCGGTGGCAAGTGACCTGTTCCGGTCGGGGTGTCAAGCCTACTGGGACGGTCAGTACAAGCGTGCGCTGGAACGGCTGCAGTTGGCCGGGGACTTGAACGAGGGCGATGCGCGGATCTGGTATTTCCTGGGATTTGCCCAGTCGGCTTTAGGGCAGCGTGAGGCGGCGACTGCGTCCTTGGCCCGTGCGGTGCAGTTGCACGCCAAGCAGCCTCGCGACCGTTCGATCTTGGAATCGTTGCAGCGGATTCAAGGGCCTCAGCGAACGGAATTGCAGCGTGCCCTTCTGTTGGCGCCGCGCGATCGGCCAACGGACCCACCGCCGCGCAAGACGCCGGGGAGCGATTCGCCGCTGATCGCGAAAGCCCCCTGACGTGTTTTGGCCATCGGTATCAGGAGCGGAGGTCCCTGCCGTGGTCCGGATCTCGATTCGAGCCCCGGCGCCTGCGGGTTGGGTGACTGGCGCCGTCAAGAACGTGGGAGCCTTGATTGACGCCACTTGACTGGCGGGGTAAGCTTGCGCCTGGACGCTCGCAAACGGGCTCGACGGCGAGTGTCCGCCGGGTCTTTGTCCGCACGCGAGGCCTCGATCATGAATGCCCCCACCCCTGCGACTCATGGCGTTCGACTGCTGGACGGCCTGTGGCTATTAACGCTGGTGACCGCAGTCGGGTCGGTCTACGCCTGGGACCGATGGCGAGCCCCGTCCCCTGTCGCGGCGGCGACCGCCCCGAACGGGCCTCAGTTGCCGCCGTCTTCCGGCGATCTGATCACGCCGGACCCCTCACCCACCGCTCCTCCTTCGTCCTCCGCAAAAGAAATTCCCGACCAACCGGACACTGCTGCGCCGACCGCACAGGTCGAGCCGGCGCCGGCGGTCGATGCGTCCCAAGTCCTTCAAGGAGAGACGAATCCCAAGACGGGCGACAAGGCCGACACGTCCGCACCCCCGGCGCCGTCCCCGGTCCTGGCGGCCGCTCCGCCCGTCGAAGCCAGCGAGGGGGAGAAACCAGCGGCGAACACGATCGCCGCCATAGAAAAAGAAGACGTTCCCGAAACGAAGATCCTGCCGTTGGAACCGGAGGCTATCGAGGAGGACAAGCCGAAGCTGGCAGTGCTCGCCGTCACCATGCCGCCCCCCAACCAATTGGATCAGGTCGTCCACCAGTTCATTCAATATGACATCGGCCAGCTGCCGGGCCCGGCGGGCCAACAGGCGCTGATGGCGTTCAATCGTTTGGGCACAGAGTCGGTCCCGGCGCTGATCCGAGGTTTGAATCAGGCCGCCTGCCTCAGTGCAAGTTGTCCCATCATCGTGCTGACCCACAAGCTCAACACCACGCTGCAGAACTGCGGTCCGGAAATGATCGAGTTGGCGATCAGCCAATTGGGCGTGGGCGTGCCTTCCACGGCGCCCTACTGTCGGCGTCTGGAGGGCCTGAAGCAGCAACTGTTCACCCGGTTGTCCGGCGACCATCCGCTCCGGCAGGGGACCGAGTTGGCCGCCCGCCTGGCGATGAATCCTGCGGAGTTGCCGCAGTACATCCGGAGTGGCGATCCCAACCAGCGGTGGGCGGCGGCGCGTGCGATCGTAACGGGGGGCGCTCCTCTGGGCGACGAATTGATCCAGTTGCTGGGCGATTCCGAGCCGGCGATTGTCCAGGAAGCGCGGGCCGGATTGGTCCGGCTGGCCGGCAACAAGGATTTTGGGCCCGGCCCGGATGCCAATCCGGCGGCTCAGGAACGCGCGCTGGCGGACTGGCGGTCGTGGTGGCTCAAACGGTCGAGCAGCAGCGTCTTTCGCCGCGTGTCCAGGCTCACCGACGGCCAGCTTCGGCCAGCGCTGGCCGGCCAGGACGCGGAGGAGCGGTGGGCCGCCGTCGTGGTTGTGGGAAATCGGCGCCTGCCCTATGCCGAGGAACTGACGGGCTTGCTCCGCGATCCCGATCGGTTGGTCAGCCGGGAGGCGCGCAAGATCCTGGTCCAGTTGGCCGACGGCACGGATTTCGGTCCCCCCGAGGAAGCGGAACCGGCTGCGGTGGAGGCGGCCGTCGCCAAGTGGCAGCAATGGTGCCGGCTGCAGGCCTTGATCGCCCAGTGCGAGAAGACCGCGCCCGAGGAATTGATCGCCGGTTTTGGCAAGGCCGACCCCCTGGAGCGTCTGGCTGCCGTGCGTGTCGCTCGCGCCCGCAAGCTCGATCGGCCGGAAGCGTTCATTCAGGCCTTGGGGGACCAACAGCCGGAAATTTCTCAAGAGGCGCGACACGCGCTGGTCCAGATCAGCGGCGGTTCGGATTTCGGGCCTTCGGAAAACACCGATCAAGAAGCCGTTCAGGCCGCCGTGGCACGTTGGCTACGCTGGCTGCGGTGGCACCGGCTGATCGTGGCATACGGACCCAAGACGGAACCGGAGTTGCTACAGATCTTTGGCAGCGCTGAGCCATTCGAACGTTGGGCCGCGGTGTCCGTCAGCCGCCGCAAGGGGTTCCGCCCCGCGACGGCGCTGATCGAATTGCTCCGCGACAACAGCCCGGACGTGCAGCAGGAGGCACGCCAGGCATTAGTGGAAATCGCCGGCGGCGAGTTCGACTTTGGACCGGCCGAGGATAGCGACCCGCAGAGCAGGGAACTCAGTCAGGTGCGGTGGACGACCTGGTGGCAACGGGAAGAACTCGTACCCCAGTTGATGGCGATGTCGCCCGAGGAGTTGGCCGCCGCATTCCGCTCGCCGGCCATGCCCCAGCGTTGGGCGGCCGCGGCCGCCGCCCGCCGGATGCGGGCGCCGCTGCAGCCGGACTTGATCCAACTCGTCCGCGACCCGGACAACGAGGTCCGCCAGGAGGCTCGCCGCGCCCTCGCGCAGGCGGCCGGCGGTTCGGACTTCGGTCCGCCCGAGACCGCCGACGCGCAGGCCGTCGAGGCGGCGGTCCAACAATGGGAGAACTGGTGGGCGGGAGAGCAAGAGCGACGAGAAACGGCCGCCGCGCAGGCACTGAAGATGGCCAGGATCATCTTGGACAAGAATCCGAACGCCGCCCGAAAACGCCTGGACGACGTGGTGACGCAATACGCCGGAACTCAGTCCGCCCAAGCGGCGCAAGACCTGTTGAACAAGGTTCCCCAAGTCGTCTCCCGCGAAGATCCGCCACGCGGCAAGTCCGCACCCGGCGCCCCTCGGTCCGCCACGGGCAAAACGGGCCTCGCCGCCGAGCCGGAAGAGAAAGTGGCGCCCGAACAACTGGAGAAGGAAGCGGCTACGCTATTACGACACGCAAAGGAGTTTTTCTATCACCGTCCGGAGATGTTCCGTGACAGGCTCCGCGAGTTGATCGATCGTTATCCGGGAACGAAAGCCGCTCGAGAAGCCCAACGGCAACTGGAGGCGGAGGCCGCCAAGCGGGCGGCGACCGGAGCTGCGCGAAAGGCGGGCTGAACGGGATGTTCCATCAGCCGCATGGCGCCAGTTCCCGGTTGCGGCAATCGCCGCGCAAATCGGACCCTCGCGTTGCGGCTGATTGGCGCGATGTTCCGGGCAAGTCCATCCTCCGAGGCGTCCGTGCGGAGAATTTCGCTGATCATCCTGTTGCCCGCCCTCTTGCTGCCGGCTGTTCTGGCGGCACTGCGGCTGAACGATACGTCGCTCACGCCGGCCGGCGCCGCCTCGCGCATCCACGGCGTCGTCGCCGACGGGGACGGTCCGGTGGCCGCTGCGCGGGTGCGCTACAAGGCCCGCCGGGAGAGCACCCTCACGGATGCCGCGGGGCGATTCTCTCTGCCGGCGCGGGCGGAAACTGGCCTCCGAGTGACGGCGTGGAAGGAAGGCTACTACATCGGCGGGACGGAAGCTGCGGTGAGACCCCTGGAAATCCGCCTGGAACGGCTCCCGCTCGGGGACAGCCAACAGTACCGCTGGATCGACCCCCGTCCCCATGCCGCCGCGGAGAAACAGTGCGGCAACTGCCACGCGCAGATCTACGAGGAATGGCGGCTCAGCCCTCACGCCCACTCGGCGACCAATCCGCGGTTTCTGAATCTCTACGACGGCTCGGACGCGAACGGCCGTCCGCACGCCGGCTGGAACCTGATGGCCGAGTACCCGGACGGAGCCGGCGTGTGTACCAACTGCCATGCCCCGTCGGTCAGTCCGGGAAGTCCCGCCTATTTCGATCTCCGCCGGGTGCAAGGGACGGACGCTCTGGGGGTCCACTGCGACTTCTGCCACAAGATCCAGGACGTCAACATGCCGGCGCTGGGACTGACCCACGGGCGGGATGGCCTGACCTTGCTCCGCCCGCTCCGTGAGTCCCTGTTCTTCGGGTCCCTGGACGATGCCGATCAACGCGCGGACACCTACGCCCCCATCTACCAGCACAGCCTGTACTGCGCGCCGTGTCACGAGGGTGTCGTGTTCGGCGTTCATGTCTACAGCACGTATTCCGAATGGTTGGCCAGCCCGCAGGCCGCTGCGGGTCAGCACTGTCAAACCTGCCACATGACTCCCAGCGGCACCTTGCGGAACATCGCTCCGGGGCAAGGCGGCGTTCCCCGCGACCCCGCCACGTTGGCCAGCCACGCCGAGCTGGGCGAGCGCGTGGATCGGTTGCGGCGCTGTCTCCATCTCGAAATCCGCGTTTCCCGGCGTCCGGAGGGTGCCCTGGCCGAAGTCACGGTGGGCCTGACGGGCGTCGGCCACCAGTTGCCGACGGGCTATATCGATCGGCAGCTGATCCTGTTGCTGGACGCCCACGACGGTCAAGGCGCCCCCGTCGAACTCCTCGCCGGTCCGCAGTTGCCCGCCATCGTGGGGGCCTGGGTTGGGCGGCCAGGGCGTCTGTACGCGAAACAGCCGCAGGACTTTGACGGCCAAAGCCCCGTCCCTTTCTGGCGTGCCCGCCCTGAACTGCTCGACACGCGGTTGAAGCCGGACCAGCCGGACCAAAGTCAGTATCTCCTTGCCGGACAGGCAGGAACCCTTCGGGTGCGTCTGGTGTATCGCCGCTTCTGGGAACGCGTGGTACACGAGAAATCCTGGCCTCAGGACGACATCACGATCTTTGATCAGATAGTCCGTTTGGAACAGTTCGTACTTGCTTGTCGGCGGCAAACCCTTGTACACTGAAGGGTACGCCACGCGCCGGCCGAGCGACAGATCTGCCTTCGTGCTGTGGCGAGATGGGGGGGAGCATGGCAGGCACACGCGAAGGTCGGGGACGACGGATCCTGTTGGATTTGACCGTATTCGTCCTGTTGTTGTCGCTTGTCGCTGCCGTGGGTTGGTGGGACCGAGCGAAGATCAAAACGATCCAGGTTGGCGGTCTCTGGAATCTGGCGCTCACCCGCGTCAGGCCCACGCAACTTGTTCCGCCAACGGACGAACGTCCATTGGCCTATGCGCCTCCGGCGGGATCGTCGGACCGCGCCGCTCCGTCCGGCTCTCCCCGGCCGGCGGCTGTGCCTGCAGGGCCGACTGCAACTCCGAAGGTCGGCCCCGCTTCGCCGCCACGCGACGAACGGGACACCGCCGATGGACCTCCGGCGCCGGCCGGATTGCCGCCGAAGGAACCCGCATCCGGACCGCCGGAATCCCCGGAGACGGCGCAGCCGCCCCCGGAAACGGACGAGTCACCGCTGGCGGAGATCACGGCCGACGGCCCTGCGACCCAGACCGACGACGACCCCGAGGAAAAGGAAGCGCGTGCGGCGGAAAGGCTCCGCGCGGCGCTCGCCCTGTACCAGCTCGAACAACTCGAAGCGGCTCGCGACGAATTGCAGGCACTGATTGCCGATTATCCCGGCACGCCGGCCGCCGCCGAAGCCCAGCGGCGTTTGCCGGAGATGGAATCCGCGATCGCAGCACGGCAGTGCGAGGACGTGTTGCGACTGGCCGCCCAGGCCCAGGGGGCCGGCAGGTTTTCCGGAGCCCGAGAGATGCTGCAGGCCGTGATCCAAGGATATCCGGGTTCCCCAGCCGCCGGGGAAGCGAAATCTCGGCTGCAGGTGGTCATCCAAGCCGAAGAGGAACAGCGGTCGCTCGCCGAGGCCGAGGCACGCCGGAAGGCCCTGGCCAAAAAGGCAGAGGACGAAAAGGCTGCGGCCGAACTCCTGCTGCAGGCGGTTACCGCCCGCCAGAAAGACGATTTGCCCGCAGCACAGCGTCTGCTGAACCAGATCGCCAAGGACTACCCGGGCACGTCGGCAGCAAGAGATGCGCGTCGCCTGGAACGCGAAGTGGACGAGGCCCTGGAAGAATGGAAGGCCGTCCAGTCGTTGGAAACCGCCAAGCTCGCGCACCAAGAGGGCCGTTTCACCGAGGCGCGCCGCCTGCTGGAACGGATCTCGCAAGACCACCCCAACACGCCGGCCTCGAAGGAAGCCGCCAAGTTGATTCTGGAGGTCATGGCCTCGGCTCGCGAAAAAGGCTCCTCGCCGGTCGTCAAGTACCGCGAGCCCGCCCAGCCTTTCCGCGCTGCGCCACCACCACGACGCGAAACTGCCGGCGCCTCGGTCGCACGGGACGCGGGCCAGCGCGAGCGGGATGCCGCCGCGGAGGAGGAAGAGAGCAATCGGGCTCTGGAACTGGCCAAAGCCGCGCAGGGCGAGGGACGCCTGGACGAGGCCCGTCGCCTGCTGGCCCGAATTCCGCAAGACCATCCCCACACACCTGCAGCCAAGGAAGCTTCCAAACTGATCCTGGAGGTCATGGCCTCGGCTCGCGAAAAAGGCTCCTCGGCGGTCGTCAAGTACCGCGAGCCCGCCGAACCGTTCCGCGCCACGCCACCCCCGCCGCGCGAAACGGCCGGAACTTCGGTCGCGCGTGATGCGGATCAGCGCGAGCGGGATGCCGCCGCCGAGGAGGAAAAGAGCAACCGGGCTCTGGAACTGGCCAAAGCCGCGCAGAGCGAGGGACGTCTGGACGAGGCCCGTCGCCTGCTGGCGCGGATTCCGCAAGACCATCCCCACACACCTGCAGCCAAGGAAGCTTCCCAACTGATCCTGGAAGTCATGGCCGCGGCTCGCGAAAAAAGCTCCTCGCCGGTTGTCAAGTACCGCGAGCCCGCCGAACCGTTCCGCGCCACGCCACCCCCGCCGCGCGAAACGGCCGGAACTTCGGTCGCGCGTGATGCGGATCAGCGCGAGCGGGATGCCGCCGCCGAGGAGGAAAAGAGCAACCGGGCTCTGGAACTGGCCAAAGCCGCGCAGAGCGAGGGACGCCTGGACGAGGCCCGTCGCCTGCTGGCGCGCATTCCGCAAGACCATCCCAACACGCCCGCCGCCAAGGAGGCTTCCAAACTGGTTCTGGAAGTCATGGCCGCCGTACGCCAGAAGGAGGACAAGTCGATCGTCACGTACCGCGCGCCCGCCGAACCTTTCCGCGCCACGCCGCCCCCGCTCCGCGAAACGGCCGGCGCCTCGGTCGCGCGTGACGCCGGTCAGCGCAAGCGGAATGCCGCCGCGGAGGAGGAAAAGAGCAACCGGGCCCTGGAACTGGCCAAAATCGCGCACGGCGAAGGGCGGCTGGAAGAGGCCCGTCGCCTGCTGACGCGGATTCCACAAGACCATCCCAACACGCCCGCGGCCAAAGAAGCCTCCAAACTGATTCTGGAAGTCATGGCCGCCGTACGCCAGAAAGAGGACGACTCGACCGTCAAGTATCGCCCGCCGTCAAGTGCCGTCCCCACGACTCCGCGCCGAAGCCCGGTGACGGAACCCCCCCGCGAATCCGTTGTGGGATCGAGCCGGCCGGCGCGACCGAGTCCGCCGCCGGGAACATCCGGCAGTTCCGTGGCGGGGACCAGGCCTGGGGAACGCGAACCAACGACGGTGCGGTTCGGCGGATCCCGCGACCCCACGCCGCCGCCGAGGGCGACTTCGCCGCCCGCTTCGACGAGCAGGGTGGCGAGCGCGGCCCCGCCCAAACCACCGCCCGCCACGTCAATGCCTAATCCCGATCCGAACGCTCGAAACAAAATCGCGGACTTGTCAGCAAAGTTTAGGGAGAGTAAAGGGCGTGATCCGTCCGACTGAGCAGCGTTCGAGAAACTGCTGTCGCCTCGTAAGAGTAGCCATCACACTCCGCGTGATGATCGGCCAGAAAAACTGGACCGTTATTTCTCGAACGATGCTCAGCCGGGGCCCGCGAATCACGAGGAAGCAGCATGGCTCTCCGGAGCCGTGGGGATGTGACTCCAAACCGTCCTGAGTTCTGGACAGCCCTGCTACTGATGTCGAGGAGGAAACCTGTGATGCCCAAGCCGCTTCGCGTGTGTCTTGATCTTGCCGTGGCGGTTCTTCTGGCCGGTGCCCTGTTCGGGGTCTACGGTTGGGACAGCGCGGCAAACAAGCGACCGCCGGCCCCCGCCCAGAGCCCCGATTTGACGGTCACGACCGAGGAGCAGACGCGAGTGGAAGAGGTTCCGCCCGAGCCTCTGAAATTGGCCGTGACACCTGCCCGCTTTGACGACATGGGCAAGCTGCTCGATTCGCTGGGCGCCGGTTTCAAGTACGAAACCGTCGAGGACGCCAGGCTCGAAGATCCGGCCGTCTGCAGCCAATATGGCGTGATCTTCCTGACGTGTGCCGAGTCGCCGTCGGCCCCAGCGCAGGACAAGCTGCGGGATTCGCTCCGCCAGTTCGTCGAGCAGGGCGGCACGCTGTACGCCTCGGACCTGCGCTACGACTTGCTGGCAGAAGCCTTTCCCAAATTCGTCGATGCTACGGCCATCGCGCAAGGAACCCAACAGGAGTTGGAGGCCGAAGTGCTGGAGCCCGGATTGCGGGCCGTTTTGGGCCCGACCCTTCCCCTCCGCTTTCCCTTGGAAGGCTGGCGGCCCGCTGCCTTCGGCGGTCGCGGTGTAACGGTCTACATGAAGGGCAAGTTCCAAACCACGGCCGGCGTCAGCATCGAAGCGCCGCTGCTGGTCAAGTTCCACGCCGGCAACGGCACCGTCCTGTTCACGTCGTTCCATAACGAGGAACAGAACGAGAAAGCGGAGAAGCAGTTGTTGGAGTACCTGGTTTTCACCATGGTCACGGCCCAGGTCGAATCCAAAGTCACCAAGACCATGGTCTCCGGCGGCTTCTCGCCCCAGCAGCAGAACTTGCTGAGCGCCACGGCCGATCATCCCTCCGTGGCCAGCAAGTACGAGCACAAGCAGGCGGGCGATCTGCAGTTCGCACTGGGCTTCGAACGCCAGGGCGCCAAGCTGCGTCTGGAGGTCAAGTCGCCGGACGGCAAGTCGTTCGCCCAGGAGGGCGATGCGACTTTTACGATCAGCGCCCCCGGCGCCGCGCCGGGAACCTGGCAATACACGGTCGTCGCCGAGAAGCTGCCGTATCCCCACTTTCCCTTTACACTGACCGTGGGCGCCGTCTCCAAGGAACTACTCGCGGAGGCCAAGCCGGAACGCACGGAGAGACCCGACGGCGAACTGCCGGCCGCCGCACCCACGGCGACCCTGGCTTCCGGAAACGTCACCTTCCGCGAGATCGAGTTGAAGCCGGCAGAGCCTGCCAAGAAATGGAGAATCGGGGTGACTCCGCCCCAGTTCGACGACATGGGCAAGCTGCTGGATGCGCTGGGCGAGGGCTATCGTTACGAGAACCTTCCCCCTACCGCTCAGTTCGGCGAGAAGACGCTGGATGGCTTCGACGTCGTCTTTCTCACGTGCGCCAGTGAAGGGGCCGGGTCCCGATCCCTGCACCAGATTCTTCGCCGGTACGTCGAAGGCGGCGGAACTCTGTACGCTTCGGATTTGCGATATCCCATGATCGCCGCGACCTTTCCCGAATTCGCCGGATCCGACGCCGGTTCGTCACGGCCCGCATGCCAGAAACAGTTGGACGACGCGCGGCGACAACTCGAACAGTTGCTGACTGCCGGCACGGAAGCCGAGTCCTTGGCCGAAGCGTTGGGACGCGCCGGATTGGGGTCGGTGTTGGCGGACAAAATCGACCAGATCGTCGCGGCGCTACAGAAGGCCAATCTGGCAGACAAGCCGCGCCCGCCGAAGACTTCTCTCAGCCGGGCCCTGAACGATGCCGGGTTGGCGCCCCTGTCCGAAGCCGACCTTGAAGCCATCGCCCACGCGGTCCATGACCGGGCGCTGAAAATCAACCGTGCCAAGTACGAAGCCAAGAAGGAAGCCCAAGAATCGCCGCAGGTCCTGACGCTGCGGCAACTCATTCAGCAACTCGAAGTGCAATTGTCCGCCGGCGCCGAAGTCGCAGGTCTCCGGGTCGGCGCCAGACAAGTCCTGACGGCCCGCGTCGTCGACGCGGGGCTCCAGGAGGTACTGGGCAAGACGATGCACCTGGAATTCGACCTCGGTGACTGGCTCCCCGCCTACTTTGCCCGCAGCGACGTGACCGTCTATCTCCGCGGCACGTTCAAAACCAGCAACGGCGAGACGGCGGAAGCTCCGCTGCTGGTCAAGTTTCCCGCCGGCCAAGGCACGGTGATCTTCACGGCGTTTCACAACGAGGTCCAGGTCAGCGAGCAAGAGGAGAAGCTGCTTCGCTACCTGGTCTTCACCGCCGTCACCGCCAAGGAGGAATCGCTGGTCGCCAAGACCATGATGTCGGGCGGTTTCTCGCCGGCCAAACGAAGCCTGATCAGCCACAGCGCGGGCAACCCCACGGTCACGCAAGTCTACCGCAACGAAAAGCCCGGCCGGCTGCAATTCGCGTTGACCTTCGCCAATCAAGGCGCTCGCCTGCGATTCACCCTGCTGGCCCCCACCGGCCAAGAGTTCGAGAAGGAAGTCGGCTCGACGCTCGTGGTCGAAGTCCCCGACGCCCCCGCCGGCCCGTGGCAGTACACCGTGACCGCGATCCAAGTCCCCTACGAGAATTTCCCCTTCAGCGTCAACGTGGGCGAGGAGGCGGACGAGAAGACACCGTGATTGTCCCGGAACTCAAGGTTCTCGGGCGGTTCGGCCGATCCGCTGCACTCGGCCGACGGTCAGCAGGATGACCAGAAAGCCGATCGGATACAAGACGCCGGCGGCGATGAAGACGGGGACGAACGTGAACCGGTCCACGATCAGGCCTACCAGCTTGGTCGTGAAAAAGCCGCTCAAGCCTCCCGCGCACCCGCACAACCCGACCACCGTGCCGACCGAGCGGGGCGGCAGCAGATCGCCGGTTAACGTCATGTAGTTGGTGATCCAGAACCCGTGAGCGAACATCTGCACGCTCATCAAGCCCACGGCCACGTCCATGCGATCCACGTACATCGAAAGGATGGAAATCGGCGTCAGCATCGCCGCGACGCCCATCACCGTCTTGCGCGCCGCGCCGATCGACCAGCCTGCCCGCACCAGGCGATCGGAGACGAGCCCGCCCAAGATGTTCGCTACGTCGAGCGTCAGGAACGGAATCCAAGCCAGCCGGCCGATGTCGGCCAGCGTTGCCGAACGCTCCGTGCTCAGGTACTGCGGGATCCAGAACATGTACAAGTACATCACCGGGTCGAGCAGAAAGCGGGTGAGGATCAGCCCCCAGACCGGCCGCAGCCGCAGCAATTCCGGCCAGCTCAGCAAGCCGCCGGCTTCCTCTGCCGGAGCCGCGCCGCCGCGGGCATCCTCTTCGATTACCGCCAACTCGGCCGCGGAAACGAATCGCGATTGCCGCGGCAGCCGGTAAAACAGCGCCCACAACAGCACCCACGCCGCGCCGAAGGCTCCCGTGGCCAGAAACGCGCCGCGCCAGCCGACGTGCCCCACCATCCACGTCGCCAGCGGCGGGGCCAACACTGCTCCGATCGCCGCGCCGCCGATCGCGAACCCGATCGCCCGCGACCGCTGCCGCAACGGAAACCACTCCAAGGCCGCCTTGGTCACGCCCGGAAAACAGCCGCCTTCGCCGGCGCCCAGCAAGAAACGGAACATGCCCAGCTGCCACGCGTTGCGGGCCCACGCGTGGGCGGCGCTGGCCAACGTCCACAGCGACACACAGATCAGCATGCCGCGGCGCGTGCCGACCCAGTCCAGAAACCGCCCGCCGACCGCGAACATGATCGAGTAGCTGAGCACAAAGGCGGCCACCACGTTCGCGTACTGGTCGTTGTTCATCTTCAATTCTTGGATCACCGTCGGCGCCAGCACCGACAGCACCTGCCGGTCGAAGAAGCTGAGCGCGGTACACAAGAACAGCAGTCCGGCAATCCACCAGCGAAAAGCGGGAACGGCCCGGCGGGAGTCGGGCAGCCGCGGTGGGCCGCCGCCGTTCGGGCTGGGGCCGCCGGCGTCGTTTGAGTTGGGCTCTGGCATCATGGCTTGGTCATTCGTTGCTGCAGCCAACGCGGTGTGGAATCGTCCAACGGCGGCGGGATCGTCGCAGAATAGTCCACCGGCGGATCGAAAAAGGAGAAGGCATTTTCGGCAAGCTCCGCGACATCAGAAAACTGGCTTCCGCCGCCCGATGGCGCCGGTCTTCGGAGATCATTCTAGCAGGCCGAAACCGCGGCGAGAGCCCTGGCGCGGCGGGCGGCAAACGGCCCGCCGCGTGCCCGACCGACACGTCCTGGGGCCGATCGGCCTTGCCGAACGGCCAGCTTGCGCCCCTCGATCGACCCCGTCAAGCGCGTTCCGCAGCGCCGCCGGTGCGATCCGGCCGGTGGCCGGCCACGGCGGCGTCGACGACTTGGACCAGATCGCGCACCGCCAGGGTCGTGCGATTGGCTTGCTGCAAGCGCGTCAACGTCGCGGGGCAAGCCGTGACCAGCATGTCGGCGCCGGTCTGCGCCGCCTCCTCCAGGACGCGCGCGGCCATGCTGTGACTCAGTTCCGGATGAAGCAAGTGGAACACGCCGCCGGGCTCGCCACAGGAATAGGCCAATTCCCGCGTCCAGGCCATTTCGCGCAAGGTCAGGCCGGGCATCCGGCCGAGGATCCGGCGCGGCTCGTCATAGATGGCATGCGTGCGGCCCAGGTACTTGCCGTCCAAGAACGTGGCGACAGAGGCGGCCTGCTGGCGCGGGACGAGCTGTCCCTGTTCAATCAGCCGATCGACGTACTG
>CAZAQY010000128.1:0-22870 GCA_964486845.1 uncultured Pirellulaceae bacterium
ATCTGGGCAAAATACTTCTTTCATGTACCGTCAATTGTGATTTCCGGCACTAGCGTGAATCGCTCGGTAGAGCGCGCCTTCTTCCGCGGTAGCGTCCGCCTGTAGCGAAGGCCGCAGCGGCGGTGGCGGTAGCCCCGCCGCTGCGAGCCGTAGCGGAAGGCGGCCGGTAGGCGGCGCAGGCCGCCGTGGGATCTGGGGCGAAGCCCCAGCGAATCCGAAAATCAGGAGCTAAAATAGGCAGGATGCGGCATTTAGCGTCGTTCAGTAGCGTATCCTCGTATAACGGTTCCAAGGCCGGCGTCGTGCAGATGGCGCGCATGCTGGCCGCCGAGTGGGGGCGCTTTAGCATCAACGTGAACTGTATCAGTCCCAGCTATGCGCTCACGCCCATGCACGCTTCGACGCCGGTCGTGGTCCGCCAGCGGATCCGCGAGCTGACGCCGCTGGGCCACGTCCAGCGTCCGGAGGACTTGTACGGCGCAGCGATTTTCCTGGCCTCCGCCGCCTCGAACTACGTCACCGGCCACGACCTGATGGTCGACGGCGGCCATACGCTGAACGCCTGGCTCACGCCGCTGTCACGGTCCGTGCCGCCGCGCGTCGGCCCGGAGGAAGAGACGGTGCAACTGAAACACGACCTGGAGACGCTCGGCCTGCCCTACGACGCCGGCGGCATCCGCGACTTGGAGACCAGCGTGCAGATGGTCCGCCTGGGCGTGACGCGTTTCGGTGTCGGCTTGGCCGCGGCCGCCAAGGCCCTGGACGAGTGCGCCGCGCAGGGCGGTATCGAAGTATGAGGAACCGAAACACACAGCCTTTTCGCAAAGGGAATGTCATGGCAGTGCAACACCGTCGTCCCTTCGTTGCCGTTGCTCGTGTGGTGCTGGCAGGAATCCTGCTGCCGGCGATGAGCGGGCTGGGCTCGGAACCGGCAACTGAGACGGCATCGCCGCTGGTCCAGGGTTTTCTCCAGCCGCCGGGCGGGACCAAGCCCTGGGTCTACTGGTACTGGATCACCGACAACATCTCGCGGGAAGGGATCACGCGCGATCTGGAGGCGATGGCCCGCGTCGGGATCGGCGAGGCGCTGATCGGCAATATCTACCTGGAGGACGTCCAGCGAGGCGGCGTCAAGGCGTTGACCGAGCCGTGGTGGGAACTGGTCGAGCACGCCATCCGCGAAGGCGGCCGCGTCGGGGTGAATATCGGGATGTTCAATTGTCCCGGCTGGAGCCAGTCCGGCGGGCCGTGGATCAAGCCGGAACAGGCCATGCGGTACATGGTCACGACGGAACAACGCGTGACTGGACCGGCGCGATTCGAGGGCCGATTGGCCGCGCCCAAGGAGCCGTTCCAGGACATCGCCGTGCAGGCCTTTCCCGCACCGCGCGGCGATGCGGACACCGTGGCGTCTCACTCGCCGCGCGTGGCCTGCACTCCGGCCGCCGAGAACGCGGCGCAGATGTGCGACGGCGACTTGAACACCGCGTGCATGTTCCCGCCGGGGGCCGGCCAAGGCCGCGGTGCGCTCGCGATCGACATGGAATTGGCCCAGCCCTTCACGGCTCGCAGCCTCGTGCTGCACGCGGCGGCGGTCGCCTTTTCCGCCCAGTGCGAATTGCAGGCGGCGGACGAAGCGGGCGAGTTTCGCGAGGTCCGCTCGTTCGCGCTGGACCGGTCGAACATCAATGTCAACGTGGGGCCGATGCCGCACGGGCCGGTCGCCGTTTCTTTCCCGCCCGTCAGCTCGAAACGATTCCGGCTGCTGCTGACCAACTTCCGCGGACGAAGCGGGTTGGCGGAAGTCGAATTGTCGGCGGCGGCCAGGCTGGAGCGGTTTATTGAAAAGCAACTCGGCAAGATGCACCCCACGCCGCTGCCCATGTGGGACACGTATCTCTGGCCGCCGCAGGACGAACCCGACGCGGAACCATTGAGCGTTGCGCCGGATGCGGTCGTCGACCTCAGCGACCGGCTGGCGGCCGACGGCACGCTGCGTTGGGAGGTGCCGGCAGGCGAGTGGGTCATTGTCCGCACCGGCATGACGCCGACCGGCACCAAAAACTCGCCGGCTTCGCCCGAAGGCCAGGGACTGGAAGTGGACAAGATGAACCGGCAAGCCGCCGCGGCGCACTTCGACGCCTACATCGGACAGCTGCTGAAGCGCATGCCGGCCTCCGAGCGGCAGGCGCTGAAGCATGTCGTGGCGGACAGCTACGAAATGGGTTCGCAGAACTGGACGGACGGTTTTGGCGACCTGTTCCGCGAGCGTTACGGCTACGACGCCCGCCGCTGGCTGCCGGTGCTGACCGGCCGCATCGTGGGCAGTGCCGACCAGTCCAACCGCTTCCTGTGGGATCTGCGGCGGCTGGTGGCCGACCGCGTGGCGATGGACTACGTGGGCGGTCTGCGGGACGTCTGCCGGCAACACGGGTTGAAGCTGTGGCTGGAGAACTACGGCCACTGGGGTTTTCCTGCGGAATTTCTGCAGTACGGCGGCCAGGCGGATCACATCAGCGGCGAGTTCTGGGCGACCGGCGAATTGGGCAGCATCGAACTGCGGGCGGCTTCGTCCGCGTCGCACATCTACGGCATGCCCATCACGTCGGCCGAAGCGTTCACGGGCGGTCCGTTCTTTTCCGGCACTCCGTGGTCGCTCAAGCGGCGCGGCGATTGGGCCGTGACCGAGGGCGTCAACCACTTCGTCCTGCACGTTTACATCCATCAGCCGTCGGACGAGCGACGGCCGGGCGTGAACGCCTGGTTCGGCACGGAGTTCAACCGGCACAATACCTGGTTCGAGGCCAGCCGCTCCTGGATGGACTACCTCCGCCGTTCGCATTTCCTGTTGCAGCAAGGCCGCCACGTGGCCGACGTGGCCTACTTCATCGGCGAGGACACCCCGAAGATGACCGGCGTCCGCCAGCCGGAGTTGCCGGCCGGGTACGACTTCGACTACATCAACGCGGAGGTGATCGAGCAACGGGCGCACGTGGAAGACGGCCGTTTCGTGCTGACCGACGGCAAGAGCTATCGCTTGCTGGTGTTGCCCGAACTGGACACCATGCGTCCGGAACTGCTGCAGAAGCTGCGCGACCTGATCACCGCGGGCGGCGCCGTGCTCGGTCCCCCGCCGGCCCGCTCGCCGAGCTTGCAGAACTACCCGGCGTGCGACGAACAAGTGCGCAAACTGGCCGCCGAAATCTGGGCCAACTGCGACGGGCAGGCTGTGAAACAGGTGCGTTTCGGCCAGGGACGCGTGTTCCGCGGCCTGGATCTGCCGGCGGTGCTGGCCGAGTTACGGACGCCGCCCGATGTCGCGGGCGTGAACCCGAAGAAACTGTTGTGGACTCACCGCTCGTCGCCCGGCGCGGAGATTTATTTCCTGTCCAGCCAGAGCGAGCACTCGGCGTCGCTCTGTCCCGTGTTTCGCGTTGCCGGCAGAGCCCCGGAGTTGTGGCACGCCGACCGCGGGCAAATCGTGCCCGTGGCGGCTTTCGAGGCCACGGAGGGAGGCGTGCGCGTGCCGATCGAATTGGAGCCCCGAGGCTCGGTATTCGTCGTTTTCCGGACAGCCGTCGGTTCGACGCCAGCGGTGACGGAGGTGACGCACGACGGCCAAGTGGTGTTGACCACGGCGGCCAAAGCGGAGGAACCGGCAACGGAAGCCACCGCGAAGGACAGCGTTAGCACCTTCACGCTCGCCGGCTGGATGAAGCCGAACGCAGACATCGCTTTGCCCAAGGAAGCCGACACGGGCGTCTTCCTCCAGGCGGCCCGCAACGACGTCGTCTTCCCCGCGCACGGAGCGTCGCTGTTCGGCGACGACAGCCATGCCGGCGCAGGATTGTCCGTGGGCCGCAACGGCGTGGCGGTCTACGAGCACTCGTCCAGCTACTTCGCGCCGTTGCTCGTACACGCGGCGTCCCTGGCCGACTGGACGCACGTGGCCGTGGTCTATCAGGGTGGCCGGCCCAGCCTGTACCTGAACGGCAAACCGGCGCGCCAGGGCCTGCAAAGCCGGTACACGGTGCATCCCAGCCCCGGCGCGGGACAGGGCGGTCCCGGCGGCCCGTTCAAGGGCGAACTGGGCGAGATCCAGCAGCTGGCCCGCGCGTTGACGGCTGCCGAGATTGGGGAACTGGCCAAATCGCCGCCGCCGGAGACCACCGCTGGGCAACGGCCGTTGGTCGCTCTCACGCGCGGCGCAGAGGGAAGCCTGCAAGCCGAGGTCTCTGTCGGCGGTTCCTATAAGATGAAGCTGGCGGACGGCCAAGCACGTTCGTTCGACGTATCGGCACTTCCCGCTCCGTTGGACATCGGCGGCCCGTGGGAAGTCTGCTTCCCGCCCAAGATGGACGTGCCGGAACGTACGGCGTTCGAGCGGTTGATGTCCTGGACGGAGCATTCGAACGAGGCCCTTCGCTGCTTTTCCGGCACGGCGACCTACCGCCGCACGTTCGAGTTGCCGGCGGAACGCATCGGCGACGGCCGCCGCGTGCTGCTGGACCTGGGCCAGGTGGAATCGCTGGCCGAAGTCCTGGTCAACGGCCACAATCTGGGCGTGCTCTGGAAGCCGCCGTTTGTTGTGGACATCACCGGCGAGGCGCAAGGCGGCACCAACACGTTGGAGGTCCGCGTGACCAACGCCTGGCTGAATCGCCTGGTCGGCGACAAGAAGCACCCGAACGGTTTTCCCGCGGGCGGCGCGCTGCAGTTCAAACCGTTCCTGGCCGCCGACATCAGCAACCGCCTGGGCGACCGGCTGATCCCCGCCGGCCTGATCGGCCCGGTGCGAATCCGCACCACCCAACGAATGCGCGTGCCGTGAATTCGGCCGACGAAGCCCGGCTTTTCCGAAAAGCCGGGCTTCTCTTGGGGCGACAGAAAACACCGCACGGACGGGACGGCCTCGAAAGAGCCGCTAACAAAACCGTTCGGCGCGGGTCTCTGACCCAGTCGAAACCGCCGGCCGGGGGTCTCCGATTCGGTTTTGTTATCGGTTCCAAGTACCTTCGTCGCGTGTTCCCGCTCCCTCCGTCATGGCTTTCACCCAGTCCCGGATGGCGGCCTTGGCTCGCGGCCAAGTTTCGTTTGTCAACATCAAGGGCATCGGATCGGCGTCGGCGTCGTCGAAATAGCAGAGACTGTACGTGACGCGTCCGACATCCTCGACCGAGAATTTTCGGCGATACAGGGTCAGCATTTCGGGAATCGAGAGTCCGTGTGTGCCCAGGGCGTAAACATCAAGAAAGTCCTTTTTTGTGCCCCGCTGGGAGACTGCGAGGAGCTTCATCGCGGCCAAGTCTTCGAGTGAGGCCAGTTGACAACCGAATTCCGGCCAGACGACCGGCGGTTGCAGCAGGGGGTAATGGAACTCGAGGAAACTGACTCGCACGCCGGCTACGTTCCCATGCAGTGTTCTCCGCTGAACGGAGCCGACTTTCAGGTCGCCCCCGCGGCTTTGCAGTTCCCTCGACAAGCCCAATGGATCATCGAGTGGTTGTGCGGTGAACCAGTCGAAGTCCACGGATTGCCGGTGTCCGAGATGAATCGCGATGGCCGTCCCACCTCCCAAGTAGAATCCCAAACCCGTTGCGGCCGGCCCCAATTGCCGCAAAGCAGCCTGTTGTTCCGGCGGAAGCACTTCGGCGTGCAAGCTCATCGGTGTACCCTTCCCTCCCAGATCTTCCGCTCTTCGGACCGGAGCCACGTATCGACCGACTCCTTCGGCAGGTCCAGGATCAACTCCCAGAATCTCAGCTGCTGGGGACTGAGCGAACGGCCTTGGTGCCGTTCGATCCAATCGCGCAACGTGGGGTCGCCTAGTTCGTTGCGCAGCCAGCAAACAGCGTCCCAGGATCCCTCGGCCAGCACGCGGCGAATGATGAAATCGCGGTGTTGCTGCCAATCGAGCTGAGCGAAATCGCAGTCCCAAAACAGAGACCGCAACGGCGGCGGCAGTGGGCTGACGCGACGGGAGGATGATTCGTCCGAAGCCATGCGATACCTGCTGGCGAGGCGTTCTGGATCGCGCTCCTGAATCCAGGGTCATTGAGCGTGATTATAACGGTTTCCGCGGTCAACTGCGACGGCACGCATCCTGCGGACTGTGGCCGGACTTCAGCCGCATCGACCGGGTCCACCGGCTGGAATCCACCGCGCGGCCCGCCCCGGCCCGCGTCGCCGTCTATCGCCAACTGCTGCCGCTGTTCGACCAGGCCCGCGCGAGTACTACACGCCGCGGCCGCTGATCCGCGCCATCGTCCAGGTCGTCCGGCCTAGGATCGACGATCGCATCTACGACGGCGCTTGCGGCTCGGCGGGCTTCTTCTGCGAGTCGGAAGCCGCGTTCTTTGGCAAGGAGAAGAAGTCGCTGGCCTACGTCATCGGGATCATGAACATGATCCTGCACGGGATCGACGCGCCGACGACCTGCTCAAAGCGCGAGCCTGATCGGACAAGTTACCGCGGACCGCCCAGCGAGAAGAGGTGAGAAGTGGTCCGCAGGTACATCACTCCGCCGGCCACCGCGGGCGTGGCGTAGCTAGGTTCGCCGAGCGCGATGCGGTGGACGACCTGGAACGTGTCTCCCGCCGCCAGGACGACAACCTCGCCTGTCTTGGACACGTTGTACAGATAGCCATCGACCCAGACGGGCGAGGCGTAGAATCCGCCCTCGACCCGCGCTCGCCAGACGGTTTCACCGCTGGCCACGCGCAGGCACGACACCACGCCGTCGTCGGCCCAGAGATACAGTCGCCCGTCCTTGACCAGCGGCGTGGGAACCATGGGGATGGCGTTGGTGATCGTATACGCTTCCGTGGGCGCTGGGGCCTGGCCGGGCGAACCCGGCCGGACTGCGAGGCAGCGAGTTCCGCGAAGTCCCGCTCCGTGGCCCGCGATCACCAGGCCTGGCGCCAGGACCGGCGAGATCACGGCTCGATCCAGGAAAGGCTGCCCAAATTCCCAGTTGTTCTTTCCCGTGGCCGGGTCGAGCGCCATGAGGCCGTGCGCGGTGTTGGAGAAGATCAACTCCGGTTGGCCGCCGTCGGCCTGGTAGACGCAGGGCGTCGAGTAGCCGGCCAGCCAGGTCTTGGTTTCCGTCAGCCAACGGGTCTGGCCGCTTTTTCGATCGACGGCGGCGACGAAGCTCCGGCCCGCCGGATTAGGACCGTCCTTCCTGCGGCCCGGACTCCGTTCCATGTCCTCCTGGTCATTGGCTAGCACCACCAGGTCCTCGTACAGGATCGGTGACGAGCCGCTGCCTTGCAGGGAGATCAGGGGACCCAGGTCGCGGCGCCAGAGTTCGCGGCCCTGCAGATCCAGCGCCGCCAGCATGACCGCTTCGGGCGTGGTCCAAGTAATCACCACGCCGCCGGCATCCACGACCGGCGTGGCCGTCGCGTAGCCGTTGTCGCGATGCTGGCGGTAGGTTTTCGACGGCTCCTCGTGTTTCCACAGCGTGCGGCCCGTCATCGCATCCACGCACAGCAACGTGCGCAGGGCGGTGGCTGGGTCGCCACAGGTGACGAACACCCGACTGTCCCAGATCACGGGCGACGAGTGGCCGGGGCCGGGCAGGGCGATCTTCCAGTTGTAGTCCTTTTCCGTCCAGCGGACGGGCACCGTCTTGGCGTGACTGATGCCCGTGCCATTCGGACCGCGAAAGCGACTCCAAGGCGCCTCGTCGGCCGCTGCTGGCAAGACGGCCAGGAGACCTACAGCGGCGATGGACCAAATGCATCGGATCATGATTTTCGCTCACCAGATTTCTTGCCGCGCCAACGCGGCAAGGTGCGGCCGTATTATGAACAACCCATGCTGTTACCGCAGTTGTGGCACAGGTAGCAGTTGCCGGTGCGGACGGTAATTGCACCGCAGTTGTCGCAGGCGGGGGCGTCGCTTTGGAAGCTGGCGAATTGTTCGCTCTGCACCGCGACCACACCCGCGCGTTCGAGCACGGCCATGTCCATTTTTTTGTGCGCCGCTTGGCCGTGGCCGTTGGCCGATCCCTTGCCCGCCCCGGAAAGGTGACCGTTGCCCTTCTCCGCCGCCACGTCATGCCCGAACACGTCCTCTCCGGCGGCGCTCGACTTCTCGCCCAACGGCAGGCCGTTGCTCGCTTCTCGGAAGCCGTCCAGGAAGGTGATGCCCAGCCAGCGGAAAATGTAATCCACGACGCTCTTGGCGATGCGGACGTCGGGGTTGGTGGTGTGCCCCATCGGCTCGAACCGCGTGTGCGAGAACTTGTTGACCAGCACCTCCAGCGGCACGCCGTATTGCAGGCAGATCGAGATGGCGGTGCCGAAGCAATCCATCAGCCCGCCGACCGTGCTGCCCTCCTTGGCCATGGTGATGAACAGTTCGCCGGGCCGTCCGTCCGGATACAGGCCCACGTTGATGTAGCCTTCGTGGCCGCCGACGTTGAACTTGTGCGTCAGCGACTGCCGCGTGTCGGGCAGTCGTTCGCGGCGCGGGCGCGCGGCGGCCTCTTTGTCCTTCTTGGCCTTGTCATTCTCATTCTTGGTCGACAGCGGCTGGCTCTGCTTGGAACCGTCGCGGTAGATGGCCAGCGCTTTGAGGCCCATCTGCCAGCCCCAGGTATAGGCTTCCGCGACCTCCTCGGCCGTCGTCTCCGCCGGCATGTTGACCGTCTTGGAAATGGCGCCCGACAGGAACGGCTGGGCGGCCGCCATCATGCGGATGTGGGCCCGCCAGGCGATGCTGCGGGAACCGTTGGCCGGCTTGAACGCGCAATCGAACACCGGCAGCAGATCGTCCTGCAGTTCGGGAGCGCCTTCGATCGTGTCGTGGGCGTCGATGTACTTCAGAATCGCTTCGATTTGCCGGTCGTCGTAGCCCAGCGAACGCAGCGCCAACGGCACCGTGTTGTTCACGATCTTGAGCATGCCGCCGCCCGCGAGTTGCTTGTATTTCACCAGCGCGATGTCGGGTTCGATGCCCGTCGTATCGCAGTCCATCATAAAGCTGATGGTCCCGGTCGGCGCCAACACGGTGGCCTGGGCGTTGCGGAACCCCTGCCGGCGGCCGGTGACCAACACCTGGTCCCACAGCTTGCGGGCGGCGTCCTTCAAATAGCGGGGGCCGGCCTCGTCAATCGTCTCGACCGCGTCGCGGTGCATCTGCATCACGCGCAGCATCGGTTCGCGATTGTCGGCAAAGGCCTCGAACGGACCCACGACGCCCGCCATCTCGGCGCTGGCCAAATTGGCCGCTCCGTGCAGCAGAGCCGTGATCGAACCACAAACGCCGTACGCCGCGTCCGAGTCGTACGGCAGGCCGCTGGCCATGAGCAAGCTGCCCAGATTGGAATAGCCCAGTCCCAGCGGGCGGTACAGATGGCTGTTCTCCGCGATCGGACCCGTGGGATAGCTGGCGTGATCGACCAGGATCTCCTGAGCGATCACAAACAGCCGGCAGGCCGCCTTGAACCGCTCGACGTCGAACATCCCGTCCGGCTTGCGGAATTTCATCAAGTTGATGCTGGCCAGATTGCAGGCCGTGTCGTCCAGGAACATGTACTCGCTGCAGGGATTGCTGGCATTGATCCGGCCCGAATTGGGGCACGTGTGCCAGCGATTGATCGTCGTGTCGTACTGCACGCCCGGATCGCCGCAAGCCCAAGCACACTCGGCCATGCGGGCCAGCAGATGACGGGCGTCGTAGGCCGGCGGCTCGCCGCGAGCGTTCTTGGTCACCCACCGCGTAGTCCATGTTCCGCCCCGCTCGACTGTCTTCATGAACTCGTCCGTCACCCGCACCGACAGATTCGCGTTCTGGAACAGGATCGAACTGTAGGCTTCGCCGTTGAAATTGGCTTCGTACTTGCCGCTTTCAATCAACGTGTGCGCCTTCTGCTCCTCCTTCCACTTGCACTCGATGAATTCCAAGATGTCGGGGTGCCAGATCTTCAGCGACTGCATCTTGGCCGCCCGGCGCGTCTTGCCGCCCGATTTGACCACCGCCGCAATCTGATCGTATACCCGCATGAACGACAACGGACCCGACGGCCGGCCGCCGCCCGACAACTTTTCGCGGCAAGAGCGAATCGAAGACAAGTCCGTCCCTGTGCCGGAGCCGAACTTGAACAGCATGGCCTCGCTGCCGGCCAGCCGCATAATGTCTTCCATGTTGTCTTCGACACTCTGGATGAAGCACGCCGACGCCTGCGGATGCTCGTAGGGGTTCTCCGGCTGGACGACGCGGTGGCTGCGCTCGTCGTAGTGCCAGGTACACCGATCGCCCGTGATCCCGTACTGGTGATACAGGCCCACGTTGAACCACACGGGCGAATTGAAGGAGCCGTGCTGGTGCAAGCACAGCCACGTCAACTCGCGATAAAACCGCTCGCTGTCGGCCTCGCCGGCAAAATATCCGTCCTGCCGGCCCCAGTCGGCGATCGTTCGCGTCACGCGATGGATCAGTTGCCGCACGCTCCGCTCCCGCTCCCGCGTGCCGTTCTCGCCGTAGAAGTACTTGCTGACGACCACGTTCGTCGCCAACTGGCTCCACGAAGCCGGAATTTCGCAGTCGTTCTGCTCGAACAGAACGTCGCCGTTTTCGTCCTTGATCGCCGCCGAACGCAACTCCCATTCGACGGTTTCCAAAGGGTCCTTGACGTCCACGGGGCAGAAAACACTGTCCACGCGCAACCCGGCGCGAGTTTCGTGCGGGGAACTGGGTTCCGCCGAGAAAACTTGAGAGGGAATTCGTTCCGCAACAGTTGCCATGGCCAGCTCCTTCTGCAAGCAGCGTCGATCCGTCGAAATCGCGAAATCTGCATCCTACATAATGTACGTCGGTTCACTAAACGTGTCGGATCGATTTCCGTTTCGATCGAACGTGAACTTGGGATGTTCAGAAAAAATGGGATAGTTGCCAACAGCGGCAGAGATAACGTGAACCCCCAACATATTGTATCTCACTCGTGCGACGACCACAATATGTTGGGCAGGCGAGCAGTCTAACGTTTTGTCGGAGTCCGTCAACAGTTACTTCGGAAAACTTTTCGAAACCCCCAAAAACGCTTCTCCAGAGGGGGTTCCGATACGTTCCGCCAGCATCGCTAGCATAGCGATCCAGCGTGCAAGAAACAAGGCCAAGAAATCGCTCCGCCAAACGACCGTGACTGGGCTGGGGGCTAACGCAGCGTTCTCAGAATCTCGCTCAGATTGGCAATTGGCTGCTCGTGCTGCGACGACTCCGGTTCGCAAGCTTCCTTGGAGTCGTCCAGACGCGGCCAGGACGTCAAGAGGCCGCCTTCCTTCTCGCGCAGCTTTTGCAGCGATTCCTTGGCCTGGGCCCGGATTTGTTGGGCTCGCTGCTGGTCCACAGAGACCCTGGGCAAGGTGCCGTCCCATTGGATGCTGATCACGCCGGTCACCAACAGGATCGGCGCGACGATCATCACCAGCGTCGACACCAAGCGGTTTCCCAGCACCGACCGCACCGGCTGTGGCATGCCCGTCGTGACGACACCGATCAGGGCCTGCGAAATCGTGGGCCTGCGTTTGCGCTTCCTTGCCATGTTCACTCTCCGCATCCGTCCGCCCGGGATGCCAAACGAAGGAAAATGGAGAATCGAGAGGTTCCGGGGCGAGACTTCTAGCAGAACCACGCCGTGGCGACAAGAGCAATGATGCGAGGGTTTTGCCAAACCCGTGGCGGCAAAGGCGAACGTCGAGGGGCGTCAGGATTCTGTGACGGCTTCGAACAACGCGATGCTGGCCGTGAATCCGTGGACGAAATTCTTGCCTCCCACGGGGCCCAATTCGCCGGCGGCGAAGCAGCCGGCCAGCGGGATCTCGCCCCAGACCCTGCCGATCGCCGCGGCGTCATGATGCGGTTCCGGGAACATCCGGGTGCCGCGTCCGTTGCAAGTGAACAGCAGGGCGCCCAGGGGATTCCCGTCCATTCGCTGGCGCGCCGCCGCGAGCAATTGCCGCAGGTCCGCATCGGCCGTTTGCGCATCGCGGATGTGGAATTTGACCGTTTGACCGACGCGGACGTAGTCGCTGACCACTACGGCGCCGGTGTCCGGATCGACGCCCAGGACGTTGCGGACCAGGAAATCGCCGTGTTCGAAGCGGTCCCTGTATTCGCTGACGGCACGCCCCAGATGCAGGCCGCGGCGGACCATCTCTTGTTCCCGCATCGGCAGCCTTACCAGTAGTTCGTGCAGCTGGATCACGGCCGGCTTGCCGCCCAGTTCGTAGATCACGTTTTGCTCGGCCCGTGTGATGACGAAGTGCTTGCCAATGGGCCGGCAACCTTGCGAGACGACGGCCTGCACGCGCACCGCGCCGGACAGCAACACGGCAACGGCGCCGCTGGCCAAGGCCTGCCGGCCCAGGATCAGGCGGCTTTCGCCCGGCTGCGACGCGCCGCTGGCCATTCCGCCGATCACGGGCAAGCCGGGGTGATCTTCGTTCATCCGCTCCAACAGATAGTCGGACGGGAAGGAGAACGGGTCGCCCAACAGCAACATGGCAGCTGGTGTGGGCCACTGCTCCACCAGCGTGTCCGGCCAGCCCAGGATCGCACCGCCCTCGGGCGTACGTTCAAACGTCAAGTGCATGGGCAGCACTTGGGCTCCGGGCAATCGAGCCAGCCACAACGAAAGCCCCGGCACCCCTTCGACCTCCTGGCCGACACCCGCAAGGGATTCGGCCGTGCAGCCGATGACGCATTCCGCTGCCAAGCGATCGCAGGCCTGGTTGGCGATCTTGTCGGCGATCTCGGCGCGGTCCGCCGACAGGAACAGCACCGCCAGGTCCGGCGTGCCGCCCAAGCGGGCCAGGGCCTGGTCGCAGACCTCCGCCAAGGCCCGGCGCGGCTCCGCAGCCCTCGACAAGGCAGACGAACAACAAGCGGCAAGCGGATCAGCAGTCGGTTCCATGCGTGGCTTTCCGGCAGTGGCAGGATCATTGGGCGGCGGTGCCCTTGGATTGCGGGATTGCGGCCGCAAGACACGATTATCTTAGCAGATTGTCTGACGGACTTCATGGGAGCGTGACGCCGATACAAATCCGGGGCGTGAGAGCTTGCATTTTCTGTTCAACCAGCGCATGTTGGGTCTTTCCTGTCCCTGCCCGCAACGAATCAGCCCGCGTTAAGGAGTCGCCAGGATGTTTCGCCCGATGTTGTTTCGCCCGATGTTGTTTCTGGCCGCCTTGGTGCTGCTGGCAGCGCGGGCGTCCTGGGGGGAAGAAATGTTCTTCCAGGACGGCCGGACCGACTGGAAGATCTATCTGTCTCCGCAAGCCGATCCGACGGAGACATTTGCCGCCGAGGAGCTGAGCGGCGCGTTGAAGAAGATCTCCGGCGCCGACTTTGAGGTGCTGTGCTCGGCCGAGGCGCCCGATCGCAGGACGATCATCATCGGCGATCTCAACAACCCGCAGGTGCAATCGCGGGCCGAGGCCCTCAACCTCCGTGCGGGCAAGGTCGAGGAGATCGCCGTAAGCACCCTGGACGGCAGGCTGTACCTGGCCGGAAACCAGCCGCGTGGGGCGCTGTACGCGGTGTACCGCTTTCTGCAGCATGAACTGGGGGTGCGGTGGCTATGGCCCGGCCCCGACGGCGAATTCATGCCCGCCAAGACGAGCTGGTCCCTGCCCGATTTGAAGTACAACTATACGCCCGCCTTGGCCTATCGGGGCTTCCACCTGTGCGGCGACTGGCGCGATGTCGACCTGTTCCGCGAGTGGATGGGCCGCAACTTCATCAACCTCTATCGTCATGCCGCCCCTCCCGAAGAAAAACGCAGGGGCTTCTACTCCATGTGGTCTTCCCACAACGTCGTCCTGCCGCAGACGCTTTTCGACCAGCACCCGGAGTACTTCGCCGAGATCCAAGGCAAACGCTACAAGAACAACATCTGCTTCAGCCATCCGGAAGTGGACAGGATCGTCGCCGCCGAGACGGCCGCTTACCTGCGCAAGCGGCCTTTCCTGGACATTCTCAGCGTCTTTCCGAGCGACAACCAGGACTATTGCCGCTGTGCCCAATGCGCTACCAGAGACGTTTCCACGGCCTGGTTCGAGTTCTACAACCGGCTGACCGACACGCTGAAACAGGAATTCCCGAATCTGAAGTTTGCCACGATCGCCTACCAAGGCTACCGCGACGTGCCCAAGTGCCCGATTCGCAACAGCGAGTTCATCGAATATGCCAGCTACAGCCGCTGCAACATCCATCCCTACGGGCACCCCGACTGCCGGCACAACGAAGATACGATGCAAGCCATGCTGGCCTGGCAGGCCACCGGCTTGCCGATCGGCAACTATGCCTACGAGTATGACATCTACACCAGAAACGCCCGCTTCATCCCCTTTCTGAGCGTGATCGACGATGCGGTGAAGACCAGCCGGCGATTGGGGCACGTGGCCCTGATCCCGGAAGTCTCCTTGTCCCCCAAAAGCGGCCCGGAAGTCTATGCCCACCACGTTCAGAACCGCCTGTCCCTTTACCTGTATGCCCGGCTGCTGTGGGAGCCGGACCAGGAAATGGCCGCCGTGCTGCGCGACTGGTGTCAGATTGTCTTTGGCGAAGCCGCCGCGCCGATGTTCGACTACTACCGGGCCATGGACCGCGCCTGGACTGCCACGCCGATCCATGCCACGATTCTGGGCAATGCCTTGAGCGCGGCCCCGCACCTGCTGGCCGACAAACTGCGTGCGGAGGTGGCCGCGGATTTTGCGTCCGCCGAACAGCGTTTGCTACAGATCGGCAATCTGGCCGTCAGGGATCGGGCCGCGGCCGCCCTGAGGCGAGAGCGAGTCCTGTTCAATCAGTGGCAGGATTTGTACTGGCTGGATACCGACACTCCCCGCCTGAATCTGCCGCTGCTGGCCCAGGCCGCCGACTTCGCCCAATCCGCTTCCCGGTCCCAGGACCTTGTCACGGCGGCCCGCGACGCCGGTCGGTTTCCCACCCGAGTGCGTCTGGCTTGGACCAGGGAATCGCTGCTGGTGAACTGGGTCTGCCGGGGCTTGCAGATCAAGAACGTCAAGGCGGCAGCTGCGGGGCGTGACGATGAAGTTGTGGAAGACGACAGCGTGGAACTGGAACTGGCTTCCGGCGTGACCGGCGAAACCTGGCACTTCGCGGTCAACTCCCAGGGGACACAGCAGGACTATCGCCAGTCCGTGGTGGGCGTCAGGGAAGACCAATGGAATCCGGACTGGCAGGCGAAAACGCGGCTGGGCGCGGACTCGTGGGAAGCGGAGATGACGATTCCCTTCGCCGCACTCGACCAAACGCCCAATCCGAACGAGACCTGGCAGGCGCGCTTCCTGCGTCACCACGGAGGGCGCCAGGATTTGGCGCCGGGCGTTTTCCCCGAACGCGGGACGGCATTGCTGGTGTTCCGCTCCGCAGCCCGTACTGACCGCCGTCTGCTCTGGTGGTCCGGAGCGCCGGAGCGGGAGAGCCGGCGAAACGCCTCGCTGATCCAGGAGTTCACGGAGTTGGGCTGGCAAATTCGCTTGACCGCCAGCGAGCAAGAACTGCTTGCGATCCAGGAGCCGTGCGACGCCTACTGGTTCCGCCATCCCCACGGTCCGAACAAGGTCCCGGCCGATTACTGGGCGAAGCATTTGGCTCCCGCAATCAAGAACGGCGCGTTGGCGGTTTTCGTTTCCTACTGGGACATCCCGCTGGATCGGTATTTCCAGGATCCGTCGCTCCAAGTGAAAGTGGTCGCGTGCAGCCGAATCCCACTGGCCGCGCGCACCACGGCGTTCCTTGCCCCGGGCGATTGGAGCACGAAACCCAACAACCTGCTCCGGGCCTTGAAGTCCGCCATAACGCCGGCCTACGGTTTCGTACCGGCCGATTCCGGCGCCTGGACGGTACTGGCGACCGCGGCCAACGGGAACGATGATCCGTATCCGTACCTGTTGGCCAGACGTTACGGCAAGGGGATGATCGTCCTTGGCGGCGACGATATTCGCCTGTCGCCCGCGAAAATGCTGGAGAACTTCGTCGAATACCATGAACAGATGAAAAAGTAAGGCCATCGACGCGGTGCTGATCGCCACGCCCGATCACCTGCACGCCTATGCGAGCGTGATCGCCATGCGTCAGGGACCGGTCACGTGGCGCGACTTCTGGGCCTTCGGCACGGGCAGCTTCGGCGATTTCGGCTGCCACGACATGGACGCGCCCTGCTGGGCCCTCGATCTGGGCGTGCCGGAGAGCGTCGAGGCCTTCGGCGTGGGTGCGAGCCATCCGGAGATCCAGCCTCACGGCTGCCTGTGTAGGCGAGAAAGGATACATCGCCTGCGAAGGAGCGGGCGGACCTCCGCAACTGGCCCTGCTGGACCCGGCGGCCACGTTCGACAATCCCGAACCCACGCTGAAGCGGTCGGCGGGCCATCATCGAGATTGAACTTCGAGTACGGTGCCCGGCTGACGGAAATCACCTTGCTGGGCGTGCTGGCCCTGCGGTTGGGCCAGAAGATCGCTTGGGACGCAGCCCGGATGCAGGTCCCCGGCACGCCTGCCGCCGACGAGATCATCCACGGCACCTACCGCAACGGCTGGGAGGTGACGTGACGAGGTTTTCCGAGTGGTGCTACAGCGCGAAGTCCTCCTTGGTGGCCTGCTGCTGATAGATCGGCATGTGACGGTAGTAGACCTCCAGGACCATGGTCGCCAGCGACGTGTTGTACAGCCGTCCGCCGGCTTCGGCGCCGTGGCCTCCGGCGAAGAACCAACTGCCCTGGGCCGGGCCGTCCTTCGACTGGGTACTGACCAGGAAATCCCGCATCTTCGAATTCCACTTTTCCCACACCTCCTCGCCGTACTGCCGGCAGACCTGGGTGCCGTAGTAGTTGTAGTACATGTTGGCGCCATTGCCCAGGGAGGGCCCCTGGGTGCTGAGCCACGCGACGCCCCGTTTCAGGGCTTCGTTCTCGTGCTTCCAGCCCAGGTACATGCGGCACAGCAACCCGATGGCGGTCGTGGCCGGGCCCTGTCCAGGGCTGGTGTACCCATAGAAGGAACCGCTCTGCGCCTGGACGGTGTCCAGGAACTTGATCGAGCCGCGGATCGTGTTCGGATTCACCTGCAGGTAGGACATGTGGCCGCTCTTGAGCGCCATCAACTGCCAGCCGACCACCGACGTATCGCCGGGTTGGCGTGGGGTATATCGCCAGCCGCCGCCGATCGGGTCTTGGGCATAGGAGATGTAATTCAACGAGGCTTGAGCGGGGGCCATCAGGGCCTTGTCGTGCGTCATGCCATACGCCTCGCACAGAGCAATCGCAGCCAATCCATGCGCGTACATGTTGCCCTGGGGTTCATGCATGCTGCCGTCTGGTTTCATGTGGCTGATCAGGTATCCCAGTCCGCCGTGGACGGTGGTCCTGTACTTGCCTTCTTTGTGCGTTTGACCGGCTCCCAGGAACGGCAGGATGGCCATCGCCGTGGCGCCCTTTCGAGCTTCGGTATGGGTACCAGGGTGATCCGACGTGCGCGGACGGCCGTTCAGGATCGGGCCAAGGCGATGATCGAAACACCAGCCTCCGTCTTGCATCTGATGATCAGCGATCCACCGCAAAGCCGCCGCCACCGCCGCTTCGCTGGCATCGCTGCCGCCGCCCTGCCGGACCATGCCCGCGCGAGCCTGGGCGCTGCCGCGCCCGTCATAGCCCGTCCCTGTGTAGCTGCCGACTTCTTTCATCAGATCATTGCGGGGGGCCGTTTCCTGGCCAAAGTCCACGAGTTCGACGGCGATCGCGGCTTGTTCGATGTCGGTGGAGACGGCCACGTCGGTGACATCCTGAGGGATGACCTCGCTGATCACCTCCATCGGGACGGTGGCGTCCGCCACCGCCTCGACATCCACTGGCGGCGTCAGCTGCTCCTCGAATTCCTCGATCTCCTGCAGATCGTCTGCGGGCGGCGCGGCAGTGAGCACCGCTTTCACCTGTTCCACGTTTCCGCCGACCGTGATCATCGCCATGACCAAGAGGGCCACAGCATGGACGACCATGCTGACCAGCCAGGCTGGCACGGCGGTGAAGAACAAGAACCGATGCCCGACAGCCTCCTCCTCCAACTCTTCTTCGTCGTCGTATTCTTCCGTCTCCGCTTCCGCTGCCTTGGCTTCCAGCGATTGTTGCTTCACTTCCGCACTCATGTCTCCCTCACTCCGCATCGCCTCGTCGATCAATATCGGGATGGCTGCAAACCGTCGAAACGCGTCGGACGCTTCGCTTAGGACTGCGAATTCAGGCCCCTCTGGACCGTTAGATTAACTGATCCGCCGGCGAACGCAAGGTCCACAAGGCAAATGTTGGAAACGACTTGCGACCGGTCGAGCCCAACGTTTGCCTGTTATTCGAGAGGGCTGGCGGCAATTATTCCGGCCCCGTGCGGCCCACGGCGGCAATTTTTGCCCAACCTCTGTCCCCAGCGGCCCATTTTCGACTATACTCCATGCCGGTCCCAACGTTCCATGCCGCGCCGCAAGGGGTGTGCGGCGAGCGAGGGCCTAGCCGTAATCGCATCTCGCGCAGGCCTGTGGCCTTGCGGCAAAACGGATAATACCGGGTCGAGAAGTCTTTATTGGTATGGGAGCAGGTGAACCCAATGGGCAAAAAAGGCAAGGGGAAGAAAGCAGAGGTCGTCTTTTTGGTATGCGAGGAATCAGGCGAGTACAACTACGCACTTCGCCGCAAGCCGGGTGCCGAGAAGCTGAAGCTGAAGAAGTACTGCCCCCGGCTGCGCCGCCACACGGTACACGCCGAAAAGAAAAAATAGCTGGGTTCCGACCCGTCTGACCGGTCCGACCCGTCGGACGAGGCAACCGGCTTTGATCCGCAGGGAGCACGACGGTCATGGAACGGCGCTGGCGAATATGTCCGCATGACGAGGCCAGGATCGCGGCTATGGAACGAGCCGCCCGCGTGTCTCCGGTGGTGGCCAAGCTGCTCTTGGCTCGCGGCATCTGCGATTCCCAACAGGCCGGCATCTTCCTGGATGCCCCACTGAAGGGGCTGCGCGAGCCGGATCTATTGCCCGGCCTGACAGCCGCCGTGGATCGCGTCCACGCGGCCATTCAGCAGGGACGGCGGATCGTCATCTATGGCGACTATGACGCCGACGGCATGACGGCGACGGGACTGCTGGTCTGCGGTCTGCGCCTGCTGGGTGCGAACGTCGGTTACCATGTGCCCAATCGACTGGAGGAAGGCTATGGGCTGAACGCCGAAGCGTTGCGCAAGCTGGCCGCCCGTGGCGCGTCGATGGTGATTTCCGTCGATTGCGGGATTGGCAGCGTCGCCGAGGCCGAGACCGCTCGCGAACTCGGCCTGGAGTTGATCATTACGGATCATCACGAGTTGGCTGGCGGCGGCCGGCTGCCCGCGGCGGCCGGAATCGTTCATCCCCGATTGCCCGGCAGTGCGTATCCCTTTGGCGGCCTGTGCGGCGCGGGCGTGGCCTTTAAGCTCGCCTGGGCGTTGTGTCAGCGCGCCAGCGAGGCCAAACGCGTCAAACCGGCGATGCGCGACTTCCTGCTGGCCGCGGTCGGCTTGGCGGCCGTGGGAACGGTAGCCGACGTCGTTCCGTTGCTGGACGAGAACCGGATTCTGGTGCGGCACGGTTTGGTGAGTTTGCGCCAGCGCCCGCTGCCGGGGATGGAGGCATTGCTCCGCGTGACAGGGCTGGATCGGAAGCCGCAGTTGAGCGCCGAGGACATCGCTTTCACGCTGGCGCCGCGACTGAACGCCGCCGGAAGATTGGGGCAAGCACAATTGGGCGTCGAGTTGATTACGACCCAATCGCCCGAACGTGCGGTGAGCCTGGCCGAGTACATCCACGAGTTGAACAACAGCCGTGACACGCTGGAACGCAGCGTCTACCTGGCGGCACACAAGCAACTCAAGGAGCAGTTCGATCCGCAAGCGGAATCGGCGCTCGTCCTGGCGGGCGTCAACTGGCACCCGGGTGTCATCGGCATCGTGGCCGGCCGGCTGGCCGAAAAGTACCATCGTCCCGTGGTGATGATTTCCTGGGACCAATTGGGCACCAAGCCGGGCATCGGCTCCGCGCGGTCCGTCGGCAAGTTGAATCTGCACGAGGCATTAGCCGCCTGCAGCCAGCATCTGCTGTCGCACGGCGGCCATGCGGCGGCGGCCGGGTTGAAGATCGAGGAGGCCAAGCTGGATGCCTTCCGCGCCGATTTTTGCGAGTACGTCGCTGGTGAATTGTCCCACGAGGACCGCGTTGCTGAAGTTCGGATCGATGCCGAAGCAACCCTCAGCCAGTTGACGCTGAAGACCGTGGAGCAGATCGAGCAGTTGGCGCCCTTCGGGAATGGCAATCCGCGCCCGATCCTGTGCGCCAGCGGCGTCACGTTGGCCGACTCCCCGCGACGGATGGGCAGCGGCGAACGGCACCTGGCCGTCCGCGTGCGGCAACACGGCGTCACGGTTCGCGGCGTGGCTTTTGGGCAGGGCGAAGCGGCCGACGAACTGGCGAGCTTGGCAGCGCCGTTGGACCTCGCTTTTCGGCCCGTGATTAACGACTTCAACGGCCGCCGCAGTGTCGAGATGCACCTGGTGGACTGGCGTGTTTCCAAAATCCCGGTCCTGGTGGGAAGCTGAAAAACCCGACGAACCCTTCCCTGTCACCTCCTTCCAGGGCAAAAACAGAACGGGAAGCCGATCGCAACGCAGGGGTATTCTCCCCGAACGCCGTGCTGTCGTGAAGTTGGATGGCGCGAAGGCAATCGCGCCGGATTTCATCAAGACTTGCCCGGCGCTTTGCCGAATACTGTCCGAACACGTGCGTGTGGGATGGAGGAGGCATTCTTTTCGTTTTCTTTTCTTGAGGAGAACTGGCGTATGGAGAGGCGACGTTTTACCGTGTCGGTCGAGTCGGTGCTGTCGGGCGCGCCCGCCGGGACGCCCACGCCGGCAGACGCTCGCCGGCTGCTCAATCACGCCGACGTGATTTACGCGGTCGAGCCCGAAAGCAACCACGACATCCTGCTGTTCGGCAAAGAGAAGCTGAAACGGATCGCGAGTTCCGACGTGCCGGAAGGCGCCCGCGTGCTGCGAATCGCCCTGGGCAGCGACCGCCGCAAATTGCCGCCCCTCCTGGCCTTGGTGCGCGAAACCAAGGGCTCTCACGACTACGCCGAGACCGCGTAGAGAGCCAACTCCGCCCTCTCCCTTGATTCTTGTCACACCGGTGCCGCATTGGGGCCGCGCCACTTCGTGGCCGTTGCGCGGGCCCCGATCTGCCAATCATCCCGCGCCCCCGGATTTGGCCCGCCGGTGCGGTCATCAGGCCAGACTCCGCCGGAGGTTGTCCCCTCCGGCGTTGGCATAAGAATACAGTCGTTGCCTCGGAGCATCAGCCAGTCGACGGCTTGCTGTAGCCCGGCGGTAGCGGTTGTCAACCGAGGCTAACTTTCGTTGACGCCGCCGGCGTTTGGGAACCTTGAAACGCAAGGCAATGTGAAGAAACAACTTGATAGAATCGCGAAAGGTGCCCAGAATACGAAAGGAACGCGAATTGTCGCGGTTCAGACGTGCGGACGCGAAGTTTAGCCTCACTGCCCGGCATGAAACCATGAGTGTCGTCATTGAAGACCGCCGTGTCGCTGCCACTCCCGTGGTGTCGATCGTCATCCCAGCGTATCGCGAGGCGGAGAACCTGCCCGTCATCATTCCCCGCCTGAACGAGGTGCTGAGCAACGCTCATCTGGCCGCAGAGATCATCGTGGTCGACGATTACAGCGGCGACGGGACCACGGAAATCTGCCGGGAGTTGTCGGAGCAATACCCCCTGCGACTGGTGACCCGTCAGAGCGAGCGTGGTTTGTCCAGCGCGGTGCTGCACGGACTCCGCCAGGCGCGGGGCGACCTGTTGATCGTGATGGACGCCGATCTGTCCCATCCGCCGGAAAAAGTTCCCGAACTCGTCGAGGCCCTGGACGAGGCGGACGTGGATTTCGTCATCGGCAGCCGGTATGTACGCGGCGGCGGAACGGACGAGGACTGGGGACTGGCGCGCTGGCTGAATTCCAAGATCGCCACCTGGATGGCCCGTCCCTTTACGAGAGCTGCCGATCCGATGGCGGGCTTCTTCGCCTTGCGGCGGACGTCGTTCCGCCGCGCCGACGAGGGCCACGAGTTGAACCCCATCGGCTACAAGATCGGCTTAGAGTTGATGGTCAAGTGCGGATGCCAGCGGGTGCAGGAAGTGCCGATCCAGTTCAGCAACCGGCTGCACGGAAAAAGCAAGCTCAGCCTCCGGGAACAACTCAATTACGTGCGGCACCTGGGGCGACTGGCCGAATACAAGTTCCGGCATCTGCCGAAGCTGCTGAAATTCGGCTTCGTGGGCGCGTCGGGAAGCGTCGTCGACCTGATCGCCTTTGCCGTCTCGCTGCTGCTGCTGCCCGTGCCTGTCGCGCGGGCGCTGGCCATTTGGGTGGCCATGACGTGGAACTTTTACTGGAACCGGCGGTGGACGTTCTTTGAATCCCGCGAGCACGGCATCTTGCGGCAGTACGTCCTGTTCTGCGGCGCCTGCCTGGTCGGTGCGGTCGTCAGTTGGGCGACGAGCGTCGGTTTGTGGCACCTGATTCCCTTCTTTACCAAGTACCCCATTTTCGCGGCGATCATCGGCATCGTGGCCGGGACCTTGTTCAACTTTGTCGCCAGCAGTCGGTTCGTGTTTCGTGGTCCTGCATAGAAAGCCAATCGCGTCATGAACTCTTATCCGTGGTTACCCGTCGTGATCATCGGCGCCATCACCCTGGTCGCGGCGATCATCGACCTGCGCACGCGACGGATTCCCAATTGGTTCACGGTTCCCGTGC
>CAZAQY010000129.1:0-22707 GCA_964486845.1 uncultured Pirellulaceae bacterium
CTACAGTAATTAACGAGGAGGTAACTGTCTCAGTCATATTGGCACAGAGGGCGGGTGTCGTGGAGAACGGTCTGGTGAGTCCCTTGTCGAGTTTCGCTTGCAGCCGGTCACGCGACCTGTTTCTCGCGCGGGATGCCCACCGGCGACAACAGATAATCCATCACCTCGGCTGGCGTGCGGCTTCGAGTTCGCGATCGTTCTGGATCATGACACCGCCTCGACAATTCCCCGTTTTGAGCTATCTCGCTTCATGGCACGACAGGTGAACGGCCCTGATCCGGGTCGCCGCTAGTGCGCCGGGCAGCGAGGTGGTCCGCCCGTTGCGGCCGCCAGGCAGCGTTCCGGAGGACCTGTTCCTGGACATCTGCATTCGGTGCGCCCAGTGCTTCAAAGTCTGTCCAGGGCCTGTTCTGCACCCGGCGGGGTTGGAGTACGGTTGGGAGAGCCTGTGGACCCCGGTGGCCAATCTCGATCACGCGGGCTGCCACCAGGACTGCAACTTCTGTACGCTGGTCTGTCCCACGGGGGCCATCCAGCCGCTGGAGATCGCCGCGAAGCGCCGATTTCACATGGGATTGGCGCGCGTCGATCCAGAAACCTGCTATCGAGATCCAGCTGGGTCCGCCTCCGCCGGAAGGGATGTTTTCCGAATTGGAACTGCTCGAGATGTCGCGCATTCGAGCCTCGTTTGCGAAAGCCGCGGCTTGCGTCGGCTGTGGCATTTGTCAATACCGTTGCCATACCCTGTACGTGGCCCGGCGGCAGATCCTGGACCAGTCCGCGATTCGCGTATTCGCGGGGCACGAACACCGGTTATAATCCGGCCAGCCAGACGTCACGAGCGAATCGAGTAAAGCGGCTTGGGACCGGCGAATCAACAGAGTAGAGGAAATTCCCATGCGACCGAAGCTCCGCTTCCTGACCGACGAACTCATCCAGCGAATCATCGCCGAGGCAATCGACATCCTGTGCAGCTTGGGTGTCACAATTCACAACGCGGAAGCTGTCTCGATCTTGTCCGATCACGGCGCGGAAGTCGACCGGGACGGCGAGCACGCCAGATTCACGGCGGAATTGATCGAGCGGGCGATCCGGTCCGCGCCGCGCTCGTTTTCGCTGTACGACGTGCTCGGCACGCAAACGCACGACTTCCGTGGTGACGCAGTCTATTTTACGCCGGGTTCCACTGCGCTGAACGTGCTCGACTACCCCTCGCAGAGAATGCGCAAGCCGACCACGCAGGACTACATCGAGTATGCCAAGGTGGTCGGCCAGCTGCCGCACATCGCCTCGCAGAGCACGGCCATGATTCCGGCCGACGTACCGGCCGAGATCGCCGACAGCTACCGGCTGTTCCTGAGCCTGTTGTATTGCGAAAAGCCGGTTGTCACGGGAGCCTTTACGATCGACGCGTTTGCGGTCATGAAGGATCTCCAGTTGGCCGTCCGCGGCGGCCAGCAGGCGCTTTGCGACCAGCCGCTGACCATCTTCTCGTGCTGTCCCACCTCACCGCTGGCCTGGAGTCCCGTGACCTCGCAGAATCTGATCGACTGCGCGCGGTGCGGAATTCCTGTGGAACTGATCGCCATGCCGCTGGCCGGATTCCTGGCCCCGGTGACGCTGGTGGGAACGCTCGTCCAGCACACGGCCGAGACGCTCAGCGGCGTGGTCATCAGCCAGCTGGTCAATCCGGGAACGCCGCTGCTGTATGGCGGGTCGCCGGCGATTTTCGACTTCCGCCACGAGACGACGCCCATGGGCGCCGTCGAGACGATGATGCTGGATTGCGCGTACAGCGAAATCGGCAAACACCTGGGCTTGCCCACCCAGGCGTACATCGCCCTGAGCGATGCCAAACAACTGGACGCGCAAGCCGGCCTGGAGAGCGGCATGGGTGCCGTGTTGGCGGCGTTGAGTGGCATCAACAGCGTGTCCGGACCGGGGATGATCGACTTTGAAAGCTGCCTGAGCCTGGAAAAACTGGTCTTGGACAACGAGCAATGCGGCATGGCCCTGCGGTTGGTGGCGGGGATCGAACCAAAAGAGGATTTTCCGGCCCGCCCTCTGTTGCAGGAGTTGTTGCAAGAGCGGAATCTGCTGATCGCCGACCACACGCGGCGTCACTGGAAATCAGAGATTTGGTTCCCCGGCCCGGTGATCGACCGCTCCCAGCGCGAGCGTTGGAAACAGGAGGGTTCGCCAAGCATCGCACAGCGTGCCGATCGCCAGGTCGCTCGGCTCCTGGAAACGTATACGCCGTCGCGACTGCCGGAAGACAAGCAACGAGAACTCGTCGAACGGATGGAACACGAGGCCCGCCGCTTTGGAGTGCAGCGTCTTCCCAGGCGTTGAACGCATACCCGCATCCCGCATCCCGAACCCCGCATCCCAACCATGCTCGCCCTCAACCCACTTGTCGGCTCGACGACGCATGCCTGGGTGCACGTGGCACACGGCAGCGGACCCTACGCAAACACGCGTCGGGCGTTGGAAACCGTGGAACTGGCGCCGGTCCGCGGCAAACGAGTGTTGCTCAAGCCGAACGTCGGCCGCGTGGCGGCGCCGGGCTCCGGCGTCGTGACGCACCCGGAGGTGATCGCGGCGGCGATCGACGTCTTTCGAGAGGCCGGGGCGGAAGTAGCGGTGGGGGAAAGTCCGATTGTGGGCGTTGACATGCAGGAGGCTTTTGAAGCAGCAGGGATGGCCGCCGTCGCGGCCGCACGCAACTGCCTCTTGATCGACATGGATCGCCGCCGTTTCGTGCCAGTGCCCGTTCCGGAGGGCCGGGTCATCCAAGAGCTGAGAGTCTGCCCCGAGGTGCTGGAATTCGACATCGTGGTCTCCGTCCCCGTGATGAAGATGCACATGCACACGGGCGTCTCGTTGGCGGTCAAAAACATGAAGGGCTGCCTGTGGCGGCGGAGCAAAGTCGGGTTTCACATGCTGCCCCCGGTCGCGGGCAGCGCGCACAAGCCGATCGACCTGGCGATCGCCGACATGTCCTCTGTGCTCCGGCCCCACTTGGCCATCGTCGACGGAACCGTGGGAATGGAAGGCCTGGGACCGAGCGCGGGCCAACCCAAACCGCTGGACGCCGTGGTGGTGAGCGCCGACGCCTTCGCAGCCGACGCGGTAGCCTGTCAACTGATGGGGACGGCGGCAGAGCAGATCCCGCACTTGAGCATCGGCGCCGAACGCGGCCGCGGGGTCATCGATCTGAGCCGCTTGACCGTGACGCCGGATCATTGGCGCGACTGGATTTCGCCGTTTGCCCGCCCGCCGGAGAACCTGACGATTCAGTTTCCCAACATCACCGTGTGGGACCAGCAATCGTGCAGTGCCTGTCAGTCGACCCTGCTGCTGTTCTTGACACGCTACAAAGACCGCATCTTCGACTACTTCCCGTCTCAAAGCACGATTCAGATCGCCATCGGCAAAGGCTGCGACGGAGTTCCCCCGGGAGCCCTCTTGATCGGCAACTGCACCGCGGCCCAGCGAGACCGGGGCATCTTCGTCGCCGGCTGCCCGCCTGTCGGCAGTCAAATCCTGGCCGCCCTCTCTGGCCAGGACGACACCAATAGCGCGGACAAACCACGCCACGAGGCGGATGAACAGCAGTGACGCAAACGACAGAAAGTCGCCTAAGAAAACAAGACCGCTGACAGAAAGATGGGATGACAGAAAAATGAGTGACAGGAAACAAATCGAAAGAGAATCATTCTACCCTCCGCCCTTGATCTTTCTGTGAGCCCATAATTCCCGGTGCCAATCCAAACTGATCTTGACCTGGAAACGCAGATTCAGAAAAATGACCGTGCATTCAGTAAGTTGTTCGATTAAGTCAAATTTATTCACCCTCATGTTCCGCAGCGCCAGCGGTCGGACGGGGTGCTGAGAAGCGGGTGGTCCATGCCCAGATTGACGGAGCGACGCAAGGTGGCCGTGGACGCGGCCATGCGAGACGGTTTGTTCGAGGCGGCCGTGGCCGTGATTGCCCAGTATGGCAGTGCCGGCTTGACCATGGACCGGCTGGCCATCGCCGCTCGCGTCGCCAAAGGCAGCGTCTACAACTACTTCCGCAGCAAGCGGGGACTGTTGCAGTTCGTTTACCAGAAGGCCTACGAACCCATCAACGTGCAAGTGCACGAGATTGCCGCCAGCAGCCAGACGGCTCGCGGCAAGCTGGAAGCGATGGCTCGGATGTACTTCGAGCACGTCACCCAGGATCGCCAGTTGTTTGATTTCCTGCTGAACGACGCGTCCGTGCGCGGGCTGCTGAAGACCGAGCAGGACAGTCTTCAGTCGCAGGTGATCGGCGTGCTTGCGGAGATCCTGGAGCAAGGCGTGGCGGCGCACGAGTTCCGGCCGCTGGATGCCACTCGCGTGGCGGAGATGATTCTGGGTGCGATCCGGCAACTGGCGGAGTGCGAGTTGGCCGGCAGCGAACCTCGGTCCGCCGAGGAGATTGTGGACGCTTTGTCGCCGGTATTTTTGGAGGGGATTAGTAGACGGATCGAGTAGGGAGGTTGAGTAGCCCTCTCGCTCCGCCAGAGGAAGTGCCATCCTCTCGCGGAGCGAGAGGGCTACGATGTTTGCGGCCAAGCCGCGTCAGGGAGGTGGGGGATGTTGGTGTTGTCAAGGAAGTGCGGCGAGACGATTGTGATCGACGACCGCATTCGCGTCACGGTCGAGACGGTCCAGGGTGGCCGCGTGCGGTTGTCCATCGAGGCGCCGGACGATGTCCAGGTCGATCGAGAAGAAATCTGGATGCGCAAGCGGCTGGGCATCTCGCCGCGGCGGGACACTCCCGCGCCCGCAGCGAGTTGTTGGGCTGAGGCAAACTGAGATCGTTGCTCAACCTCACCCCTGCGCCTTGGCCAGCATGGCGTCGAACATGGCCTTTTGTTCGGCCAGAGCTTTGACGCGGTCGTCGACCTTCGTCCCGGCTTCGAGCAGCACCCAGCCGCGATAGTCCATCTTGACCAGCAGCGAGATCAGGTCCTGCCAGGGGTAATCGGGACTGGTAAAGGTGCGGACGTGAACCGTGGCGCCGAAGCGGTCTTTGACCAGGTTGAAGTTGTACTCCAGGCCGGGTTCCTGCAGATCTGCCGCGTTGGAATTCCAGCACACGCCGACGTTGGGGTGCGTGGCGATATCCATGATCTGCTTGATGACCGGCAGTCGCGCCGCGCCGCCGTGGACTTCCAGGCGGATCTCCTGGCCGTAATCGGCGGCAAACGCGCCGACCACGTTCAACGCCTTGCCGATCTGCGCGATGGTCTTCTCCGGCGGCACGTTCTTGGGCAAGTCGTTGGGCCGGACCTTGACGCCGCTGCCGCCCACGTCGTGACTCAGCTTGACGAACGCCTTGGTGTTCTCGATCGCCCGTTCGACCGCTCCCGGTTCCGGCCGATGAAAGTCCTCGGCGCTGCCCAGTCCCACCAGCGTGACCGGGCTGTCCGCGAACCGCTGCTTGACTTCGCGCCGCTGCTGGTCGTTCAACTTCGGTTCCACGCCGTGCGCGTGCGTGGTGCGGAGTTCCACGCCCAAGACGTTGGTCTTGGTACAGTTGGCGATCAGCGTGGGCAGGTCCCAATCGGCGCCCCACTGGTAGGTGACCATGCCAAATCGCATATCGCTGCCCGGCTTGCGCTCAGCCGCCCAGGCACGCCACGAACCGGCCGCCAGCGCCGCAGCGCCTAGACCCAACGATTGCTGTAAGAAACCACGGCGGGAAGTTGCACTCATCGTTGATGCACCTTTGCTGCTAACGGAAGGAAGGGTAGTCTGTGACATCGGTCCAGTATTGTAATCCAGAATTGGTGTCGAGCGAAACGCCCCGGCGGGCGGTGAACCCAAGGTAGGGTGTTTGACTTGGCGGAACGGCCCGATATGCTCAGGGAGTCTTCGGCCGGTCCTGGTTGGACTGGCGCGGCGATGCTACGGAAGTGACACAGTCAAACCAGAAAGGTGCGGGAGACCTGCGGCCGGCGGTTTCGGCGGGGTCGGGAGACCCGCGCCGAGCGACGTTGCGGACAGGAGTGAATCAATGACCCGGCTGGCATTTGACGAGATCGTTCGTGCCCGGCAACAGATTGCCGGCGGTGTGTTGGTCACGCCTTGTCCCTTTTCCCCGGCGTTGTCGGAGCGCTACGACTGCCAGATCCACTGCAAGCTCGACTTTCTGCAGCGCACGGGCAGTTTCAAGGAGCGTGGGGCACGCTTTGCGTTGCTGCAGTTGGATGCCGCCCGGAAGACCCGCGGCGTGATCGCCGCCAGCGCGGGCAATCACGCCTTGGCCTTGGCGTACCACGGCGGACAACTGGGCATTCCTGTCACGGTGGTCATGCCGACTTATGCGCCGCTCGTGAAACAGGCCAATTGCCGCCGCCTGGGCGCGACCGTCGTGCTGCACGGCGCCGGCTTTGGCGAGGCGAAAGCGAGAGCCGACGAGTTGGCGCGGCAGAGGCAACTGACCTACGTCCACGGCTACGACGATCTGGAGATCATCGCGGGCCAGGGCACGCTGGGCCTGGAGGTCGTCGAGCAGGTGCCGGAACTGGACGCGATCATCGTCCCCATCGGAGGCGGCGGTTTGATTGCGGGCGTGGCGACGGCGATCAAACACCTGCGACCCGGCGTCAAGGTGATCGGCGTCGAGCCGGCCAACTCGGCTTGCTTCTCGTCCGCCCTGAGCGCCGGTCAGCCGGTGCGGGTCCAGTCGGAACCGACGCTGGCGGACGGCTTGGCCGTGGGCATCGTGGGCGGCCATGCTCTGCAGATCGCCCGGCCGCTGGTCGACCGCGTCGTGACGGTGAGCGAAGCCGATCTGGCGCTGGCGGTCGTGCGGCTGATGGAATTGGAGAAGAGCGTCGTCGAGGGGGCCGGCGCAGCGGCTCTGGCCGCTCTGCTCAGCGGACAGTTGCCGGAACTGGCCGGCAGGCACGTGGTGCTGGCGCTGTGCGGCGGCAACATCGACTTGACGATTCTCAGCCGCCTGATCGAAACAGCCCTGGTCGCCGACGGCCGTCTGGTCCGGTTCACCGCCGTGATCAGCGATCGCCCGGGTGGCCTGGCGCAGCTGACCGGCGTGATTGCCGGCGCCGGCGCGAGTGTCAAGGAGATCACGCACGATCGCACGTTCTCCGGGCCCAACGTGGCGGCGGTGAATGTGCTGTGTACGGTGGAGACCCGCGATCAGGAACACATCGCTGCGTTGTCCCGCCAGTTGAACGAGGCAGGCATCCGGCACTTTGCGCACCTCGGCCGCTGGCCCGATACGGTGGCAAGCAACGTGAGCTGACCAGGGTCTTGGACGTTGCGCATCTCCCCAGGAGAAGCACCATGACCAGAGTGTACGGATCGAAGCCAACGGCTCCGGCGACGGCCGCCATCGACCTGCGATGGCGCGGCATCCCACGAACGAAGGCAAGAAGGCCAGTTGGCCTCGCCGCTGCGCGTTGGTATGATGGGACCCGGCGTTGACGCCAGTTTTCCTGCCGCCGCCTGCTCCACGTTAGGCGGCCCACACCACTCACCTTGAATTACGAAGGAGCCATCATGAGCACACCATCCCACGCTGCCACGAGCCGACAGGCTTCGCGACGCGAGTTCCTGGCCCGTTCGGGCGCCCTGGTCGGGGCGACGGCGGTCGCCGGGCTGTCCCTGGCCCGAAGCGCCCACGCTGCGGGCAGCGGTACGTTCAAGGTAGGACTGATCGGCTGCGGCGGGCGCGGCTCCGGGGCGGCCGTGAACGCGATGAACGCGGGCAAGGACATCCAGCTCGTGGCCATGGCCGATATCTTCGAGAACAAACTCAAGGCCAGCCGCGAGCGTCTCAAGAAAGCGAAGCCCGACCAAATGGCCGTCGATGATGATCACTGCTTCGTCGGGTTCGACGCTTACCAGAAAGTGATCGACAGCGGCGTGGACGTGGTGATTATCGCCTGTGCGTCGCACTTCCATCCGCGGTATCTCCAGGCGGCAGTGGCTGCGAACAAACACGTCTTCTGCGAGAAGCCGCACTCCCTGGACGTGCCCGGATTGCTGCGCGTCAAAGCCACCTGCGAAGAGGCGAAGAAGAAAGGCCTGGCCATCGTTTCCGGGCTCTGCTGGCGGTACCATCTGGGCCTGCAAGAGACGGTCAAACGCATCCACGACGGCATGATTGGGGACGTCACGACGATCCAGGAGACGTACGTCTGCGGTCCCTATCGGGCTGACGCTCGGCGCGATCCCCAGTGGTCGGAGATGGAGTGGCAGCTGCAGAACTGGTACCACTTCAACTGGCTGGCCGGCGACCAGATCCTGCAGCAGCTGATCCACAGCATCGACAAGGGCGCCTGGGTCATGCGCGACCAACCGCCGGTGAAGGCGTGGGGGATGGGCGGCCGCTCGAATTGCTTCGGCCCCAGCTACGGCGACTTGTTCGACCATCAGGCGATCGTCTACGAGTACGCCAACGGCGTGCGGATGTACGGCCTGTGCCGCAACCACGTCGGCTGCTACAGCGAGCTTTCCGACACCGTCTTCGGCACTCAGGGCGTCGCCCACCTGGCCAACCGGTACCGCATCGAAGGCAAAAACCCCTGGCGCTACGAAGGCCCCGACTGTGTCATGACGGACCAAGAGCACGTGGCCCTGTTCGACTCGATCCGCAGCGGCAAGCCGATCAACAACGCGGAGTACATGTTCGGGAGCACGATGCTGGCGCTGCTCGGCCAGTTCGTCTGCAACACGGGCCAGGAGATCACGTGGGAGAAGGCCCTCACCTCGCAGTACTCGGTCGAACTGGAGCGGTACGGATTTGACGTCGATCCGCCGCTCAAACCGAACGAGAAGGGCGACTACGACATTCCGATGCCGGGCATTACCAAGTTCGTGTGATCCGGCTCGCACAGACGCGTGCCGAACGGGCCTTTGCAGCGTTCGAGAAATGACGGTCCCGTGTTGGTTGCCGCCCATCACACGGCGTGTGACGGCTGCTTTCACGAGGCGACAGTTGTCCCTGGTAGACCGTGAATGATGCCGACGACATGAGCTGGTCGATCAGGTGTTCGCCGGTCTTTCGGAGGATGTCTGGCCGGTCAGTTCGTCCGCCCAGGCTTGGTCGTCGGCTGGGAGAGGCGGTTGGCACGGGGCGCGGTAGTTGATCCGGTCGCGGTAACTGCCGGCCTCGTAGGCCTGTTCCAGAGCGGCACGCAAGTTCAGCTGCACGTCGGGGTCGTCGCCCGCCAAGGGGACGCGGAGCCAAGGCAGCGGCTGGCGGACTGTGCGTGGATAGACTTCGAATCGGTTCCGCCGCCCCGCGGCCCGGTTGACCGAGATCAGATAATCGTACTTGAATCGGCCCGCCACGCGCGCTTCGGGCACGGCCAGCACATGGGGACCGTAGCGGAGCAAGTCGATTTCTACTAGATGGACGTCGCTTTGCAGGACCTCTTCCTGCTTGGTGACGTACCTCTCGCGACCCGGCCCCGCATACTTGTTCGATGGGCTTACCAACTCGATCACGGTCACGACCCGCATCCCGGATTCGCGGTCCAGGATTTCGATGTACGGTTCGTGAATCTCCAGGTCCGGGACTTCGACCATGACGGGCTCATCGATCACAGCAACCCCTGCCGAAGCGAGTCCACCGTTCTCGCGTCCAGAGTGCCGGACCCACACATCTGGAGTAATTGGACGCTGTTCCGGGCCCTCGACGTACACGCGATCACCGGTCGACGCGATGTAACGCGGCTGGAGGAGGGGCACCATCAGATCGGCCATGTAGACGATCATGCGAGTGTGAATTCCTGGAAATACGCCCGGGCTTTCCAGGTACGGGTCCATGCCGGGGAACATCATGGCCATCCTAGGTTCTCCCATCGTTTTTGAAATCGCGACAGTTATTGATTCGCCGATCCTTACGTCAACTGCACCCGCAGTCCATCGTACGCCAAGGCCATCCCGGTGGGAAGTCGCGAGTTGGTTTCCTCGTAATCCAAATCGTGGCCGACGTGGGTGAACAGCGTCTGGCGGGGTTGCACGCGTCGGGCGGCAGCTACGGCTTCGTCCAGGCAGAAATGCGTCGCGTGCGGCTGGCGGCGGAGTCCGTCCAGGATTAGCGTGTCCAATCCTTCCAGCAGCGGCCAACTTTCCGGCGGGATTTCCTTCACGTCCGTACAGTAGGCAACGTTGCCGACCCGAAAGCCCAGCACTTGAAATCGCGGACCGTGCAGGAGGCGAATCGGGATCACGCGCGCCCCCAGCACGTGGAAGGGCCGCGTATCAATGCGCTGAAACACCAACTGCGGCACCGCTCCCTCGTGCGTCGGTTCGAGGTCCGTAAACGCGTAATCGAACGCCGTGCGGATACGCTCCTCGACGATCTGCTCGCAGTACACCGGCAATGCGTGCCCCAGGAAGAACGGCATCAATCGTAAATCGTCCAAGCCGAACAGATGATCGGCGTGTTCGTGGGTGTACACCACGGCATGCACGACGCCCAGACCCTCGCGCAGCATCTGAAACCGCAGGTCGGGCGGCGTGTCGATCAACAGATTGCCCTCGGGCAGGCCCAGCACGGCGGCGCAACGCGTCCGATGGTTCCGGGGATCCGGACTCGAGCACACGCGGCAGCCGCAACCGATCGTCGGCACGCCGACCGACGTGCCGGTGCCCAACAAGATCATCTGCCCCGGCAGGGCAATCGTCTTCGGCTGGTATTGGGGGGCCAAGGAACACAACTCCGTGCTGCAGCGAAACCTCACTCTGAAGTGTAGTCGAAGCGCCGGAGTTTGGCGAGTCACAGCAGAATGTCAGGCCGCGGCCCTCGGCCGCACCGAATGATCCCAGCTCATTGGACAGGAGCCGCTCGCGCGAACGCGGCGTTGCCGAAATGCGGCGCGGCGAGCGGCGCGGTGATCGGCGGGGCGGTGGCGGGACGCGCGGCGGGACGGACCGGCGGCAAGGCGACGCGGTCTTCGGCGCCGACGCCCAGCAGGCCGGTCCACATCTCGAACGGGCGCCCGCGGCGTTCATCGCCCTCGAAGAACGCCAGGAAGGTCATGTTCTCGGCCGGGATGAATTCGTGGTCGGCCGGCCCCAGGTGCGTGGGTTGGTACACGCGCCGCCAGGTGCCGGTGTTGAAATAGACCAGGTTCAGCACAAATCCGTCGGCAAAGCTGGCGTCCAGCGGCACCGTCTCCGGCTGGTGCGTGTGACCGTAGACGATGTGCCGCGCGCGGCGATTGCGGAACTCGGGTTCGGCCAAGGCGTGTTCGCAGTAGGATCCGCTCCTCGCGCCGCGCAGCGAGTTCATCCAGCCGGCGATCTTGCTCGCCCGATGCTGCAGACACGCGAGGATGCGAAAATTGCGCGCGTCTGGGATCACGACGCGGCGCGAGCGGAAAAACACGCCGCCGAGTGCGGGGCCGCAGTCGCCAAGAGCTCATGATCGCTAGTCGATGAACCACTCCGAGGTCTTGACGTCGTACTTCTCCATCAGTCGATACAGTTTGCGGCGGTCGACGCCCAGGGCACGGGCCGCGCGCGTCTTGTTGCCGCGTTCCCGCCGCAACACCTCGACCACCTTGGCTCGTTCGATCGAGGACAAGTCATCCAGCCGCGGGGGGCTGAGACGTCCGCCGGCGATGCCGGCCGCCGGGCCGCTGTCGGCGTCGGCGTGGGCGACACCACCCGGACGGTGTTCGCCGGTTCGCCCCTGGATCACTTCGCGAGGCAGGTCGCGGACGCGGACCAGGTTGTCGTCCGCCATGATCTTGGCTCGCTCGATGGCGTTGATCAACTGACGTACGTTGCCCGGCCAGTGATAGGCGTTGATTCTGCGCAGGGCCTCGCCTTCGATGTCCCAATTGGGACCGAGGAAATAGGCGACCAGCAAGGGGATATCGCCCCGCCGGTCGCGCAAGGGGGGCAACTCCAGCGACATCACGTTGATCCGGTAGAACAAGTCCTCCCGAAAAAGCCCTTCTTCAACGTCGCGGATCAATTCGCGGTTGGTGGCCGCCAACAGCCGCACGTTGACGCGGCGCTCCCTCAGCGACCCGACGCGGCGCATCGAACCGTCCTCCAGGACGCGCAGCAGTTTGGCCTGCAGTGAGCCCGGCATCTCGCCGATCTCGTCGATGAACAACGTGCCGCCGTCGGCCGTCTCGAACAAGCCCGCCTTGGCGCTCACGGCCCCCGTAAAAGCGCCTTTCTCGTGGCCGAACAATTCGCTCTCCAACAACGCTTCGGGCAGCGCGGCGCAGTTAATCACCACCATCGGCCTATCGGACCGCAGGCTGCTGTGGTGCAGCGCCCGGGCCACCAATTCCTTGCCCGTGCCGCTCTCGCCCTGGATCAAAATCGCCTTGTCGCTGGGCCCGGCGCGTTCGATCAGCCGAAACACTTCCTGCATGGCGGGGGACTGGCCGATCATTTCCGACTTGGGTTGGCTGCGCTGCAGCAGCGTCTTCAGACGCAGGTTCTCCCGGCGCAACTGGCCGCGCTCGTGCGCCTTGCCGATCAGTTTCTCCAAGTCCCGCAACGGGAAGGGTTTGGTCAAGAAATCGTAGGCCCCCAACTTCATGGCCTGCACGGCCATTTCGATCGTCCCTTCACCGGTCAAGACGATCACCTCGCATTCCGAGTGGCTGTCGCGGAACTTCTCCAGCAATTGGATGCCCGCCAGGCCGGGCATCTTGAGGTCCAGGATGGCCACATCGAACGTCCTGTGCTGCGCCGCCGTCAGGGCGGCTTCCCCGTCCGCCGCTTCCTGCACCTGAAAACCATGACGGGCAAACATCCGCGCCATCGTGCCGCGAAACTCGTCGTCGTCATCGGCCACCAACAGGGCGATATCGTGCCGCTCGTGCATGGCTGTCACCCGCAAATCATGTCGGCGTGGATCGAACACCCAGCGAGAGGGGGGGACCGCGGACGCCCTGCCGGCGCGCAATCGCCGCGCGGTCTGTCTGGCGCGACGCACGACCGCACAGGGCGCGCGAATCCGCACACCACTCCAGTGTATCCGTTCGGGCAATCGAGGCCAACCTCAAGGGCCCCCCTTTGAACAAACGCCCGTTTTTCCCTAACATGGGAAGCAACTATAGCTTCTGTTGGCACGGGAGGTAACATGTATAAGAACCTGAATACGGCGTCGTTGGGGGTATCCGGACGACAAAGCGAACTGATTGAATTGACGTTAACCTACGGTTTTCGCGGACTGGATCTGGATGCGGCGGATTTGCTGAAACGAGCAACCCTCCAAGGCGTGGAAGAAGCCGGCAAGTACATCCGCAGCGCCAAGATCAAGATCGGCGGCTGGGTTTTGCCAGTTCAATTGGGGGCTGACGACGCCGTCTTTCAGCTTGAGGCCGAGCGACTGAGCCTGATCTCGGACACCGCCCGCAAGTTGGGTTTCAGCTACTGCACCGCCCATATCGAGCCGGCCAGCGACAAGCTGCCGTATCATGAGAACTTCGAGCGGCACCGGCAGCGCCTCGCCGAAATCGGGGATGTCCTGGCGGGTGCCGGGCTCCGGCTGGGGGTCGGGATGAAAGCAGCCCCGGAGTTCCGTCGAGACGGCGTTTACCCATTCATCCACAAGGCGGAGGAACTCCTGACGCTGATTCGTACGGTCAATCACACGCACGTGGGGCTCGTCTTGGACACCTGGAATTGGCAGATCGGCGGGGGGGGCAGCGATACGCTGGCGGACGTGAAGGGCAAACAGATCGTGTCGGTCACGATCGCGGACGTGCCTCCGGACGCAGACCCAGCGGCGATGGACGTGTCGCAGCGGTTGCTGCCGGGGGAGGAAACCTTGCCGCAGCACGCGCGACTGGTGGCCCGCCTGGCCGAACGCAAGTATGACGGGCCGGTCACCCTGCTGCCTGCCCCGCGGCATGCCGCCGGGATGACCCGCGATCACATCATCGAGAAATGCGCTTGGCTGCTGGAGCAGATGTGGACGCAAGCAGGGTTGGCCAAGCCGAGCCGGCCTGTGCCGTCACCCGTGGAACAGCCTGTGTGAGTTGGACGCGAGCAGGTTCGGTTGCCCGGTCCCGTGAATCAAAGGTCCGACAGTGAGGTGACAGCGATGTTCGGCTCCAGACGCAACGGCGGATTCACGCTGGTCGAATTGCTGGTAGTAATCGCGATCATTGGGATTCTGGTCGCGCTGTTGTTGCCGGCCATCCAGGCCGCGCGGGAGGCCGCCCGGCGCTCGCAGTGCAGCAACAACCTCAAGCAGCGGGCGTTGTCGATACAGTTGTAGCGCCTGTCGGCGATGAGCCCGACGCTGATCGAATCGGAGCTGTTCGGGCACCAACGCGGCGCGTTCACGGGCGCCGTCAGCGACCGGGTGGGATGGTTGGAAGTGTGCCCGCCGCACGGTGAAGGCCAAAGTGGACGTCACGCTCCTCAGCAACCGCGAGTCAGCCGCCGCGAGTTCGCATCGCGGCTCTTGACAGCCGCGCGCTTAACGCACTGGCCGCACATGGAGCAAGCGAGCCCGCGCGCCGTGCAACGGAATCTCCAGGACTTGTTCCCCGGCTGGGACTTGTCGGACGGACTGTCCGCTCAAGAGATCGCCGATCTCCGACCTGACCGGCACTCGCAAGTAGATCTTCAACTCGCCGTTGGTCCGGCCGAAGTAGTCGGCGGCCAGCAGCAGGATGTCGTCCCCGTGGCGGATGCCGCTGACGCGGCCCTCGCCCTCGACGCGGGTCGCGTCGCCCAGCAGTTCACCTTGGACGAGAAGCTCTTCCACGGGCGCGATCGCCCGCACGACGCGGTTGTAGGCCACCAGGTTCTCGACGTCCCACACCCGGCTGGACCAGAACCAGACGCCCCGCGCACCGTTCAAGTAGCACTCCAGCAGCGCCCACTGAAAGCTTTCCGCTGGAAAGGTTCCGGCATCACCGGGCGTGAGCCACGGCAGCACGTCGCTGCGCTTCAACGCCGTGCGGTCCGCCCGTACTTCGTCGCCGATCAGGCCCAGGTGATACGCGTCCAGACACGAATACGTCGACACCTGGCTCGATTGCATCCATTCGGGATACAGCTGGTCCACCGACCAGACCTTCTGATAGGCCGGGCCCGGGCGGAAATCGTAGCCGCCAATCTCGAACTCGGGTCCGCCGGTCCGCTTGCACTCCGCTCGAGCCGCGGCGATCAACTCGCGCCACATCTGGCTTCCCTTGGCGGCCATCCACTGGTCCCAATCGGACAGTCCCGAGGCCCGGAAGTCCTCCTGGCACCATTGGCACTTGGGGCTTTCGGTCGGCCCTTGCCAGCCCCAGAGTTCGATGTCCAGCGACACGAAGTTCGGCCGGGAACGAGCCATCTGTTGGGCAAACCGCTCGATCTCCTCGCGATAGTGTGGACCCCGATAAGCCGGACAGAACTGGGTGCTGGCCTTTCCGTCGGCCAGCTGGTGATAGACCTCCGGGTCGCGCTTGTGACGTTCCAGCATCCGATGGAAGGTCGAATCCACCGCCGCGATGAAGAACCCTCGCCGCCGAGCTTCTTCGACCAGGCCCCAGTTCGGATCGTCTTCTTTCATCCACACAGGGAAAAGCGAAAACGTGTTCAGCCCGATCTGCTGCCAGGCGTCCAGCGCGCCGGGCCACCGCGCCGTGTCGGCCGCCGACCACCAGCCCAGGCCGACCATCATGCGCTTCAGCCTGGGCGCGGCCGGAATCTCGACGGCTTCGATCGGCACCTCGGCGCTGGGGCTTTGCTGTTCCCCAGAGGCGAAATGATATCGCAGCTGGCCCCGCTGTCCGTCCTTCCAGCCGGTTGCCTGAAGATAGAGTCGCCCGGCAGTCTTGTTACTTGCACCGGCCGGGATGGCCACGCGGTAACGCTTGCCGCCGCCGGGCGCGGCTTCGACTTTGCGTTCCTCAGAATCCATCCTTCCGAATTGGGCGGCCGACAATTCGACGCCCTCGGGAAGATCGAGCACAAGATCAACCGGCGGCCACTTCTTGCTTCCTTCCGGAACGACGATGCCCAGCGGCACCGGCCCTGAGACGTTCGTAGCCAGCACCACCGCCGGCTTGTGGAAGTATGGTTGCGGCCGGGACACCGTGAAGTCGCTCACACGGCTCGGATCGTTCTTGCGGCTCTGCGACTCCGGCGTGCCGAAGACATACAGCTCGTCGCTCGCACTCAGGCCGGTCGCGTACGTCCGCAGTCCGACCCAGCGACCGTGCGCCGACAGATCCGTAAACCGCAGGCAGTGAATCCAGCTCTTGCCTTCGTCGTCAGGGATTCCGAAGCGCCGGGCATCGTCCGGACGCCAGCGGGAGAACTCGGCCACCTTCTCATATTGCTCGCCGTCGGAACTCACCAACGCCTCGATCCAGACGGGCATGCTGATCCCGGCCTGCGCCGAGCCGCCCAGGAGCCGGATCGCGATCTCGTCGATCCGCGCGTCTTGCCCCAGATCGACGGCCAGATTCACTCGGCCGCCGTACGACCAGCCCACGGCTTGGCGATCGAACCAGATGGCGCGGTCCACGCGGCGCGTCAGTTGGCCGTCGGTCAGATCCGTCGCGTCGCTATCGCCCTGGGCCGTGAGCCGATAATCCGGCACCGGAGCAAAAACGACCGGCCGGCCGGCGGCCAAATTTTGGCGCCCTTCCAGCGGCGGCAACTCGACCGCGCCGATCCGCTCGGCAGCGCTGCTCAGGCACGCAACCAGTGCGAAAGAGTAGATAAGGCAAGTACTCATGTTGGAAGACTCCGAACCGGGAATTGTCTGTGCTTTTGTTTGGGGGGCTTTCTCGTTTCGTCTGTGGAATGTTGCAAGTCCATGCCCCATGCTACAATACGCGCAGGGCGGGTGCAAATCGTCCGACGATGGGAATTCCACGCGGGCGAACGAAACGAGCACGGGGAATATCACAACAGGGAGCAAACCAAATGGGCCGAATTCGGCAGATGATCAGGGTCGAAGAACGCCAATTCTGGACGCTGTTTGATACCGGCGCGAGGAACACGTACGTCGTCCCCGCAGTCGCGGAACTGCTGAGCACTTCCAAGGCACCGCATCCCATTCGGACGGCGCTGGGAGGACAAGTCAAGGAGGCCGACACCACCGCGCTGCTGCAAGCGGAGATCGAAGGACACCCGATTTCCACCCACGCGATGGTCGTGGACCAGATTGGAACGGATGACGAGGGCAAGCCCATCGAAATCCTGTTCGGCGCTTTGGCGATGCAGCAGTGGGGAATCCGGCCGGTGCCCGACGAAGAGGCATTGGACATGTCTCACTATCCGGAGGAATTCGTTGAATTCTGAGACGAAGTCAGTTGCGACAAGACACACGAGGCAGATGCCCGTATAGACACGATGGCCATTCGACGAATCAACGCCGACAAGCCCCACCTCTGGAAAAGCGACATTGCCGCTTCGGTTGACCAATTCAACCAGTGGTTCATGCGATTCGCACCCGAGGCATTTCGTTCAACGCGAGTCAAGACGACCGGGCACGTCAAAGATGCGTTGCTCGAGACAAGCGATCTGCGAAATATCGACGCGGCCACGCTCAAGGCCAACCCGAGCGTCCTGTCGACCCTCCGCATGTGTACCGCGCCGCCGCTGGCAGTAGACCGGTTGATCGGTTTGGCCGGCGCGAGCAAGAACCTTGTGGGCCGAATGGAAAAAGGCAAGCTGCCGACCAGGATGAACGCCGCCGATCTGGACGCGGACCTGGAAAAGCTCTGCGGCATCATCTCAGGGCTACTGGACCGCGACATCTTCCCTTGGCTGGGAGACGCGAAAAACCCGACTGAGCACGAACGCGATCGGGCGTCGACGATCGTGGCAGACCGGCTGTGCAGCGCGGTGGCACAGGACACCATTCGCGGTGCATGGAAAATGTATCAGTTGTTCAATCTGAGTGTGTACCTTGATTTGCGAGGCTATCGCGAGATCGTACCAGTGTGTCGTCGGTACTATTCGCAGAACGCGCCAGGGACATACATAGTTTTCGTGTCTGTTCCCGCTGCTCTGGGACAGGACGCTTTTCTCCCCATCGATGTCGTCGTGCGGCCGATGGAGCGGCGTTTCAATCTGTCGCGGGTCTTCATCCAGACCGAAGGGCGGAGCAGTTTCGCGAAGCCCATCGCACAAAACTCACGGCTCTTTGACATGGCACGTGGACTGCGAATGACCTACGGCGACGATGTCCCGTTTGCGGCGCTGCTCGGTGGATACTTTGGCGCCGACTATCTCGGAACCCAAGCCGCTGAAGGCATCGACTGGGTGTGGCAGCACCGACTTGGCGACTTGCAGGAGTTGGGCGTCTGACGTTACCGACTGAATCAGAACTTGATGCTCCAGATCGGGTAAATCGCGCGGGCACGACCGAATACTTCGCGGAGACTCAGATCCATGCACTCACCACTGTGGATGTTGACGAACGCAAACCGGTAGTTGTCTCCCAACGATTGTGCGACCAGCAACTCCGCCGTGGAAAGCGAGAAGAAGTAGTCGGCGAATCCAGGTTTGAGCGTCCGATTGGACGACTTAACCTCATAAAGCCGGATCTCGCGGTGTGCCTCTTCGATCGCCGAGTCATCATCAAGGTCGAGCAACGGATCGCAGTGAATCAGATCGAACGCTTGGCCATACACGACGGTTCCTCCTTTCGCGAAAGCCACGACCAGTCGCTGCTTTTGCGACGCCGTCAGCTTGCGAAAGTGAGGGTCGTTACGACAAAGAATGTCCTTCGCTGCTACCGCCGTGAGTTTGTTGATTGCTCGTTCTGCCATCGACGTTCCCGATACCACGCTGTAGGCATCATATTTGTCGACAAACAGTTGACCGACTCATGAGTCCGATTATCGCGCAATCGGCACACTTGCTCGGCTTGCGGCTGTCTAGTGCCGTCCGGACTTCAGACAATGTCCAGCCAATCCCTGGATAACTTGGTCTCTCGTGTGCCGACCAGACGCTCGGCATTATGGGCGGCTACCTCGTCGGCAAGCGCAGTCCGTGGTACAAGCAGGAGCAGCGTGAGCCCACGCCGTTCCTCTGTACCTACATGGGCCGCGGTTCCCACGACAAGCAGCCGTTTCGCTTTATCTGGAACCGCACGCGCGCGATTGCCACGAACTTGTATCTGATGCTGTACGCACAAAACGGCCTCGCCACAATGCTGCGCCGTCATCCCAAACGTGCCGCAGACGTCCACGCGTTGCTAGGTCAAGTCACGGGCCATGAACTCCGGGGCGAAGGCCGGGTCTACGGCGGCGGTCTGCACAAGATCGAGCCGTGCGAACTGGCACGCATTTCTGCCAGACCGTTTGTCGAGCGTTGGCCGGAACTCCAACGCGACAAGAAGCGGCAGGGAAGGCTCTTCGAATAGCCGGCATTCCCGGTTGCCAGCCGGGGCTCGCCAGCGTCTGGTTTGTGCGGCGATTGAAGCAACCGTGGGCTAGCGCCCTGCGGCTTATGAATAGTCCGCGGCTACTCCTTCTTCGGCCATTCCGGCGGCAGGTGCAGGGACCAAACGTCGCCGACCAGCGGCCAGGCGTTGCCGTTGACGATCCAGAGCTTGTCCTGGAACACATAGGCCGACTGTTCGTGCCGGGCGGACCAGATCGTCTTGGTCTGGAGTTGCTCCCACGTTTTGCCGTCGGCCGTGTGCCAGACGTCGTTCCAGTTCTTCGACGGCTCGTTGGACCAGCCGCCGAGCACCCAGACTCGCTGGCGATAGACATCGGCCGAAAACCAGATCCGCGGCGCCCACGGAGCCTGAGGTGTGACCTGCGTCCAATTGATTCCGTCGGGCGAACTCCAGACGTCGCTAAAGCCTTTGTACTTGGGCAGATAGTTGCCGCCTCCGAAAATCCAAAGCTTGTTGTCGAACGCCACAGCTGCATGGTAGGCCCGCGCCGGCCACGGGGCGGCTGCGGTCACCTGTTTCCACTCCTTGCCGTCGCTGGAGCACCAGACGTCGTTGCGGAGGCTCTTTTCCGTTCCAAAGAAGTACTGTTCGGAACCGCCCAGGATCCACATCTTGCCGTCGAAGACCACACCGGCCGCTCCCAGGCGCGGAGTCCAGCCGGCGTTGCCCGTCGCCTGCTCCCACGTCGCGCCGTCGCGCGAGAACCAGACTTCGTTGCTGCCCGAGGCCCCGGGCAGCCGGCCGTTGTGCCAGCCGCCCATCATCCATATACGGTCGTCGAAGACCAGCGACGTGGGCAGGTCGGCGTGTTTCCAGGCGGCGCTGTCCGTCGCCCGCTCCCATTTCACCCCGTCGGCCGAACTCCACACGTCCCGCGGCGGCTCGGCATAGGAACTGAACCAACCGCCCAGGATCCACATGCGGTCGCGGAAGACGACTTCGCCCGCCGAGTCGCGGGCTTGAAAAGCGACTTTGTCCGTCGCCTTCACCCAGTCGGGCTCGGCCGTCTGGCCCAGTCGCGGCAAAGCGATGCCCAGCAGGAACAGTAACACTGTCAGGGGTCGTTTCATGGTCGGATTCCTTCTTGATGGTTCGATGACGGCGGCACGGCGAACAAGTAAGCCGTGCCACACGGACACCGCGCGTCTCAATCCAATGGCAGCCACTCGATCCCCGCCGGGGTCGCCCGCAACCGCTTGGCGCGGATGCTCGAACCGGCTCCTTCTTCGTAGTACACGATCAACACCGTGCCGTCTTTCAGGTTGACCATCGACGGATAGGCTCCGCCGACGGTATCGACGATTACATTGTCGCTCCATGTCTGGCACTCGTCCAAGCTGTAGTGCAGGCTGGTCGACGGCACGCGGTGGGCCAGGAGGATGATGTTGTCGGCCGTGCGGAGGAAGTAGGGACAGTGGCCGGGGAAGCCCATCGGCTTGGAGACGGTCCAGGTTTCGCCGCGGTCTTTCGACACCGCGTAGCACATGGCCGGTCGCTGGGCCGCGTACAGCGTGCCGTCTTTCAGCTCGATGACGTCGGTCTCGGCATCCAACCGCACGCCGCCGTTGTCGATGTCGATCGCGGGCCGCCAGGTCTTGCCACCGTCGTCGCTGATGCCCACCGCGCCTTGGGCGGTCCCCGCCGCCTCCTTGTACAGCCCCAGGATCAACCGCCCGTCGGACAGTTCGCGGATCGGCGTGCTGCAGTAGTAGTTCTCGTAGATCCGCCGCGGCTCGGACCAGGTCTCGCCCAGGTCGCTGGACGTGACGATCCACGAGCCCAGTCCTTCCCAAGGCGGCCGCCGGCCCTCGGTCTTGCGGAGTGAGAAGAAGTTGCAGATCAGCAGGCCGCTCTTGAGCTGGACGATCGACGGATCGCGGTCGTCGTCGGGGCTGTCGTACAGCGTCTTGGCCTCGCTCCAAGTGCGGCCTTCGTCGGCCGAGGTCGCACAGCTGATCCGTCCGCCCTTGGGCAACTGCTCGTTGGGCAGCGCCACGTGTCCGTACCCGGCGTAGAAGACCGACATCAGCCGGCCATCGCTCAGGCGGCAGACGTCGGGAAAAGCCTCGTACGCGCCGGCCCCCGCGTCTTTGCAGACGAAGACGTGCAGCGGCGGCGGGATGACGAACTTGCCCTCGGCCTTCTCCGCCTTGCCACGGACCACGATGTCCTTCACGTGCGCGATGCCCTGGTTGGCGTAGAAGCCGATTCGGCCGCCGGCGAACGCCGGGTCCTCGGCTTCATAGAGCATCCTGCCGTTGAGCGACACGCGCAGCGTATCGCCGACGCACTCGAGCCGCCCCTCGTGCCATTGACCGGCCGGCTTGTCCAAACCGCCGACCCGCTTGATCTCGTTCCACGTCTGGTTCACGTCGGCACGCACCAAGATGGCCTGCGCCCGGTCGAAATGGACGTAGTAGTAAGCCATCGCATCGCGGGCGCGGACGATGAATCCACAGGCCAGCACGCCCGCCTCGGCCGGCTCGACCAGGAACTTGGCCTCCAGGGAGATATCGGCGAACTGCCAGGGTGTGAAGAACGCCCGGCACATTTCCTGGCGGCCGTCCAGCACCAACTCGCCGCCGCGGATCCCGCCCGTCTCGGCCGAGAAGACCCATTGGGCCGCAGCATCCGCCGCTGCCAGATCGACCTTCATCGCGTCAGGTTCGGTTGCACCCTGGCCGCCGGCCGCGAGCGGAACGAGCATAAAGCAAACAACGGCAATCAGTCGGAAACGGCGAACGGTGTGGCAGGTCATGGCAGGTCTCCTGAGTTGTCTTGCTGGGCATCCAGAACCGATCGTGAGGGCTCGTCCGGTTCTCGGCGTGAACTCCGTACCTGTTCAAAACGCCGAGGCCCCATAGTCACCTTTATTAGCCGGGTATCCCAACGGCCGCAATACCCCCAATACCTTTCAAGTTCGACGGGTATGATGTACAACAGCCAGGATGAAGAGATATCATGATTAGCGATCGGTCAAGCACTAACCGCAGGACAACAGTTGGACGCCCCGCTCCGGAACGTTGTTGGTCGGAAGCAAAGGAGTCATCCACACCAACGCCCACAATTCGGTCTGCGCGTGGCTGCCCGAGCGGGACTTTCCCAACGTCGGAGGGCCGCCGCAACGCCTGCCGCACGTCGCCGGCCACGAACGGGACTGGTTCCAGGCCTGTCGAGGTGGGCCGCCCGCCATCTCCAGCTTCGACCATTCCGGCCCGGCCATGGAACTGCTCCTGCTGGGGGGTGCATTCCCAAATGGTGTCACGTCGAGATATGTGTAAGGGGTTCAGGGTTCA
>CAZAQY010000130.1:0-22652 GCA_964486845.1 uncultured Pirellulaceae bacterium
CCCTCCGTTTCCAAACGTTCTCGAAAGCGCAATCTTGCGCCGCGTGAAGTATATAACCCAGAATCGGGCGGATTGGCAATCCCGCCTCGTCTTCAAATCCGGTCGATATCGACCCAATCGCTTACGAATAAAAGACTTGCGCCTAGCGGATACAAGCGAAACCCGATCCGCAAATAATCTAGCAGATTGCCGCCGGAAAAGCTGCACAATGGGAGTCACGACAGCTTGCTTCCGGCGCGAGTCTCGACTAAACTCTGGGCCATGCTGGCGCAGGTTTAACGCCAGTTGCGCGATAAGTGACATTCGGTTGCCGCCTAGGTTCGGTTGTAGCACGCCAGAGACGCGGCAGCAAAATGAGCCGATCCACACAGGCCGCAGGGCGCCGCCCCACGCCGGCCCCTTTTGGCCCTAGGTGGTCTGGGTTCGATATCAGACCTCCCCGCATCGGCCCCATTCATCAACGTAACAAAGGCCTACTGACCCATGCAGCGAAACTCCGTGAGGTGGCTTGCGATGTTCTTGTCGGTCGTCGCCGGGATCTTTGCTTCCGAGTTTGCGTCGACGTACACGGATGGGAACGCGGATGTGGCGGTTTCTTCGTCCCCTTCGGATCCGTCTTACGCGGCAACCGTAGCCTTGGGCCGCGATGTCACATCGTATGACCAGAGCGCCCAGAACTAGCGGTGCGGCGACGGACCACCTCTCGCCTTTCACCGCATCCGGGTGGCCGCTCTTGTTCCGGTGCGTGACGAGCATGTGCGCTCGACGGCTCATCCGGCCCTGGCTGTTCTTCGCTTGATCTTCCGTCCGCGTGCGGATATCGTGGTGGGTGTTCCCGTCAAGGAAAAACGCCATGTCGCCCGAAACGACGCTCGTGCCTCCCGTTGCGTTTCCCGTGGCTCCCGCTCAGCAACCTCCGCCGCCGCTGCCGGACATCGTCCAGGACACGGTGGCTCGCGTCGGCGGCTGCCTGGATCGCGTCGGCATGTCCGGCATCGAGGTGGCTTTGCGCGTCCGCAACTCGGCGGATCAACTGGTGCTCACGCCCGCCCGCGCCATGGCCCAGGTCAGCTTGGACGATCCGGACGCCAAGGGCATCCACATGTCGCGGCTGTTCGTCACGCTGCAAGAGACGTTGGAGGACGCGGAATTCGGTCTTTACATGGTCGAGCGGCTCCTGGGAGAGTTTCTCGCCTCGCACGACGGGCTCAGCCGGCACAGTCACCTGGAGTTCCGGTTCGATTACCTGGCGAAGCGGAGTTCGCTGCTGAGCGATCACACGACGTGGCGCAGCTATCCGGTGCGGATCGAAGGTGACCTGACCGGCGGCCGTTTTCGCCATGCCTTACAGGTCCGCGTGGCTTACTCCAGCACCTGCCCCTGTTCGGCGGCGCTGGCGCGACAACTGCTTCAGCAGCAGTTCATGGAGGACTTCGCGGACCATCGCTGGCTGAGCGTGTCGCAGGTGTTGCGCTGGTTGGGCAGCCAAGGGACGCTGGCCACGCCGCACAGCCAGCGGAGCCATGCCGAAGTGCAAGTGGTCCTGTTGCCAGACTGCCGGGACTACCCGCTGGTGCCGCTGATCGACGCCGTCGAGACGGCGGTGGCCACGCCCGTTCAGGCGGTGGTCAAGCGGCGGGACGAGCAGGAGTTCGCACGCCTGAACGGCGAGAACCTAATGTTGTGCGAGGATTCCGCCCGGCGCATCCGCGCCGCCCTGGAGGCGATTCCGGAATTCGTCGATTACCGGATCCAGGCCAGCCATCTGGAAAGCCTCCACCCCCACGACGCCGTGGCCGTCGTCACCAAAGGCGTCCCAGGCGGTCTGGGGCCGTAGTCAGCGCCGCGAAAGACAAGCCAAGGTCGTCTGCAGGGTTTTTTGGCAGGCTGCTGTAGTTGCATCAAAACCCGCAGCCGCATCGCGACCGCCCGCAGCCAAAGCAACCCTTGGCAGCGGGGCAGTGAACCACTATCGTTTCTTTGGGGTAGCGGCGAGCTTCGCTATCCAATCGTGTCAACGCTGACTACTTACGATGAAACATGCGATTTCGTTATTTCTGCTTCTGGCGTGCCTCGCTGGCTGCAGGCAGGCCAGTTCTGAGCCCACGCCGTCCGCCAACGCGGCAGCCCCCGACATCGACAAGAAACCACCACCGGAGGTCTCCGTCATGCCTGACAAAGTCGTTCGCAGCGAGGCAGAATGGAAACAGCTGCTGACGCCCGAGCAGTACCGCGTATTGCGAGAGAAGGGCACGGAGCGTCCCTTCGTCAACGAATTCGACGAGCATTTCGAGGCGGGGGTCTATGCCTGCGCCGCCTGCGGCCAGGAGTTGTTCAGCTCGGAGACGAAGTTCAATTCCGGCTGCGGCTGGCCGGCGTTCTATGCCGCCAAGGCGGGAGACCGCGTTAAGCTCGACCCCGACTTGTCGCACGGCATGGTGCGCACCGAAGTCACTTGTGCCCGATGTGGCTCACACCTGGGACACATCTTCGACGACGCCCCTCAAACGCCCACCGGCCAGCGTTATTGCATCAACTCCGTCTCGCTCAAGTTCATCCCGGCCGGCAACAGGAAAGAAACACAGGCCGAAACCCCACCCGCTTCGCCGTCGACGGATGCAGAGAGAACGAATGACAGAAAAATGGAGTGACATCAAGATAATGGGAACAGAATGCACGGCCTTCCGTCCTTCATTTTTCTCCCGCCCGGTTTTTCTGCCAGCGTCTTCCCTTTCTAGCCATCTCCTCGCGCATTGCACAGGGGGCGCGATGGTGACGGATCGCTGAGCAACTCCCCGATCGTCGAGTCGCGAAGACTCGCCTCGATCGCAGCCATCGCCTCGTCAATCCGCCGGTGCACTGGACAGAGACCGTGTTGGTGAGCGTCCAAACCCAGCGGACAGCGGCGAATCCGCTCGATCGGATCAACGGCATTGATGACCTCCAATACCGACAAATCCGCCGGTTCGCGGATCAGGGCGAAACCGCCGCGAACACCACGCTGAGCTGACAGAATACCCGCCTTGGCGAGCCCCTGAAGGACCTTCACCAGGTAGCCCGGCGCAGCGCACGTACCCGCCGCAATCTCTCGAACTTTTTGGGGCTTCCCCGGCTCCTGCGCCAGCCAAATCACGGCCCGCAGGGCGTATTCGGAGGCATCCGAAAGTAGCTTCATTCAAGAAATCCTCGTCGGCTGTGTTGACAAAATACTAGACCGCCGATAAAAATATGTCAAGTGTGCATTGAAGCACTGAAGCGTTTTTTTGTATTCAATCGGCCCCGATAGGCGAGTCTCACGGAGACTCGTGTCCGGTCGCGAGTTTGTCTAACCACAAACACCATGCGGGTATATGCACAAGGAAGACAATGTGTTGTTTCCCCGGGGCGATCGGGCGCGAGTCTGAGGCGTCACGAACAAGGAACCCCGTTGATGAAGACATCTCTTGAAATCCTGATGAAGGAACACCGCCTGATAGAGCAGGTGCTCGACTGTCTGGAAAAGATCCTGGAACGTTGTGCGGCCGGCGGCCGACTGGACGGCGATGCCGCCCGCCAAGCGATCGAATTCTTCCGCGTCTTTGCCGACCGCGGCCATCACGGAAAAGAGGAGATCCAGCTGTTTCCGCTGCTGGAGACTCGCGGGCTGGGCAGTCCCTGTGGGCCGTTGGCAGTGATGCGCCGCGAGCATGAGTTGGGTCGGCTGTACATCCAAGGCATGGAAAGCTACGCGGTCGCCGCGTCGGCAGGCGATGCGGACGCGGTGCAGTGGTTCAGCCAACACGGCCGGAGCTACATCCGGCTGCTGCGCGAGCACATCGGCAAGGAAGACCACTGCCTGTTCACGCGAGCCGATAATACGCTGACGGACGAGGACGACGCCCAACTCCAGGCGGCGTACGCTCGATTCGAAGCCGCCGACATGGGAGCCAACGCGCGGGAAAAACACCTCTCGCTCGCCAACGCCCTGGCCGACCGCTGCGGTGTGCCAAGAGCCCAAGCGTTCGTCTGAAAAGCACAACAGGCTCTCCAGCCGGGCCGGTCAGGCTGGAAAGCCTGACGTACGCGAAACACCGCCTGCTCCTGGGCTTGAACTGGAGAACGAACATGACGCGGGACTTTGCCATGCTGGCCTTGATACTGATCGTTGCCGCGGCGGACTAGCACCGAAGACCGCTTTGCCGGACTGCTGATCTCGATGGGGCTTGCAGCAGGCCGCGGCCCTTGATTCAATGCATCTGACCCTGGAATTGGACCTGAACGGAGAGATATGCAGATGGTTGGCGCATCCGGCCACGGCAAAGAATTGATCCAAGTGCAGCACGCCACGGTCCGTTTTGCCGGTGATTCGGGCGATGGCATGCAGCTGGTCGGCGGCCAGTTCGCCGATATCGCCTCGATGAGCGGCAGCGCCATTTGCTCGTTTCCGGATTTCCCGTCGGACATCCGCGCCCCGGCCGGGACGCTGGGCGGAGTGAGCGGTTACCAGTTGAGTTTCGGCGATCAGCGCGTCACCACGCCGGGCGACGCGCCGTTCGTGCTGGTCGCGATGAACCCCGCGGCGCTGAAGGTCTGCCTGCCGGAATTGCAGAAAGGCGGGATCATCATCGCCAACGAGGACGCCTTCACGGCGGCGAACCTGCAGAAAGCCGAGTACGATTCCAATCCGCTGGAGGACGGCTCGCTGGACGACTACCGGCTGATCCCGGTGCCGATGGGCCGCTTGAACGAGGAAGCCACGGCGGCGACGGGGTTGCCGAAATCGCAGCGGGAACGCTGCAAGAACTTCTTCGCCCTGGGCGTGGCCCTCTGGCTGTACGACCGCCCGCTGCAGCCGCTGCTGGAATGGATGATGAAGAAATTCGCGCGGACCCCGGAGGTCATGGCGGCCAACGCGGCCAGCCTGAGGGCCGGGCACAACTTTGCGAACACCGCCGAACTGTTCCGGGTGCATTACCAAGTGGCGCGGGCCGAGCTGCCGCCCGGCCGGTATCGCCGCGTGACGGGCAACGAGGCGCTGGCGCTGGGCTGCATCGTCGCCTCCCACCGCCTGGGCCGGCCGCTGGTCTACGCCAGCTATCCGATCACGCCGGCCAGCGAGGTGTTGCACGAATTGGCCAAGCACAAGGAGTTCGACGTCCGCGTCATCCAGGCCGAGGACGAGATCGCGGCCTGTTGCGCGGCCATCGGCGCGTCGTTCGCCGGCGCCGTCGGCATCACGGGCACCAGCGGCCCCGGGTTGTCGTTGAAGTCGGAAGCGATCGGCCTGGCCGTGATGACCGAATTGCCGCTGGTCGTGCTGAACGTCCAGCGCGCCGGGCCCAGCACGGGCATGCCGACCAAGACCGAGCAAGCCGACTTGTTGATCTCGATGTTCGGGCGGCACGGCGAATCGCCGGCGGTCGTGCTGGCGGCCGCGTCGGCCGGCGACTGTTTTCAGATGGCCTTCGAGGCGGTGCGGCTGGCCACCAAGTACATGACGCCGGTGCTGTTGCTGAGCGACAGTTTCCTGGCCAACAGCGCGGAACCGTTCCGCATTCCCGATCCCGCCTCGCTGCCGGACCTGCGCCTGCCGCTGAGCGTGACGGCGGAAGATTTCGCGCCGTACCGCCGCGATCCCGAGACGCTGGTCCGGCCGTGGGTGGCCCCCGGCACGCCGGGCTTCGAGCACCGCATCGGCGGCCTGGAGAAGGAAGACGGCAAGGGGACGGTCAGCTACGACGGCGAGAACCACACGAAGATGGTGGCCTACCGGGCCGCCAAGATCGCTCGCATCGCGGCGGACGTGCCGCCTGCGGAAGTGGTGGGGGCCGAGCGGGGCGACGTGCTGGTGGTCGGCTGGGGCAGTTCCTACGGGGCCATCGCCGCCGCCGTGCAAGAACTGCGCGCCGAAGGCCGGAGCGTGGCCCATCTGCACCTCCGCTACCTGAACCCGCTGCCGCAGAACACCGGCGAAACGCTGGCCCGCTTCCGCCGGATCCTGGTCGTCGAAGGAAACTACGGCCAGCTCAAGATAATTCTCCGCGACCGCTTTACGGCGTCCTTCTCTTCCTTGAACCAGGTCGCCGGCCGGCCGTTCTTGATCCGCGAAGTCCGTACCGCCATTCAGGAGTTGTTAGACCGTGAGCACCTCGACCGTTGACATCCAACCCGCTGCGCCCGCCGCCGGCGATTGCCTCCGCGTCTTGACGTCCAAGGACTTTCAATCGCCCCAGACCGTCCGCTGGTGCCCCGGCTGCGGCGACTATTCGATTCTGGCTCAGGTACACAAGGTGCTGCCCGAGTTGCGCGTGCCCCGCGAGAACTTCGTATTCGTGTCGGGGATCGGCTGCTCGTCGCGGTTCCCTTACTACGTGAACACCTACGGCTTTCACACCATCCACGGCCGGGCGCCGGCGATCGCCACGGGCGTCAAGTGCGCCAATCCGGACCTGTCGGTCTGGGTCGTCACCGGCGACGGCGACGGGTTGTCGATCGGCACCAATCACCTGATCCACGCCATCCGGCGGAACGTCGACCTGAATATCCTGCTGTTCAACAACCGGATTTACGGCTTGACCAAGGGCCAGTACTCGCCGACGTCCGAATTTGGCAAGAAGACGAAGTCCAGTCCGATGGGCACGATCGAGCAGCCGATCCGGCCGATACAAATGGCCTTGGCCGCCGAAGGGACGTTCGTGGCCCGGACGATCGCGGCGGACCCGAACCATCTGCGGCAGACGCTGGAAGCGGCCGCCCGTCACCGCGGGACTTCCTTCGTCGAGATCCTGCAGAACTGCCGGGTGTTCAACGACGGCGCCTTCGACGCCGCCGGGGGACGGGATGCGGCGGAAGAAGCCCGCATCCTGCTGCGGCACGGCGAACCGATCCGCTTCGGCGCCGGCGGCCGCAAGGGCATCGCGACGCGGAACCTGGCCCCGCAGATCGTCGACCTGGAGGCGGGCGAGGCCAGCCTCGGCGAGTTGCTGATCCACGATGCCCAGGCGGCGTCGCCCGCCCTGGCGGCCCTGCTGGCGGCGCTCGAACCGCCCGAGTTTCCGCTGGCCCTGGGCGTCTTCCGGGACGTCGAACGGCCGACGTACGATTCGCTCTTGGTTTCCCAGATCCAAGCTGCCGTGACTCAGCGCGGGCGCGGCGACGTGGGCAAGCTGCTGAACGCGGGCACCACGTGGGAAGTTGACTGACGCACGATGAACGAACTGGCCCCATCCATCGCCGACGAAGTCCAGGTGGCCGTGTACGAGATGCCGCCCCATCGTCCCGACGCGCCGCCGGCGCCGGACGACGCGGGGCAAGACGCACTGTCCACCCGCGCGTTGCTGCGGCAGCACGCCGTCTGGTTCTGCCGGCTGCGGTGGATCGTCGCGGGCGTCTTGGCGGCGGTTGGGCTGGCCGCGTGCTTGCCGGGCTGGCCGGAGTGGTTCGCCGCCTCCCTGCCGCCAGCTTGGTTGCTGGCCTGTTCTGCGGCGCTGGCGGCCGTGAACGTCGCGTACCTGCTCACCTTGAGGCATCTGTCGGCGGACTCGCACGCCGGCTCGGTGCGACGCCACTTGTGGTGCCAGGTGGTGGTGGACCTGATCGTGCTGACCGCCGTGGTCCACGCGGTGGGCGGCCGCCTGACGTACGCGCCGGTCGCCTATTTGTTTCACATCGTCCTAGCATGTATCTTCTTCCCGCCGGCGGAGAGCCTCGGGGTGACCGCCGTTTCGGCGGTGCTGTTCGGCACGCTGACGCTGTTGCAGGCGGCCGGAGTCCTGCCTGGGCCGCAGGCCGGCACTGGTCCGCCCGCCCCCGCGGCAACCGGCCTCGACGGCCGGCTGTGGCAACTGGGCTTGCTCCTGGCGGTCTGGGCCGTGATTTGGTACTTGGCGTCGCGGCTGACGGCGGAACTGCGCCAGCGGACGCGGGAATTGGCGGCGGCCAACCGCCGGCTGGAAGCCAGCAGCGCCGAACGCACGTCCCACATGCTGCAGACCACGCACCAGTTGAAGGCCCCGTTCGCCGCCATCCACGCCAACACACAGTTGCTGTTGAACGGCTACGCCGGCCCGCTGTCCGCCGACTCCAGGACCGTGATCGAAAAGATTGCCGCGCGGGCGCAGATGCTGTCGCGGCAGATTCAGGAGATGCTGCAACTGGCGAACCTGCGTTCCCAGGCCCAGGCCGAGCCGCCGCTGACGGTCTTCAACTTGCGGGACGTCGTGCAGCGGGAAGTCGAGCGGATCGGGGCGCAGGCGGCCTTGCGCGGCATCTCGCTCGAAACCAGTCTGCAGCCGGTCCTCGTGCGCGGCAGCGACGACTACCTGGTGATGCTGATCGACAACGTGCTGAACAACGCCGTCAACTACTCGTGCGACGGCGGACAGGTCGCGGTCAGCTGCGGGCCGGACGGCCCGGCGACGGCGTCCCTGGCCGTCCGCGACCGCGGCATCGGCATCCCCGCCGACAAGCTGCCGCGCGTCTTTGAAGACTACTACCGCACCACGGAAGCGACCCGGCACAACAAGAGTTCCACCGGGCTGGGGCTGGCTATTGTGCGGTTGGTGGCCCAAGCCCTGCAGGCCACTGTCAGGATCGAAAGTTCGCCGGGCTGGGGAACGCGCGTGACGCTGCGGATGCCGGCGGTCTCGGATGCGGTTGCCTTTGAATAACAAGGAGATTCCCATGGCGTATCTGTTGATTGTCGATGACGACGAGGATTTTTCGGCTGCGGTCGCCACGGTTTGCCGGGGCGAGGGGCACGAAGTGGCCGTGGTCAGCGATGCGGCGGGGGCGCAAGCCAGCCTGGCCGCACGACTGCCGGACGCCGTGATCCTGGACGTGATGTTCCCGGAAAACCCCAGCGGCGGGTTCGAGTTGGCGCGGGCCATCCGCAAGAAATGGGGCGAAATCCCGGTCCTGATGCTGACGGCCGTCAACCAGCAGTTTCCGCTGGGATTCAGCAACAAGGACATCGATCCCACCTGGCTGCCGGTCAGCGACTTTGTCGAGAAGCCGGTGGATTTTGAGATTTTGAAAGCCAAAGTGAACGACCTTCTCAACCGCTCGCGGCAGCCGAAGTAGCCGCGCACGATAGGCGCCAGCGGGCTGGCGCCTTCGCTTGCGGAGAAGAACGCCGGAGAACGGCCGCGTTCCTTTCACTTCGTGGAGAACTGTTATGGAGACACATTCCGAGCACCGTCAGCACTTTCCCCTGCCGCTCATCCTGCAAGGCAAGGCCCTGGTCTTTCGGCCGTTGAGTCCGGCCTGCCGAGACGCCATGCTGCGGTTCGCCTGCGGTCTGCCGGAGCAGGACCTGCTGTTCCTGGACCGGGACATCGCTCAGCCGCCGGTCGTCGACCAATGGATCCAGCGTGTTTCGGAGGGCAATCTGTTTACGGTGGTGGGCTGGCAGGGCGACGAGATCGTCGGATATGCCACTGCGGAACGCGGCAACGTGCGTTGGACGCGGCACGTAGCCGAGTTGCGGGTCGCCGTCGCCGAATCCTGCCGCGGCATCGGCCTGGGGCGATGGCTGCTGGAATTGGCGTTCGAAACGGCCCTGGAAGAGGGTGCGACCAAGCTCGTCGCCCGCATGACCCCGGACCAGACGGGGGCGCTGAGCCTGTTCCAACGGCTCGGCTTCGAACAGGAAGCCGTCCTGCGGGACCACGCGCAGGACGCCAACGGCGTGACGCACGACCTGGTGATGCTCAGCTTCCATACTCGCCAGCATCCCGACAACCGGTGCGGCTCCTGCGGTGTTTCGATTCTCGTGCCTTCGGACCTGGAAGGGGTCCGGCTGTGTTCGCAGTGCTACGAGTCGCGCTACGAAGAACTTGGCGGCGGTGACTGAGGACATCGAGACGCCCCCCTCGCGCCGCCGTGGCGACACATCCCGGCAAACCGGGACAGCATCTGCCCTCCGAGAACCCCCATCTCGCCGATGGCCACCGGCAGCCGGCGGCGGATATCAGCCGGGTCGATGTGCGCCAACCCGCTCAACTCCCGCCGGTTCTCCGCCACGTCCGGCCACTCGCCCACCATTCGCGCGGTGACCTCGACGTGGAATTGCAGGCCGTACGCCCGCGACCCGTAGCGAAACGCCTGCTGCTTGCACAACTCGCTCCGCGCCAGTTGCACCGCGCAGGCGGGCAGGTCAAACGTGTCGCCGTGTCATTGGAACACGGTGTGACGCCGGCTCAAGGAGCCGAACAGCGGATCGTTCGCCGGGGTCGTTAACTCGAGTCCGTACCAGCCAATCTCCTTGGTGCGATTCGGGTAGGCCCTGGCCCCCAGCGACTCGGCCAACAACTGAGAACCCAGCCGAATTTGCCAGAATTCGGGACGCACGAGTGCTTCCCGAATCCTGGCGAATTCGGCTACGTGCCAGAAATCCCGGCCGGACCACCAGAACCCGGCGTTCTTCGCCTTCTCCGACCTCCCCAAGGCCCCGGCTGGGCGGTATACTGGCTGAACCCCGGAGGTCGTTTTCCGATCCAAGCTACAGACGCTCGGCACAACCATCCGTTTCATCATTTGCTTTTGGGAAGGTAGGCTCGCGAGCCATGACTGACACCGCGGCACACCGCACGATGTTCGAGAAGATCTGGGACAGCCACGTTGTCCACGCCGAGGAGGGCCATCAGTCGATCCTGTATATCGACCTGCAACTGGTCCACGAAGTCACCAGTCCCCAGGCATTCGAGGCCTTGCGACTGGCCGGCCGCAAGGTCCGCCGGCCGGGACTCCAGGTCGCGACGCCCGACCACAATGTCCCCACCACCGACCGCTCGCTGCCGATTGCCGATCCGATTTCCAAACAGCAAATCGAAACGCTGCGCAAGAATTGCCGGGAATTCGGCATCCGGCTGTACGACATTCACGATCCGCAGCAGGGCATCGTCCACGTCATCGGCCCGGAACTGGGCTTGACTCAGCCGGGGATGACCATCGTCTGCGGCGACAGCCACACGGCCACCCACGGCGCGTTCGGAGCCTTGGCGTTCGGGATCGGCACCAGCGAAGTCGAGCACGTGTTGGCCACCCAGACGCTGCTGCAGTACAAACCGAAAACGTTCGAAGTGCGCGTGGACGGGGTGTTGCCGCGAGGCGTGACGGCCAAAGACATCATCCTGTACCTGATCGGCCAGATCACTACGTCAGGCGGCGCGGGATACGTGCTGGAGTATACGGGCAGTGCGATTCGGGCGCTGAGCATGGAAGAGCGGATGACGGTCTGCAATATGTCGATCGAAGCCGGGGCGCGGGCCGGGCTGATCGCGCCGGACCAGACAACGTTCGACTACCTGCGGGGCCGACCTTTCGCCCCGCAAGACTTTGTCGCGGCTGTCCAGCGCTGGCAGCAGTTGCCGGCGGACCCAGGCGCGAAGTACGATCAGGTGCGCGTTTTCGGCGCCGCGGACATCGAGCCGCAGGTCACCTGGGGCACGACGCCCGGACAAGTGACCTCGGTGACGGCGAAGGTGCCGAATCCCAGTGATTTCGCGGACGAGACGGAACAGAAAACGGCGGCTCGGGCCTTGGAGTACATGGGCCTGCAAGGCGGTACGCCGATCACCGACATTGGCATCGATCGGGTGTTCATCGGCTCGTGTACCAACGGGCGGATCGAGGACCTGCGGGCCGCCGCCGCCGTCGCCCGCGGGCATCGCGTCGCCGATCGCGTGCAGGCGATGGTGGTGCCCGGCAGCGGTCAAGTGAAGCGGCAGGCCGAGCAAGAGGGCCTGGATCGAATCTTCCGCGAGGCGGGCTTCGAATGGCGCGAAGCCGGTTGCAGCATGTGCCTGGCGATGAATCCGGACAAGCTCGAGCCGGGCGAGCGCTGTGCGGCCACCAGCAACCGGAATTTCGAGGGCCGCCAGGGCAAAGGCGGCCGGACGCACCTGGTCTCGCCCGCCATGGCCGCCGCCGCCGCCGTCCGCGGCCGGTTTGTGGATATCCGCCAGTGGGAATACAAAGGCTGAGTGGCGGCCCAATCCCAACCTCAACTTGATGACACGTTTTTGAGAACCCTGACATGAACCCTTTCAAGAAACATACCAGTTTGGTCGCCGTCATGGACCGGGCGGACGTCGATACCGACCAGATCATTCCCAAGCAGTTCTTGAAGCGCATCGAACGTTCGGGCTACGAGACCCTGCTGTTCTACGATTGGCGTTACCGGGAAGACGGCAGCGAGAATCCCGAATTCGAGTTGAACCGGCCGGCGGTGCGCGGCGCGTCGATCCTCGTCGCCCGCCGCAACTTCGGCTGCGGCTCCAGTCGCGAGCACGCCGTGTGGGCGCTGGAGAACTACGGCTTTCGCGCCGTGATCGCTCCCAGCTTTGGCGACATTTTCTTCAACAACTGTTTCAAGAACGGCGTGCTGCCGATCCGCCTGGCCGAGGACCAGGTCGAGCAATTGTTCCGCAGATTCGGCGAGCATCCGGGCTATCAGTTGACGGTGGACCTGCAGACTCGCACGATCAGCGACGTGTTCGGGTTGAGGTTGGATTTCCAGGTCGACGACTTCCGCCGCCACTGCCTGCTGCACGGCCTGGACGACATCGCCTTGACGCTGCAGCACGAAGCCAAGATCGCCGCTTACGAAACCGCCCACGGGATCGTCTGATCTACGCGAATTTCGGAAGACCAGTTGTTTGACAATCGCGCTTGTACAGCGCGGGCGAGGATGACTACGTAGTGTTCACCTGCGTCAGGACGTGATGAAGGCCGAACAAGGGCGTGCATCCGAACGGCAGATCGGGGCGGAATCAGAATCGAAGGTCACTTGGCCGCCGCCGTGCGCCCACGGTGCCAAACGGCTGCAGGAAGCCGTGGTGGACTTTCAGCTTCCAGGCGTCGACGTCCAGGTCGGCCAGCCGGATGGCGTTGGCATAGGACAGGTTGCACTCCGGGGAGGGGCACCATGAGTGAGCGGAATGGCGCTAGCCACCTGTGCGCACAGGTCTGGCAGACACCGGGCGATGGGATCTCGAATTCAAACAGCATGACGCCGTGGACCTTTCGTCCGCCAAGGATTATCATTTGGTGGTTGCCAGAACCTTGCCAAATGGGATGTGCCGTCGATGTTGGACATGTTGGACGGATGGTTTCTGCCTCTGACATACGCTTTTCAGCGGGCGAGCCAGGGCCGATTCCGAGGGACAAGCCGCGTGATCTCCGGTTCGTGGATCATCTGCGTCTGGGCAGTGTTGGCGAATGTCGCTGCGGAGGAGACCAAGGGCTATCTGGGGCCGTCAACGCTGGCCGTCTCGAAGGATGGCAAGACCGGATATGTTGCCAACGCCGATGCGCGGCAGATCGCCTGCATCGAACTGCCGGCGGGGCCGGTGACGCGCCGCATCGAGGTGCCCGCCGAGCCCACCGGTTTGGTCCTGAGCCCCGACGGGAGCAAGCTGATCGTCACCTGTGCGGCGCCGCGCAGTACCGTCGTGGTGCTGGACGCCGCCACAGGACAGGCGCTGGCCGCGATCCCCGCCGGGCATACGGCGATGAGCCCCGCCATCGCGCCGGACGGCAAGTGGTTGTACGTCTGCAACCGTTTCGACAACGACGTGTCCGTGATCGACCTGGCGGCCGGGGCGGAGGCGACTCGCGTCCCGGCCGTGCGAGAACCCGTCGCGGCGGCCGTCACTCCCGACGGTTCAGCCGTGTACGTGGCCAATCACTTGCCGAACGACCGGCTCGACAACTATCCTGTCAGCGCCGTGGTGACGATGATCGACACTCGGACACGTCAGACCTCAGCGGTTCGGCTGCCCCACGGCTCGCACAGCTTGCGCGGACTGTGTGTTTCGCCCGACGGCCGATACGTCTACGTGACGCACTTGCTCTCCAACTTCGAACTGGTGCCCACGCACGTCGAATTTGGTTGGATGAGCATGAATGTGGTCAGCGTACTCGACGTCCGAGAGAAGAAGGTGGTCAACACGGTCGGCTTGGACGAATCGTACTTGGCGGCGGGAAACCCGTGGGGCGTGGCCTGCACGGCCGACGGCAAGCTGCTTTGCGTCGGTCACGCGGGCACGCATGAAGTGAGCGTCGTGGACGCGGCAGCCGCTGCCGGCCGGCTGGTGCAAATGTACATGTCGGCCGCGGTCGGCGCGCTGCCCGACGATTCGGGGCAGGCGACCAGCCAGCGGCACCGGATCAGCCTGCTGGGCAAAGGCCCGCGGGGGCTGGCCATCGCGGGCTCGAAGCTGTATGTCGCCGAGTACTTCAGCGACACGGTGGCCGTCGTCGATCTGCAGGCGCCGCCGGCAGACGGCGCGGAGCAAATCGCGCTGGGCCCCCAGCCGCAACTGACAAACCGGCGCTGGGGTGAACTGCTGTTCAACGACGCCAGCATCTGCCGCCAGCAATGGCAGAGCTGCGCCAGTTGCCATCCGGACGGCCGGACCGACATCCTGAACTGGGACTTGATGAACGACGGGGTCGGCAACACCAAGAACACCAAGAGCATGATCCTGGCGTTTCCGACCCCGCCGTCGATGGCCGAGGGAGTGCGGCCCACGGCCGGGGCTGCGGTGCGGGCGGGCCTGAGCAACATCCTGTTTGCGGATCGGCCGGAAGAGGAATGTGAGGCCATCGATGAATACATCCAATCGCTGGAACCGGTCCCCAGTCCGTATCTGGTGGAAGGGAAGCTGAGCGCGGCTGCCGAGCGCGGCAAGACGCTGTTTGCCAGCGACCGGACCGGCTGCAGCCGCTGCCATCCGGCGTCCTTGTACACGGACTTGAAAATGCACGACGTCGGTTCCCGAGACAAGTACGGCTGGGTGGACCGTTTCGACACGCCGACCTTGGTCGAGGTCTGGCGCACCGCGCCATACCTGCACAACGGACTGTATCCCACTGTCAAGGAATTGCTCGTCCAGGGCAAACACGGCCTGGTCGGCCGCTTGGAGGGATTGAGCGAGCAGGAGATCGACGATCTGGTCGAGTTCGTGCTGTCGCTATAAGCGGAGTTTCGCGAAACGTGGCATAGTTCGACTCGTGCGTCCAATCGAGCGTGACAATCCAACTCAACAACTTGGGGGGTATTTCCATGCGTAGCTGTGTCCGCCTTGTGACGTTGCTGCTCGCCGTTCTGGCCGGCGGGACGGCAGCGGCCGAACCGGCGCTCCGCGAGCGTGCGGCGGCAGGACTGAAGAAGGCCGTCGACTTTTTCGACCGCGAAGTCTCTTGCGAAGGAGGATATCTCTGGCGCTACAGCGAAGACCTCCAGCGGCGCGAGGGGGAAGGCAAGGCGGCGCCGACGACCGTTTGGGTCCAGCCGCCCGGCACGCCGTCGGTCGGCATGGCCCTGCTGGAAGTCTATGCGGACACCGGGGACAAGCATTATCTACAGGCCGCACAGCGGACCGGCATGTGCCTGGTCCGCGGGCAGTTGCGGTCCGGCGGCTGGGATTACCAGATCACCTTCGATCCTCAGCAGCGTGCCCGATACGACTATCGCGTCGAACCGGCCGGAAAGGGCAAGCTGCGCAACACCAGCACGCTGGACGACGATACGACCCAGGCTGCGCTGCGGATGCTGATGCGGCTGGACAAGGCACTGGACTTCCAAGACAAGCAGATTCACGAGGCGGCCCTGTTCGGCCTGGAGCAACTGATGGCCGTCCAGTATCCCAACGGGGCCTGGCCGCAGCGGTTCGACAGCCCGCCGGACCCCCAGCAGTTTCCCGTCAAGCAAGCCAACTATCCGGAGACGTGGTCAAAGACGTTTCCGCGGGTCGACTACAAGAGCTTCTACACCTTCAACGACAACGCGCTCAACGACGTGATCGACGTCATGTTCGAGGCCTGGCACACTTACGGCGACAGCCAATACCGCGATTCGGCAGAGCGGGCCGGCGGATTCATTCTGCTGGCGCAAATGCCCGATCCGCAGCCGGGCTGGGCCCAGCAGTACAACACCGACATGCAGCCCGCCTGGGCCCGGAAATTCGAGCCGCCGGCGATCACCGGCGGCGAATCCCACGGCGTGGTGCGGGCCCTGTTTCAGCTGTACCGCGAGACGGGCGACAAGAAGTACCTGGAGCCGATTCCCCGCGCCATTGCGTACTACCGCAGTTCGCTGCTTCCCGGTGGCCAGCTGGCCCGCTTCTACGAACTGAAAACGAACCGGCCGATCTACTTCACCAAGGATTACCAGTACACCTACAGCGACGCCGACATGCCCACCCACTACTCGTTCAAGGGCGGCGACTGGACCGGTTCGGCTGAGCGGGAACATCAACAACTGCTCAAGCTCGAGCCGGAGGATCTGCAGAAGAAGCCGGCCAGGCGTCCGTCGCAGGCGTCGCCGAAGCTGGTTTCGCAGGTCCAGTCGGTGCTGGCCGCCCTGGACGACCGCGGCCGCTGGGTCGAAGACGGGCGGCTCCGCTACCAGGGCGACGACGACGCGACGCGCCGCGTCATCGACTGCACCACGTTCATCCGCAACGTTCGTACGCTGAGCGCGTATTTGGCAACCAAGGGAGAGTGAGCCGAGGCGGACCTTCGGGCTCCGGGCTCTGGTCGCGCTCGCTCGTGGAGCACTTGCTGACCCCGCCGTTGCTTCGGGAGTTCGGCGACGCGGTGGTCGTGCTCGGCCATCACGCCGAAGCAGTGCGCCCGGTGGTAGCTCGGCTCGGCTATCGGCACGTCGTTAGTCCCGATCCAGACCGAGGCCGGACGGGGAGCTTGCAGATCGGCCTCCGAGCGCTCCGCACCCAGGCAAATGGCGTGCTTTCGCCGGGCGAGCGAACGCACTTCTGCGGAGGGAAAACACGTGGCTCGGTCTCTCCGGGACCGGAAGCGAGTCTCGGAGAGGCTCGCCTACGTGAAATCGCCGCGGCGTACCATCTGGCCCGCCGCTGCTCAAACCAATCCCAGCGCGGAGAACATGCGTTGGGTGATGTCTTGGGGACTGCCCACTCCGTCCACTCGGCGCAGGAGCCCTTGGGCATCGTAGAACGGAATGATCGGGGCGGTCTCGCCGTGGTATTTCTTCAAGCGTGCCCGGCAGGCTTCCTCCGTGTCGTCCGAACGCTGTACGACGCGGCCGGCGATGCCGGCGGGGGGAGGGTTGAATTTCATGTGGTAGATGGTGTTGGTAACCGGATCTTGGCGACGCCCCGTGATCCGCTCGACGATGAACTCGTCCGGCACTTCGATCAGCACGACGGCATCCAGGGCGACGCCGGCGGCTTTCAGGGCCTGGTCCAGCGCCTCGGCTTGCGGAGCGGTCCGGGGGAATCCGTCCAAGATGAACCCCCTGGCGCAATCCGCTTGCTGGAGCCGCTCGACCACGATCGGAATCACCAAATCGTCGGTGACCAGGCCGCCGGCTTTCATGAAGCCTTCGGCCTTTCGCCCCAGTTCCGTGCCTTGTTTCACCGCCTCGCGGAGCATATCGCCCGTCGAAAGATGCGGCACTTGCAGCCGTTCAATCAGTTTCGCTGCTTGGGTCCCTTTGCCGGCCCCTGGAGGGCCCACCAGAATCAATCGCATCGCCAAATCCTCCTCACGCGGCTGCGCCGCAACCATGAAATTCGTGTACGGCACGTGATTTTAGTGGTTCCGGGCCGCGCCTCGTAGGTGGCTGGCGAAGATTTGGCTAATCTTTGCTATCCAAGTGTCCCGACTTGCCGATGGCCCGCAGCAGGCGCAGGCCCAGCAAAATACTGATCGCGCAACCGCCCAGGCCCAAAATGGAAATCTCGTGAAAGCCGAAGTAGCTGTTGTCGGGAAACAGCAGCGGGGAGACCTTGTAGCTGAGCATCCAGGCCGAGCCCAGGAACAAGGCGCTGGCGAGCATGCCCAGCACCAGGCGGTTGACGGACGGCTCCAACGCGCGGTGGTACAGATGTACGTCGAACTTGCCCGCCTGGATCTGCTCCAAGATCTCGGTCAGCCGCCGCGGGAGGATTTCTGCGAGCCGTTCGGCCTCGACGTAGAACCGCATGAACTTCCGCAACTGCCGCTTCGGCGATAGACGCCGCAGCAACATCCGCCGGTGCATCGGCTGCACCAATTCGATCAAGCTGAAACTGGGGTTGAGCAGCTTGCCGGTGCCCTCCAAGGTGATCAGCGTCTTGAGCAGCATCGCCACCTGCGCCGGCAGCTTGATCTTGTAACGGTGGATGATCTGCGTCATGTCGCTGAGCGCCTTGCCCAATTGCAGGTGCTCCAGCGGTTGCGAGGCGTAATCGCCCAGGAAGTCGGCTACGTCCACCGCCAAGGCGCGCTCGTCCAGGTCCGGCGGCGTCTCGCCCATCCGCACAATGACGTTGGTCAGCAGCGACACGTCGCGGCTGGTGATGGCCAGGAGCATCTCTTCGATGTCCTCGCGCAGCCGCTCCTCGATGCGGCCGACCATGCCGAAGTCCATCAAGCCGATGCAGTTGCCGGGCAGTAGCACGAGGTTTCCCGGGTGCGGATCCGCGTGATAGAACCCCTGCTCGAAGATCATGTCCAGGTACAGTTTGGCGCCGCGACGCGCGACCTCCTCCAGGTCGAACCCTTCGGCCAACAGCCGCTGTTTCTCCTTGAGCTTGATGCCGTCTACGCGTTCCATCGTCAGCACGCGCGCCGTGCAGTACTCGGTGAAGGGCTGTGGTATGTGAACCGTGGGATCGTCTTTGTAACGGGCGCTGAACTGCTGCAGATTACGCTCTTCGCGGCCGAAGTCCAGTTCGCGCCGCAGCACGCGGCCCATCTCGGCGACCGTGGCGGAGGGACGGTACGTGGCCAGTCCCGGCACGCGCTCGGCCAGCAGCGCCAACCCCGTCAGCACGTCCAGGTCTTCACGCACCGTTTCCTCAATGCCGGCGTGCTGCACCTTGACGACCACGTCCTCGCCCGTCACCAGGCGAGCGGCATGGACCTGGCCGATGGACGCCGAGGCGATCGGGGTCTCCTCGAATTCGGCGAACAGTTCGCCGACAGGTTGCCCCAGTTCCTGTTCGATCAACGCGCAGACCAGGTCCGGCGGGTCGGCGGGCACGTCGGCCTGCAATTGTTTCAGTTCATCCGCCAGTTGCACGCCAACCAGATCCGGACGGGTACTCAGCAGTTGCCCCAGTTTGATGAAGGTGGGGCCTAAGTCGGTCAGCGCCAACCGGATGCGTTTCTCCGGCGTATGCCGCGCCAGGGCCTCCCCCTCCCGGTCCTTCAAACGGTCTTTGACAAAGTCGATGTTCAGGTGGCTGATCCAGTCGGCCAACCCGTACTTGCTGAGGACCGACAGGATTTCCGTCCAGCGTTTGACGTTCCGGTAGATGTGGGGGATCGATGTGATTCGCATCGTTTGCTAGCACTGCCACGAACTGCGCAAGTCGGTCTGACCCGCCTGATTCTATCCCATTCTAACTCCCGGACCTTGGCCGCGGCACTAGCTGGCCCGTGCGCTGCCGGAAAAGTCGACGGTTTATCCTGCGGACCGTCGCAAACTCGCCGGGACCTGCATGGCCGATACCTCGCATTCACCTTGACGCCTGCCGCCGATCTTGCGACACTCCCCCGCCTGAAGATCGGAGATTCTCCCGAATTCGGCTGCCGCTGGCTTGAGGTTAATTGTTACCCGAGATGGAGTCCGCCATGAGATGCGTGCTGATCGTATTGGCCGTAACGGTTCTCGCCTGCTCGATCACCGGATGCGGGGGGGATCCGCAAGGACCGCCGAATGTCGCGAACTCGGCTTCCGGGCCGGTCGCGGCAGGATCCGCCAGCACCGCCTCGACCCCTGCCGACGTCGTCGTTCAGTTCTATGAAGCCCTGCGAAAGGGAGACGACGCCGCGATTGCCAGCCTGTTGACGGACAAGGCGCGCGAAGAAACCGCCAACAGCGGCTTGGGCATCCAGTCGCAAGCGTCCGAATCGCTGTCCTACGAAATTGGCAATACCGACTATGTGACCGACCAGATGGACGGCGCCCATGTCAGGACGATGTGGAGGGAGCCCAGCCCCGAGGGACCGCTGACGGCCACCGAGGTCATTTGGGTCCTGCGAAAACAAACGGGCGGGTGGAGAATTTCCGGGATGGCGACGCCTGTGGTCGAGGGCGAGTTGCCGCTGCTGTTCAACTTTGAAGAACCCGAAGATATGCTGCAGAAGAAAGAGTTTGTGGAACAGCAACTCGCCCAACCGACCGGTGCCGCCGACGCCGCCCACGGTCCCCAGGCGGCGACGGCCGAAGCGGTCTCCGCACCGACGCCGTCCGGCATCCGGTAGCCTTCCGAACGCGGCCAGATATACTGTCGGCGGTGAACTTAGCCAGCTGCGCCGAGACCGGAAACCCTGATCTTTCACCTAATCTTCTGGAGCCGGGGAGATTTAGTGGAAGATTAGGTGAAAGAACAGGTCGCTATTCATCCCAGCTGTCCCAAGGTCCCTGCTGCTACAAATTCCGACAGGCTCGAATTAGCGAGGCAAGCGACGAACATGGACAAAGCCCTCATCCTGGCCCGCGGGCGCGGGACGCGAATGCAGAAAGCGGACTCCGCAGCGGCCCTGGACGAGCGTCAAGCCGCCGTAGCGGCTACGGGTGTCAAGGCACTGATCCCCTTGGCCGACCGCCCCTTCCTTGACTACCTGCTCACGACGCTGGCCGACGCGGGCTACCGTCGCATTTGCCTGGTGGTCGGTCCGGAACAAGACGAGATCCGCGACTACTATCAGCACCGGGTGAAGTTGCAGCGGTTGAGCATCCAATTCGCGATCCAGGCCGAGGCGCGGGGGACGGCGGACGCGGTCGCCGCCGCCGAAGAATTCGCGGGCCAGGATCCGTTTTTGATGCTGAACTCGGACAATTTCTATCCGCTGGAGGCCTGCCGGGCGTTGCGCGCGCAGGGCGAAGCGGGCCTGGTCCTGTTCGAGCGTGATGCCATGCTGGAGCACAGCAACATCGCGGCCGAGCGTGTGTCCATGTTTGCCGTGGGCGAGATCGACCAGGATGGCTGCCTGCGGCGGATCATCGAGAAGCCTGATGCCGAAACGTTGGCCCGCTTGCCGCTGCCGCTGTGGCTGAGCATGAATTGCTGGCGGTTCGGGCCGGCGATCTTCCCGGCTTGCCGTTCCATTTCCCCTTCGCCGCGCGGGGAATACGAAATTGTGGCCGCCGTGCAATACGCCATCGACGTGTTGGGCGAACGGTTTCACGCCGTTTGCATGCGGGCCCCGGTCCTGGACTTGACCAGCCGCGGGGACATCGCCCCCGTCGCCGCCCGCCTGGCAGGCATGGAGATTCGATTGTGAACGATCGCAGCTACGATGGCGGATTCAGCGAGCGGGAAGCAAACAGAAAAGCAAAGATGTTTCGCCGTTGCGTCGAAAGGCTGGGCCAAATCACGCAAGCCCCCGCGGACGTCTGGCGGTCCTACTTCGTTCCCGGCCGCATCGAGGTCTTGGGAAAACACACCGACTATGCCGGCGGGAGCAGTCTGGTGATCGCGGCCGAGCGCGGGTTCTGCATCATCGCCGCCCCGGCGGAGGACGCACAGGTAACCATCACGGATGTTGCCAACGGCGAGAAGATCGAGTTCACGATGACGCCGGAATTGGTGCCCCCGCTGGGACATTGGTCGAATTACCCGATGACCGTTGCCCGCCGATTGGCCCGCAATTTTCCCGGTGCGTCTCGCGGCGCCCAGATCGCTTTGGCCAGCGATCTGCCGCCGGCTGCGGGAATGAGCAGTTCCAGCGCGCTGATGGTGGGCATCTTCTTTGCCTTGGCCGACGCGAATGACCTGTGGCAACACGGCTCCTTTCTGCCGGAACTGAACGAGCCGCTGAATCTGGCCGGCTATTTGGCCACGATCGAAAACGGTCAGAGCTATGGGCCGCTGACCGGCGATCGCGGCGTGGGCACGTTTGGCGGCAGCGAGGACCACACGGCGATTCTGTGCGCCCAGCCCGGTTTCATCCGCCAATACGCCTATTGCCCCGTTCGGTTCCAGCGTCAGATGCCGGTACCGCCGGCTTACACGTTCGCTGTGGCCTCCAGCGGCGTGGCGGCCGAAAAGACCGGTGCCGCGCTGGAGAAATACAACCGGGCGTCGCGGCTGGCCGCAGCCGTGGCGGAAATCTGGCGGCGCGAAACCGGCGGTGACGAAGCGCATTTGGCGGCGATGGTGCGCAGCGGGCCGGACGCGGCGGATCGGCTGCGCGCGATTCTGGCCGGCGTGCCGCACGGCGAATTCACGCCCCGCGAGTTGCTGGACCGGTTCGAACATTTCCTGGCGGAGAACGAACAAGTCATTCCCGTGGCCGGCGCGGCACTGGAGTGCGGCGACCTGGAGACCTTCGGCCGCTGGGTGGACCGCTCGCAGCAGGCGGCCGAGATGTTACTCGGAAACCAGATTCCCGAAACGGTCCAGTTGACGGCCTCGGCGCGGGAACTGGGCGCGGTCGCTGCGTCTGCATTCGGCGCCGGTTTCGGCGGCAGCGTCTGGGCGCTGGTCGCAGCCGATCGGGTCGACGATTTTCTGGCGGCGTGGCAGCGGACCTATGCCGAGCACTTTCCGGAACACGCGCCACGGGCGGCGTTTTTCGCCACGGCCGCCGGGCCGGCATTGTGCCGGATCGCTTGACGACGGCGAAAGGTGGGCGTTAGGAGGCTGTCCAAGTATTAGTCGAGACGTGCTTGTTTTTTGTTGGATATCCCG
>CAZAQY010000131.1:0-22627 GCA_964486845.1 uncultured Pirellulaceae bacterium
AAGCTGGGCAAAACCTGGCTGTAGTGACCTGACAATTGTGATTTCCGGCACTAGTTATTGGGACGCTGCGGCCGCTGTTTGCCGCCCTCACGCCCGCCTTCGCCGCCGCGGCCTTGCCGCCCGCCGCCGAACGCGCCTTCCGGCATCTGGAACGGTTCGCCCTTCATCTTCGCGAACTGGGCCTTCTGGTCGGCGGTCAGCACGGCCAAGACTCGGCCCTCCGCCTGCTTGCGCAGCTCCTGCATCTTCTCGCGCATCTGTTCGCGGTTCTGGTCCCGGTTGCCGCCTTGGAATGCCGACCGCATCGCTTCCATGTTGGCGGTGTTGGCCTCTTCCAACTTCTTCTTCTGTTCGTCGGTGATCTTCAGTTCGGCGGCGACCTTGGGATCGGACAACGCCATCGTGCCCCGCTGCTGGAGGCTGATTTCCTGCAGTCGCTTCACCTGATGGGGCAACAGAATCTCGGCCAGTTTCGCATTGGCTGCCGCCGTTTCCTTTTCTCGGCGCGCCCGAAACTCGGCCATCGCCTTCTCGCGTTCCTGTTCCGACATGTTGCGGTAATCCGGACGCTCGCCCGTTCCGCGCTGCGTCTCCCGCGCGGTACGCAACTCATCGCCCGCCTTCTTGATTGCGGCGAGCTGATCGTCCAATACCTCGATTTCCTTCTGGACGGCTTGGTTATTCACCAGGTCCATCAGATTGGGAGTTCCGCCAAATCCGCCGAACCCGCCTCGGAACCCACCTCTGCCGCCGGGTTGTGCCCAAACGGACGAACTCACCAGGGCCATCAAAACAAACATGACGGCCACCCCAGTACACACGCGCTTCATGACTTTTCCTTTCGCTTAAACCCGTACCTGAGACGTTGTTGAGAAAACAGAAAACTCCAGATTGCCTGTCAGATGTTAACGACGCGATCTCCCTTCGTCACTCGGGCGACTTCATCGACGGAAGTCATGCCCGAAACGACTTTCCTCCAGCCGTCCATGCGCAAGGTCGTCATGCCGTCCTGCACGGCGGCCTTTTTCAGTTTCCACGAGCTGGCGTTGTCGTGCGCCAGACGGCGGACTTCCTCCGTGGTAACCAGCAACTCATAGATCCCAACGCGGCCACTATAGCCGAGATTGCGGCATTGTCGACAGCCCACCGGCCGATAAATAGGCTCGCCCTTCAAATCGTCCCAGGGGAAGTCCGGCGGCAACTCGTTTCGCGGTGGACGGTACGGCTGCTTGCAGTGTTCGCACAGCCGCCGGACCAATCGCTGGGCCATCACCGCCTCGACCGTGCTGGACACCAGGAACGGCTCGACGCCCATGTCCACCAGTCGCGTGTAGGCGCCGGCCGCGTCGTTGGTGTGCAGGGTGCTGAACACCAGATGCCCGGTCAGCGACGCCTGAATGGCGTTCTCGGCCGTCTCCAAATCGCGGATTTCGCCCACCAGCACCACATCCGGGTCGTGACGCAGGATACTGCGCAAGGACTGGGCGAAACTCAGGCCGATCTTGGAGTGGACCTGGATCTGGTTGATTCCCTGCAGTTGATACTCAACCGGATCTTCGGTTGTGATGATCTTGATGTCCGGCTTGTTGATCTCCAGCAGCGAGCTGTACAGCGTGGTGGTCTTGCCGGAACCGGTCGGGCCGGTGACCAGAACGATGCCGTGCGGCAGTTCGATCAACTGGCGATAGACCTCGTAGTTCCGCTGATCCATGCCGAGCGATCGCAGGTCGAACACCATGGCGCCTTTGTCCAGGATGCGCATCACGATGCTTTCGCCGTGGATCATCGGAATGACGGAGACGCGGACGTCCACTTCGCGGCCGTGTACCTTGAGCTTGATGCGGCCGTCCTGCGGCAGGCGTTTTTCGGCGATATTCAGCCGGGCCATGATCTTCAAGCGGCTGACGATCGCCGACTCGAAACGACTGATCTCCGGCGGCAGCGGCTGGGGTTGGAGCATGCCGTCCACGCGGTAGCGGAGCACCAGGCCCGACGGCTGCGACTCCAAGTGGACGTCGCTGGCGTGCGTCTCGATCGCTTCCAGCAGGATCTCGTTCACCAGGCGGACGACCGAGGCTTCCTGAGCCTGCTCGCACAATTCCGAACCGTCTGTCTCGATGGCTTCCAGCAGTTCGAGGCCGTCGTCCTCCTCGGTCTGGGCCACCAGGTTATCGACGGTTTCGCCGCCGACGCCCAGGTGCTTCTTGACCAGTTTGACGATCTCTTGGCGGCTGGCCAGGACGGGAGTCACGCACAGTCCGGTGGCCGCGCTCACTTCGTCCAACGGGTACAAATCGAACGGATCGCTGGTGGCCACGACCAGGGAACCGTTGTAACGGCGGATCGGGAACATCGATTGGCGGTAGATCAGACGTTGCGGAAAGTCCTTCAGCAGCGCCTTCAAATCGGTCTCGCCATCCAAGCGTGCGAGGTCGACGTAATCCAGACCGACCTCCTCGCCCACGGCACGCAGGGCGTCCTCTTCGTTGACGAACCGCAAGGCGACGGCGGCATCCAGGACCGACTCGCTGTTGTGCTGGCGAGCCTGGTCCAACTGCCGTTGGTCGATCAAGCCACGTCGAAGGAGGATTTCGGCGGCGTGCATCCTGCGGAACTCCAAAGTGTCAGCCGGCCGGTGCCGGAGAGCAGTCGTTTGGGGAACGAAACAGGCGAGGGCCGTGCCCCGCCACCTCCTACCTGCCGCTTGGCCCCAGGTGTGACGGCCGGGCGGACGGATTCGCGGGAAACCGTTTCCGCGGCTAAGGTTCCGTCGCCCGGTCTCGGTCGACGACCACGTCCGCCGGCCGGAACTTTGACGGCCGCGCGGTGTTTCAGTAGGGTGGGGCAAGTGGTCACAAGTCGTCGCGACGGGCAGTTTTCAGAAGGGATGGATGGATGAGCGATCTGAAGCCGGACTCGGACGAGACCGCTGGCTTGTTGCAGCAGGTCCGCGCTGGCAAGCCCGTGTTCGATCGGCTGTTTGCCGTCCATCGAGCGGCGCTGAAGGAAGCCGTAAGTATCCGCTTTGATCCGGCGCTGCGCGGCCGCTTGGATCCCTCCGATGTAGTGCAGGACACGCAGTTGGAGGCGTTCCGCCGGCTGCCGGAGTTCTTGCGGCGTCAACCGATGCCCTTTCACCTGTGGCTGCGAAAGATGGCTTACGAACGCTTGATCATGATGCGACGCCGACACTTGAACGCCACCTGTCGGGCCGTGCGGAACGAGTGCCCGTTGCCGGAACAATCCTCCCTGGTGCTGGCTCAGCAGTTGCTGGCCGACCAGGAATCGCCCAGTGCGCAGGTTGGCAAGGAGGAGTTGGCTCAGCGGGTGCGAACCGCGTTGGGCAACCTGCCCGAGATCGACCGGGAAATCCTGCTGATGCGGACGTTCGAGTCGCTGTCCTACGACGAGATCGCGTGCATCCTGGAGATCGAGCCCGCCGCCGCCCGCAAACGGCACGGCCGAGCCCTGTTGCGGCTGCACCGGTTGCTGGCTGCCGACGGGATCACGGAGTCCAAGATATGACCGAACCTCGGCCCGAAGACGACACCGCGGATTCGCCTCAGGAACTCCTGGTTTCGGAGGCGGCGGACGAGTTCCTGCAGCGAGTCCAGCAAGGGGAATTCCCTGACGTCGAGGAGTACGTTCAACGTTATCCTCAAGTGGCCGAAGTCCTGCGGGATGTGTTGCCCGCGCTGCAGGCCATGCACGGTTCGCGGGTCGCAAAGACGGCGGCCCCCGATGGGTCTCCGACCATCGACGGAATCCTGGGCGACTTTCGCATCCTGCGGGAAATCGGCCGTGGCGGCATGGGGATCGTTTACGAGGCGGAGCAGATTTCGCTGCGCCGCCGCGTGGCTTTGAAGGTGCTGCCTTTCGCTGCGACGTTGGACGAGCGGCGGCTGGAGCGTTTCAAGAACGAGGCGCTGGCGGCCGCTCGCCTGCACCACACGCACATCGTCCCGGTGTACGCGGTCGGCTGTGAGCGCGGCGTGTACTACTACGCGATGCAGATGATCGAGGGGCTGAGCTTGGCCGGCGTGATTGCTCAGTGGCAACGGGTCGCGGCGCCGCCGGCGGCAGCGCCATCCCCGCCTCGATCGTCCCGGCGAGAAAGTTCCCATGTGTTGGCGGATCTGTGGGCCTCGGGCGAGCGAGAAAAGGGCACGCCGGCTGCGGCCGGCGCCCCGCCCACGCAAGCGGCCGGAGTTCTGTCGACCGCCTCGACGGGCAAGGCGGCAGACTTCTTTCAGACGGTGGCCCGGCTGGGGGTCCAGGCCGCCGAGGCGCTGGAACATGCGCACGGCCTGGATGTCGTGCATCGCGACATCAAGCCGGCGAATCTGTTGGTCGACGCGCGCGGCAACCTGTACGTCACGGATTTCGGGCTGGCGCGGCTCCGTAGCGACGCGGATCTTACCGGTTCCGGGGACATTGTCGGCACGTACCGTTACATGAGCCCCGAACAGAGTCTGGGCAAGAATGCCTTGGTCGATCATCGCACCGATATTTACTCCCTCGGCGCGACGCTGTACGAACTCGTGACGCTACGGCCCGTGTTCGACGGCCAGTGCCGCGAGGAATTGCTGGCCCGCGTCACGCTGCAAGATCCGGTTCCGCCCCGCCGGATCAATCGCGCGATTCCTGCCGATTTGGAGACGATCATCCTGAAATCGCTCGCCAAAGAGCCTCACGATCGCTACGCCAGCGCCGCCGACCTGGCCGGCGACTTGCGCTGCTTCCTCGACAGCCGGCCGATCCACGCCAAGAAGCCGTCGGTGATGGAGCGGCTGAACAAGTGGTCGCGCCGGCACAAGCAGGTCGTGGCCGCCTCCCTGGCGATCCTGGTGTTGGCCGTGGCGGGATTGGCGGTCAGCAACGTCATCGTCGCCCGCGAACGTTCCAAGACGCGGGAAGCTTACGAAGAAGTGGCTCGCAAGCAAGCGGAGACGGCGGCGGCGCTGCGGCAGGAGGCGGAACAGCGCCAGTTGGCCGAACAGAGTTTCCGCCAGGCTCGTGAGATGTTGGATCTGTTCGTGCAAGTGAGCATCGACGATTTGGCGGCAAAAGAGACCGACGATGACATTCGCCAGGCGGTTTTGCTGGCCAGCCTGCCCTACTACCAGCGTTTTATCGAGCAGACCCGCGACAACCCGCCGTTGCAGGCCGAGCTGGTGGCGAGCCATCTGCGCGTGGCCAAGATTCTGGACGCCATCGGCTCGACGCCGGAGGCCCGTGCGGCCCTGGAAAATGCTCTGGAGACGCAGGAACGGCTGGTTCGAGAGCGTCCCTTTGACGAAGCGTTGCGGCGCGGCTTGTTCTCCATGTACTTCCGGCTGGGCGTGATGCGCGGCGGCATGCCGCTGATGATCGTCCGCCAGGAAGCCGTTCAGAACCATCTGGATTTGCGGCCGGGCCAGGTCACTCGAGTCCGCGAAATCGTCGCCTCTCACGATCAGTTTAACAAGGACTTCTGGAACCAGCCCAGCGCGGATCCGGCCCAGATGCGGAAGGCGTTTCGCGAGCACCTGGACGCGACCTTGAAGTCGCTGGCGGAGATTCTGGAACCGGCGCAGCTTCAGCGGCTCAACCAAATCGTCCTGCAGCGGCAGGGCATCTGGGCCTTGAGCACGCCGGACGCAGCCGATCAATTGGCCCTGACCAGTTCCCAACGATCCGCGATCTACAACATTCAGGAGGATGCTTTTCGCAGGCCGCCCGGCCATCACCACGAGGGCCCTTCCCCGGACGAACGCATTCGCCAACTCCTGACTCCACAACAGCAGGCCGCGTGGCAGCAGATGCTCGGGGAACCCACCGATCTGGGCAAGTGGGGCCCGCCGCGCCGGCCACGGCCCAAGAAGCCGCCCAAGGCGCCGGCCTAGAAACTTTTGGGACGTGGTTCGGGCAGTCGCCGTAACACGATCGGGGCGCTCCGTGTATCATGGGCGTGAACATGAGCGAAGGAGCGATATGACCGAACGGCTGCTGACCACCCTGGCAGGAATTCTAGTGCTAGGCATTGGGGCGCAATGGCTCGCGTGGCGCTTGTGCATCCCGTCCATTTTGTTGCTGCTGGGCAGCGGATTCGTGGTGGGACCCGGCCTTGGCTGGATCGACCCGGATCGCGTTTTCGGATCGCTGCTGTTGCCCGTGGTGTCGCTGTCCGTGGGACTGATCCTGTTCGAGGGCGGCTTGAGCCTTCGGTTCCGCGAGTTGCGGAAAACCTGGGGCTCGCTCGTGGGACTCCTGACCGTCGGGGTCCTGGTGACGTGGGGGCTGAGCGCCGTGACGGCGGCGCAGATCCTGGGCATGCCCAGCTCGCTGGCCCTCTTGTCGGGCGCCATTCTGGTGGTCACGGGCCCGACGGTGATCGGCCCGTTGCTGCGGCACATTCGTCCCACGGGGCGGGTGGGGCCGGTGGCCAAGTGGGAAGGAATTGTGATCGACCCGATCGGCGCCACGCTGGCGGTGCTCGTCTATGAGGGCCTCGATGCGATCCGGCGGGCGGAGTACGGTTCGGCCACTCTCAATGTGTTGGAGGGCCTGGGGATTACGCTGCTGGCCGGGGGACTTGTCGGCGCGTTCTGCGCGGGCGTCTTGGTGTTCTGCCTGCGGCGGTTCTGGATCCCGGACTACCTGCAGAATCCGGTAGCGCTGATGCTCGTGGTGATCGCCCTCACCGCAGCGAACGCGCTGCACCACGAAGCCGGACTGCTGGCGGTGACGGTGATGGGAGTGATCCTCGCCAACCAGCGTGTCGTGCCCATGGACCGGATCAGCGAGTTCAAGGAAAGCCTGACCATCCTCTTGATCTCCGCTCTGTTCATCCTCTTGTCGGCCCGTGTGCGAGTCGAGGACTTGACCGCGCTGGGCTGGCGCGGGCTCGTGTTTGCGCTGGTGATGCTATTGATGGTTCGACCGCTGGCCGTGTGGGCGGCGACGATCGGATCGCAGTTGACTCGGGCCGAGCGTCTGTTCCTGGCGTGGTTTGCCCCACGCGGGATCGTGGCCGCATCCGTGGCTTCGGTGTTCGCCCTGCGGTTGGGCGATTCCGGCGCGGTGCTGGTGCCGGCGACGTTCCTGGTGATCGTCGCCACCGTGGCGGTCTACGGGCTGACGGCCGGTCCGTTGGCGCGGCGACTCGGCTTGACGCCGGGCGACCCCCAGGGTTTGCTGATCGCCGGGGCCAACGGGTTTGCTCGGGCTTTGGCGAGCGTCCTGCAGCGGGAGGGATTTCGCGTGGTCCTGGTCGACACCAGGTCATCCAGGGAAAACGCCTGAGCCTGACGACGACCGACGCCGCGCCGGCGCCGAAACCCGGACAGGCGGTCGTCTGCTTGGTTGAAGCTGGAACCGTGGAACCTAAGGCCTGAGATCGGACAGCCCGCGGCGCGACCGGTTGAGCGGATTCGCGATCGGCCCGCCCGACAGAAGCCCCACCGTCAGCGCTTGCCGCAGGTCATTTTGACCGGGACGAGCCCGCTTGTCTGAGGTCTAGTCCGGTCCCCAGTGGGGGGCAGGGTGCATTTCCTCGATCAAGTTCCTCTCGGCCCCCTCGTGTTCCTGGAGCAGTTCGGAGAAGTCGGCAAAGTCCTTCTGGATGCGCGACCACCAGGCCACGGGGCCATCGCTGCTTTCGCAGCGTCGTCGAAGGCCGTTCAGCGTTTCGATCAACTGGATGTGTTGTTGTCGGAGTTCCTGCGCATGGGCGGTGAGCCAAGGGGCCTGGCACAGCGCGTCCTCATAACGGCCGCTTTGTTCTTCTGCAGCGAAACGGTTCGCCATTTCCTCGGCCAAACGCGCGATCCGATCGCGCAGCCGCGCCAACGCATCCGCCGACTCGTAAAACGAATCGGTGATGTCTTGCAGGACGTCCTGCGAATGATCCACTCGCGCTTCGGCCAGGATCACCGGTTCCTTTAACATCTGTTCCTTTGCCATCGGAATCTCCTTGGCCGCCCACTGCACGCCGAGAGTTGGGAGTCTCGGCGAGTCGACGACGGCTTGCCCGTTTCCTTGGGGCCATCCGTGGCAACCAGAAAACGACGTTCCTCCAATTGAACGCCGTCCTTTATGAATTGCACGAGTCGCACCGAACGACATCGCCTGGAACTGGAGCCGGGGCGGAGGCAAGTTGGAACAAGTTCTGCGGTGAAGTTCCGCCTGGCCGGCAAGAAGTGTAGCCCAATCGGACCGCGGTCGTCAACCCGCCCGTTTCTCGCTTTGGGAACCGCCTGTGCAAGTTCTGCGCACTGCGGGCAAATCTTGCCTTCGCCCGGACCGCCCGTGCCCGGGTCCCTCCGGTTCGCGCAGCCAGCCAGATTTCCGGGGGGCCGCAGGCACGATCTTTGCATTTCCTTCTTTGTTGCCCTTTGCCGGTTGTACTGCTTGGCCTGAGGTCATTTGCGACGATTTCGGGCATAATGAACGCGGCGAACCGCGTGCGTATGAAGACCTGACTGCTATTTCATTCAAGCGACGCTCGTTATGAAACACGGCCTGTTGGTGCGGATGACGGCCCCGCTGGTGGCTGTGAGTGTTTTGTTGTTGCTCCTGGGGACAGTGACCGCTTGGTATGTCCACCGGTTGCAGAAGAACGCGTCGGACACCTTGGCTTTGAACGTCTTGAGCATCCGCGCGGCGGAAGAATTGGAGATCGGGTTGCGCGAGATCCGCACGCACATCAACCAGTTCTTGTTGACCGGCGACCGAGCCCATCTAGCCGCGGTGCCGGAGCAGCGTCAGCTGACCGATTACTGGCTCAAGCATGCGGTGCAACGGGCCGGAACCAAACGCGAGCAAGCCCTGATGTCCGAAGTCCAGGAGGGGTATCAGCGATTCCTGGCCGAATTCGAACAGATCGTTGCCTCGGATGTCGCGAAGGATGCTCGCGCGGAGTTGATGGATCTGGTGAGCGCCGTCTTGACTGTCGACATCCTCAAGCCGGCTCATGATTACCTGGACCTCAACGAACAGATGATCGCCGAGAAGATTCAGGCGGGCGAGGTTCTCGCGGATCGGATGGTCTTAGGATTGCTCTCGCTGGCCACGTGCGGACCGATCGCCGGACTGCTGGCCGGGTTTGTCATCGCGCATCGCGTCAGCCGGACGTTGGTGGAACTGAGCGTGCCCGTGCGTGACGCCGCCGGCCAGCTTAGCGACGTGGTCGGTCCGATCACCTTCGCCGGCCGGAAATTCGAGGAACTCCCCACCCTCGCGCAGGGGCTGGCGGAGCAGGTGGCGGCGGTAGTCGAGCGGTTGCAGGAAAGCCAGCGGGAGGTGCTGCGCAACGAACAGTTGGCGGCCGTCGGACAGCTTGCCGCAGGCGTCGCGCACGAATTGCGAAATCCGCTGCAGTCCATGCAACTGCTCGTCCAATCGGCGACTGCCGAGGGGGAAACGGGCTGCCTCCGGGGGCGTGACCTGACCGTGTTGCAAGAGGCGGTCGACCGCGTCAAACGTTCGGTCCAGGCTTTTCTCGACTTCGCACGCCCGCCGGCCCTGGAGAAGCAGCCCACCGATCTAAGAGCGATCCTGCAGCAGACCGCCGAACTGGTCGCGGGGCGGCTGCGCCGACAGGGCACGAGCCTCAGCTGCGACATGCCCTCGAAGCCGGTCATCGTCGAGGCCGATCCCGACCAGATGCGGCAACTCGTGCTGAACTTGCTGCTGAACGCCCTCGACGCCGTCGCGACCGGAGGCCGCGTGTCCGTGCGGTTGCGAATTCCATGTTCCGAGCCGAATGGATCGGCGGCCGTCGCCGGGCAAGCGGCATCGGACGCGTGGGTTGCGATGGAGATTTCCGATGACGGGCGCGGCTTGCCGGCGGAACTCGGCGACCGGATCTTCGATCCCTTCGTGACCACGAAGGATACGGGCGTTGGGTTGGGGCTGGCCATCTGCCGTCGGGTTACGGAGGCTCACGGCGGCCGGTTGGAGGCAAGCGACCGGTCCCCAATGGGAGCCACCTTCACGGTCCGGCTGCCCCGGAAGCCGGACTGCGTCGCGGCCCCGGTCGCGCCGGGTGTCCACACGGCCCGTACGGACGGGCCTGACGGAACGCAGCCATTCGCTCCCGCCGTGAGCGTGCCACCCGCGGAGGATTGACCATGCCGACCCTGCTGGTCGTAGACGACGATCCGGAAGTCCTGTACTCAATGGAACGTAGCCTGAAAAGCGATGCGGTGCGCGTGCTGGCGGCCAACTCGGCACGAGAAGGCATCGCGTTGGTGCGCGAGGCCAATCCAGATGCGGTGGTGCTGGACGTGCGCCTGCCCGATATGTCGGGACTGGACGCAGTCGACAGGATCCGGGAGATCGACCCGCTGCTGCCGATCGTGGTGATTACGGCCTTCGCCACGACGGACACGGCCATCGAGGCGATCAAGCGGGGCGCGTTCGAGTACCTGCTCAAGCCGGTGGAATTGCAGCAACTCCGTGACGTCGTGGCACAGGCCCTCGCGATCAGCCGGTTGCGGCACGTCCCCGCGGTGTTCGAGGAGACGCCGACCCAGGAGAAAGTGGACCGGATTGTCGGCCGTTCCACTGCCATGCAGGAGGTGTACAAGGCGATTGGGCGAGTTGCCCCCTTGGACGTCACGGTGCTGCTGCTGGGCGAAAGCGGTACGGGGAAAGAACTCGTCGCCCGGGCTTTGTACCATCACAGCCGGCGAAATCGGGGCCCCTTCCTGGCGATCAATTGCGCCGCGATTCCCGAGACGCTGCTGGAGAGCGAACTGTTCGGCCATGAACGAGGCGCCTTCACCGGCGCCGACCGCCGCCGCATCGGCAAGTTCGAACAGGCGCATCGGGGGACCTTGTTCTTGGATGAAATCGGGGACCTGAGCCCCGCCACTCAGGCCAAGTTGCTGCGGCTGTTGCAGGAGCGGCGGTTTGACCGCCTGGGCGGCAACGAAACCGTCGAAGCCGACGTGCGGGTGATCGCGGCGACCAATCAGAACCTGGACGCCGCCGTCGCCGCGGGACTGTTTCGCCAGGACCTCTACTACCGGCTCAAGGGCTACACCATCGAACTCCCGCCGTTGCGCGAGCGGACGGGGGACCTGCCGCTGCTGGTCGAGCACTTCATCGCCCAATTCAACAAGGAACTGGGGAAACTCGTGCGCGCGGTCGCACCGTCCGTCTTCGATGTGCTGACCCGCCACACCTGGCCCGGCAACGTTCGCGAACTCGAAAACGTGCTGCGGCACGCCCTGATCCACATCACCGGCGACACCTTGACCCCGGACCTCCTGCCTCGCGGGATGGCCGGCGCCGAAACGGCCGAGACTGCGTCGCCGATGTCGCTGGACGTGGGGCAGCGACTCCGCGACCTCGTGCGTGCCGGAGAATCGGATATCTACCGGAGGCTGTGCCTGGAAGTCGATCGTGTGATCCTGGACATCGCGCTGCAGCACACTCGCGGCAACCAGGTGCTCGCCAGCCAGCTGCTGGGCATGTCCCGCAACACCCTGCGGGCCAAGTTGCGCACGCTCGGCCTGAGCCTTCAGAAGCAGCTGTTGCCGGACGCGGGGCAGGATGCCGAAGACTTGGCCGACCAGCCGAACGGCGAGAACGCCGGTTCCCCGCAGACCGGCTAAGGTTTCGAAGCCGCACGGAGCGAATGAGGACGAACTGATCGGAGCGGCCGGAAGCTGCGCCGATCTCCGGGCGGCGGAGGCTTTCGCCCACAGCGCGCCGTGATCGTCCGTGACCGTGGTCCGGCCGTTCACAAGTAAGGCGACACCAGCCGCGCCGCGCCGTCGCGGAGCCGCACGGGAAGGGAACGGCCGTCCACCTCGGCCAAGGTCAGACGCCGCGCCGCCGCGAGTTTCTCCCGGACCAGGGCCTCCAGTGTCTGCGCCAAACTGGCGTCGTAACACTCGACGTTGAACTCGAAGTTCAGCCGCAAGCTGCGGGGGTCCCAGTTGGTCGAGCCGAGCAACGTCCATTGGCCGTCGACCAGCATCAGCTTGCTGTGGTCGAAGGGCGGCGGCAACAGCCAGACGCGGCAGCCGCGCTCCAGGACTTGCCACAGCAGCGCCCGGCAAGCCCACTGGACAAGCCTCAGATTGGTCGCCTCCGGCAGCAGGATATCCACCTCCACGCCCCGCATCGCGGCGACGTTCAGGGAGCTGATCAAGCCGGCATCGGGCAGGAAGTAGGGAGTGACGATCCGCACGGAGGACTGAGCGCAGGCCAAAGCGCCGAGCAGGGTCAAGCGGAGTTTTTCGAAATCCTCGTCCGGACCGTCCGGAATGCCGCGGGCCAGGACCGGACCGGCGGGCTGAAGCAGGGGAAACCAACGGTCACCTTCCAGACGCTCGTCCGTGCAGAACGCCCAATCCTCGGCGAACACCTCCTGCAGTTGAGCCACCACGGGCCCGACGAGGCGAAAGTGCAGGTCTTCGATGGGGTTAGCCGTGCCGGCTTCGGCGCAGTGCCCTTCGCGGATATTCATGCCTCCGGCAAACCCCATCCGTCCGTCGACGACCAGGATCTTGCGGTGGTTCCGCAGGTTGGCGTAAGGCAGGGCGCGCGGCAGGATCTTCGGCAAGAACTTCGCCACGGGAATCTGCGCTCGCCGGAGCTTGTTGACGATGGACGGCCAGCTGTAGCGTGCGCCGAGGCCGTCGACGATCACTCGCACCGCCACGCCGCGGGCCACCGCTCGCGCCAATGCTTCGAGGAACGTTCTGCCCGCCCGATCGTTGTCGAAGATGTACGTCGTCAGGGTCACCGAGCGCTGCGCGCCGTCGATCGCGCCTAACATGGCCGGGTAAGCGGAGTCGCGCCGCAGAGGCACCACCGAGTTGCCGGCCAGCAGAGGATGTCCGGTCACGTCGCGGACGAGTCTGGCCAGCGCGCCCAGTCCCGTGTGGTCCCCGCTGGCCACGCCGTCGGCCGCGGCAAATTCGCCGGCGGCCTTGGCCGCGGCGTCCTCCGCCTGCCAAACGCCGCGTCGGATCGACCGCGCACGCCGCTGAATCCGGTTGATCCCCAGCAGCAGGTACAAGAACGGTCCCACCAGCGGGACAAACCAGATCAGGCCGACCCAGGCGAGCGCGGCGTGCGAATCGCGTTTGTGCAAGATCGCGTGGCACGAAAAGCCTACGTCCAGCGCGAACGTCAGAAACGTCAGCAACGGAGGCCAATGTTCGTGAAGGAAGTCGATCATAGACCGAGCTTGATATCGAGTTCGGAACACCTGGCCGGAGCTTTGCCGTGCTTGCCGTCCAAGTGTGCTACGATTATAACGCAGCCTGCCGGGCAACGCCGTGACGGATTTTCGCGGGTTATCCTTCGCAATACAAGCACACAGCGCCGGCAAGTGGGAATACTTGAAGGACGTCTTCGCAGGCGAGATGACGGATGGATGATCGAGAGAAGCCTGCCGGCGCAACTCCGCAGGCGCCGCTGCCGCTGTTTCTGCGGGTCTGGGCAAATCGGTGTGGGCGAACCTGCGGCGGCGGGTGCTCGCCGGCATTTTCGTAATCGCCCCCCTTTCTGGTCACGCTGTGGATCGTGTTCTGGCTGTGTACGTCCCTGGAGGTTCATCTCATCCCCCCGGCGGCCAAGCTGATCGTGCGACTGGTGGAAGGTGGTACGGCGCCGGCGACGCTGCCGCCGTGGTTTGTCGATTATCACTGGCTTGGACCTGGTTGCCACCCATCTGGTTCAGGACCTCGCGTCCGTATCCCGTGACAGATCGCCCCTGGGCTCGCTGCGGACCGGCTCACCACGGCAACTGGCGGGCAGGCATTCGGGGGTGAGCACTTCGCTCGAACTGCCGGCGAGGGCGTACTTGACGGCACTTTGCAGCTCGCGCACGTTTCCCGGCCAGTCGTGCTGCTGCAGCACGCGCAGGGCTTCCGGGGAAATCGAAGCCACGCGTTTGCCCAGCTCGCGGCTGAAAAGTCTCACGAAGTGGTCGATCGACTGCGGCAGGTCCTCCTTCCGCCGGCGCAGCGGGGGCACGTCGATCGCGAACACGTTCAGACGGTAGAACAGGTCCTCGCGGAACTTGCCTTCGGCCACCAACGCCCCCAGGTTCCGGTTCGTGGCCGCGATGACGCGGACGTCCGCGCAAATGGTGTCGCGCTCCCGGCGCGTTCGAAGCGGCCGTCTTGGAGCAACCGCAGCGCTTTCGCCTGGGTGGCGCCGCTCATGTCGCCGATCTCGTCCAGAAAAATGGTGCCGCGGTCCACCTGCTCGAAGTTGTCGATGCGCCGCCGGTCGGCTCCTGTGAAGGCTCCCCGTTCATGACCGAACAGTTCGCTCTCCAGCAGCGTTTCGTGCAGCGCGGCACAGTTGATCGCCAGGAACGAGCCTTGGCTGCGGCGGCTGTGATGAAAGACGGCCGTCATCCGCGAACGCTCATCGTCCAGATTAGTAGCGGTAGGTGGCCGCAACGCCGCTGGACGTGGGCATCCTTTCCTTGGGAACCACGATCACCTCGCCGCCGGCTCGCAGGACGGCTTCCGCGACGTCATCCAACAGGTCCTCGACTTCCGGGTGATCGAGTTCCGTCCGCCGGATCGCGCCGCTGGCAGGGTCCAAGCGGCCGGGCTCGACCCGGTCTGCCTCGACCAGCAGCGTGGCCACTCGGCTGTGGACTGCGGCCCGCGCGACATCGGACAAGTCGGCGGAGCCCTTGTGCTGGGCGGCGGCCGTCCCAAAGGCCTCGCACAAGGCTGCGAGCCGGGTCAGGTACTGCGGTTCGACCGCGCTCCAGACGGCCTGGCGAAGCTGTCCGGCATCGAGCGAATCCGGGTGCACGTCGACGGCGGCCTTGGCCAGGAAGGGATTCTTGCTGACCGCGCGGAAGTCGGCGTGGTGTTCGGCCGGCGCCGCGAGAATCAGCGGCAGGCCGCTGGGTTTGGAGAACCGCGCGAGGACCTCCTGGTCGATCACCCGGAAGAACCGCTCCGTGTCTTTGCCGACTTCATCCGCCTTCGACCCGTGGCCGTGGCGCGTGGCCGGGCCGTTGGGCCCTTTCCCGTAGGAGGCGACCGTCAGATGAGGTTCGGTCCGCTGATCCCCCAGGGCGTCGGTCAGGGTGGCCGGCATGTCGTCTGCGTCCAAGGGATCCAGGGCGTAACGGCTGCCCTCGAACAGGTTGGCCGTCTGCCGCGTCAGACACAGCACCTGGAACCGGTCCGCCGACTGGACGTAGCGCAGCAGCGGCTTGACGTGGAAGCTACCGGCGACGACCGCCAGTTCCCGCATGGGCCGCTGGAGTTGAAAGACCTCGAATTCCTCGGCGGACCCCAGGACGGCAAGACCGTCCAGGGAATGTTTCCAGAATTCCTCGCGAAAAGCCAGATCGCGAAAACGTTCCATCAGTCGCGCAATGTCCCGGCTGCCGAACTTCTGACGCAAGGAATCCTCGGCCTCGCGCACCAGATTCCGGTAGCGGATCGGGTCCTGTTGGTTGTCGGGATGATGCCGATGGGTGGGCAGGTACAGCGAGACACAAGGTGGCTGGTGCGCGGACAAGAAGGAACGGATGTCGTTTCGGGACAGCATTCGCATAGATTGTTCCCTTCACAAAAAGAGTCTGCCGTCTGCTGGAAGTCCCAAGATTATAGCCAAAAGCCAACCGCAGGCGACGGTCCCGGCGGCCGGCAGGTCCGCATCCCATGCTCGTTGGCCCGCCAAGACCGAGCGCGGATAGGCGTTGCACAGCATGCCCAGGTTTTGCCCTGCGTGTCGGAAAACGGTCGGAATCCAACGGCCGCTGATAGTCGTGTCCACGACCGTCCCAGAATGCATACGGTGAGCCGAAGACCGCGAGGCATGTCTTCCTAGCCTGCCTAGCTTCAGCGAAATGACAGTCCTGCGCACAGTTTGGGCGTAATCGCGCCACTGCACTCTGGCGCTGGCACCTCGCTGCAAGTCGGATACCAGACGAACGAGCACGGCTTTTGGGCTCGTCGATGTCTTGGCATGCCGATTGCTACCCATTGGCGATCTGTTGGCTGCCGCTGACCCGCCCGCCGAAGCACTTCCGGGAGAGGTGTCAAGCAGCGATTCGTGTTGTAAGGGATCACCACGGTTTCACTGCCAGGGGGGGCATCATGCTGCGGGCACAATTTCGGGAGCCGGCCAGGGAGGTTCAGAAGGGCGAATTTACATCGCGGAATGAGAAACAGTTGCTCGTTGCGGCAGCCAAAGCCGCCCTTTGTCAGACGCGATCGGGGGAACTACGTGCCGTTTCCTGCGACTTGCACCAAGGCGTGCTTACGCTGCGAGGCCAAGTACCCAGCTACTACCTGAAACAAGTTGCCCAAGAAGTCATTCGCGCCATGCCATGCTACTTGGGCTGCGGGCGCCAAGCCGGCGTTAGGCGGGAGGTTAGTCATGATGGCCGCGCTTGAATCGGTGTTGAACATTCCGTCGGCGTTCTCGCAGAATCGTGAAGGGGCTAACCGCCGCCGAGCCGTTCGCGACTGGCAGTTGTGCGTCGAACGCGGCCCCAACTGGCTGTTCGTCAAAGTCAAGGGTGGGGGCGTCAAGGTGTCGGACATGCCGCCGCTGTCCGGCCGCTTGAGGTCCCTTCTGGAGCAGAACCTCACGAACCGAATCGTGCTGGAATTGGACCGAATCCTGATACCCTGCGGCTACATGGTTCGACAGTTGGAACAGCTCGATCATTGGATCCGTGACCGCAACGGCGTGCTCCGGTTGTGCGGATTGCGGGCCCGTTACGCCAAAGCCCTTCGCCGCCACGGTCTCGGCGTTCATTTGGCCTTCTACCGTGACCGCAAGGAGGCCGTTTTCGGCATCCGACGATTTTGAAAGCCGCATTACGCGAAAGGAGTCGGAAGCATGTTGGTTCTCAGCCGAAAATCGGGCGAACAGATTGTGCTGCCTCAGTGCGAAGTGACGTTGACCGTCCTCGGCGTCTCTGGGAGTCGTGTCCGGATCGGAATCGCCGCCCCGGACGGCACCGCCGTGCATCGGCGCGAGATCTGGGACAAGATCGCCACGGCACATCCCAAGCCCATGACGGAGCGCTGTCTGCAGGGCTGCAAATAGCGCAGTTTGCCAAGCCATCGGCCGAGCCAGGCCCGCCAACTGCCGCAGCGCGCAGAAATCAGTTCAGCCTTGGACCGTGCCGGCCAATCGTTGCACATCCGGATAGCGTTCAGTGGTTGCATAATTGAGGTTGACTTTTTCTTCTGCATAGAGTTTAACTCGCGTGCGGTCTGAGGCCGATATAAGTGCCGCGACGTGGCGGAATTCGTCTTCTCTCGTCCATCCGGTTTGTCCTCACTCTTTCACTTGCGTGCCGAGCACGCGGTCGAAGACCTGCGTCTATTCCAACACCAGACGGGGCCGCACATGAATCGCCCTGAGAATCATACGAAGCAGGTCTGTGGCGACGGGGATACCCTGCGCCGTCCATGGACCCAGGGCATGACGCCGCTGCTGGCACTGCTGGGACTGCTGTCACTGGCCGCTGAAACGTTGGCAGACGATCTTGCCGGTCCCGACTACTGCGACGACTGCAGCGCGGTGTCCGAAGCTTCCGGGCTGGATGGTCATCTGTGGTGCCAGGCCGATTATCTGCTCTGGTGGATGCGTTCCTGTGACGTGCCGGCCTTGGTCACCACCAGCGCGGCAGGAACGTCGCCCGACGCGGCTGGCGTGCTCGGACTGGAGGCGACTCAAGTCTTGTTTGGCGGCGACCGTCTGGCGCATCCCGTGCATCCCGGCGGAGGTATTCGCTTGGGATGGTGGTTTGACGATTGTCAGTCGCAGGGTCTGGAAATCGGCTATGCCGGCCTTGCCGGGCGAAACTCGGGGTTCGCTGCGGCCAGTGTCACCGTGCCAATTCTTGCCCGTCCGTTTCTGGACTTAACGACCGGGCAGCAAGGCGCGATGCTGGTTGCCCATCCCGATTTTCTGGAGGGTGCCATCGACGTGGATCTCGAGAGCAGTTGGCAGAGTTTCGGTTTGGCCTACCGGCAGTCCCTGCTCCGGCACTGCCAGTGTCGGATCGACTGGCTGATCGGCTGGCGTTTTGCGCGCCTGGATGATGTGTTGCGCATCACGCAGTCGTCGCGGTACACCGCGCCTCAGGGGCAGATCGTGGCAGGAACCACGAAGGAAGTCTGGGACGTGTTCGACAGCGAAAATGAATTCCAGGGCGGAGAAATCGGTTTCGTGTACCACCATCGCCGCGGCTGCTGGACCGGCGAATTGATGTTGCGGGTCGCGTTGGGCGGTGCGGTGGGACGCGTTGGTGTCCACGGCGGGACGACGACGACCGTGCCGGGTGCCGGGACCGCGACGTTCGACGGCGGTTTGCTGGCCCAAACGACCAACGAGGGTTTCTATCGCGAGGACGGCTTTGCGGTTCTTCCTGAGTTGGCCGTCAAGCTCGGTTACGAGTTGCATCCGGGCCTGCGACTGAGCGTGGGCTACGGCTTGGTGGCCCTGAGCCGCGTCTTGCGGGCGGCGGATCAAGTCGATCTGAGCATGTCACAGCTGCCGCCGGAACCGCCCACCGGCTCGATGCACCCCCAGTTTCCGGCCTCGACGCGCGCTTTCTGGGCCCAGGGGCTGCAGTTCGGCTTGGAGTATGCCTTCTGATCGGGCAAGGGATCACTCCGGCAACCACGACCCCGTGCGCTCCAGCACATAGTCCAGGGGCTCTATCAACATCACGCGGTCCGTGCCGCCGTGGCGTGAGTCGGCCGTGACGCGTTGGAAGCCGATGACTTCCTGGGTGGAGAAGGGCGTCACGATGCGAGCGAAGTCCCCTTCGGCCCGCAAACGATCGTCCAGCGGGGAGTCGCTCAATTGAGCTTGGGAGCCCGCGCCCGTGGATCGCACGAAGCTGCGTTCGATGCTCTCTGCCGTCACCAGGTACGCCGTGCTGGCCAGCGAGGCGAATTTCGTCGACAGTTCGGCGCGATCGTCCACGGCGATTCCGTTCAATTCGACCGTGTCCGTGCCTTGTCCCCCGATGAACTTCACAGTGGTGATCTGGGCGGCAGAATACGTTTGCGTCTGTCCGTTGAGTGTCACTGCATGCGTGGTGCTTCCGGCGTCAAACCGAAAGGCGTCGTCACCGCTCGTGCCGCGGACGATCAACCGCGTCCCCTGCTGCTCGATCTGTTGCGCGACCTGCGGAGGCGACGGGTCCACCGAGTTTCCAGCATCGATCTGGGCGGCCGCCTCGATCTTGGCCACCAGGGTCGTCCAGGCAGTAGAGCCGGGAGGCTGGACTGCGGCGGACAGCAAGCGGTTGAATACGTACTCGGGCTTGAGACCGACTTCCCGGAAATGGAGGTCAACCAGTTCTTGTCCGGCGGCCAGACTGGTGCTCAACTCGTTGTCGCCGCCGTCGATCAACGAGGCCGGCTGACGCTGCTGAATCCGGTAGTCCCCGCTGGCCAGTTCTCGGAATTCGTACCACCCGTCGTGATCGGTGAACGTTTCCAGCAGCAGCGTCCCGCTGCCGCTGAGCAACAGGATCTTGACGCCGGGCACGCCTTCGGCCGCATCGGGACGGCCGTTGGCGTTGGCATCGGCGTAAACCACGCCAGCCAGGCTGCCCAGACCGCTCGGCGGTTCTTCGTCGTCGTTGAGAATCGTCCCCGTCGCGGTCGTGCGGCCCGCTTCCACATTCACCAGGTCCCGCAACTGGACGGTGAACTGTTCGTCGGCTTCCACGCGGGTGTCGCCGGTCACCAGCACGGTAATCGACTTGGCGGTCTCGCCCGGCTGGAACACCAGCGTGCCCGACGCCGCGGTATAGTCGTTATCGGCCACCGTCGCCGATCCGTCGGCGGTCACGTAGCTGACGCGGATTTCTTCGGGACCGGCTGCGGACAGGCTGACCTGAAAAACGAAGGGCGTCTGACCGGTGTCCCCTTCCTCTTGCTGCACGTCCTGAATGGAAACGGCTGGGCGCGCGAAGAAGGTCAACCAGCCGTCGGTCTCGTCCTCGCCCGGTTGCGGTGCGGGATCGGCCGCGATTTGATCCTCATTCAGTCGGACGCCGGTCAGGTCGAGCAGCGTTGCGGTGCCGGCCGTGACCTGACCTGTCAGTTGGAACTGGACGTTCACGAGGCTGCCGGCTTGCGGAACGGTCTCTTCCGCCTGGAAGACCCAAACCGTGATCGTCCCCGCGGCGTCGTCCACGTTGGCCACGACGACAGCCTCGTCAGGCGACCACACGCTGCCCTCCGTAACGCTGTCGTCGTCGGCGTCCAACAAGGTGCTGTCGTACCGCAACTGGACTTCGGCGCCTCGCAGGCCGGCAACGGAACCGATATGGACCGGCACCGTGATTTGGCCGACCGACACCGCCGCGGTCTGATCGGGGATCTCGACACGCACGGTAGGCAGGACCTCGGAGAGTGAAGCCGTGCTGAGCAACCGGCGTGATTCCAACAACTGGTAGCCTAGGCATCTGGTTCTGCGTGGCATCGTGAACCCCCTCAACTCCGAGAGTCTTCCGTTGATGATTGGCAAGCCATCCTGTTCGTTCTTGTGTTATCGGCCGCTTCAGCTGCTATCGTCCATGCTGCCGGCAGAGAACACCAAGTCGCGACGCCCTGGTAATTACTCGAACGGGCATTTTCAACCAAGATCAGTTCTTCAAAAAATGGTCTCGCAACGCAGGTCAAACGATACAGACGCAAACGGCAATGGTTACGTTCCGGACATGGGCCACTCGCCTTCTCTGATTTTACCTCTGACGCGGGGTTCTCCAAAAGACTTTTTCCTTTATCAACCGTCGGCGCTGAAACCGAATACGTGTGCAGAATTTGCACATTGCGAGCAGATTTTACAAAATGCCCAGTCGAAGGATTTTGGGCAGCCACGCCGGATGTTCCCAGGATTTGCCGCAACAGGCACCTCAACTAACCGGGCAACATCTTCCTCCGTCCAAATCCTGTTGCCCAATACAAAAAAACGTCGCAAGCGTTGCGACCGCCGCAGGTAATGACTCGCGGATTCCGCGCTGGACTCTGGCGGGCACAGGCTTTGCAATTTGGGAACCGGCGCCCAGGACCGTGCGTCCCATGAGGTGTCGTTCGCGGTACGACAAGAACGGCGCGGTAGAATTACAAAGTGGCAGGGAGGGAGCCGCCTTTACGACAGGAGGTCATGCCCATGGAGCAATCGTGATCGAGGGGTACGAGTCATGCGACGAAGGTGTCATTCGACGACGGGCAATACGGACGACGGCGCGGTTCGAGGCTGGCGGAAGAAGGCGAGTCGCCGGCGACGGGCGAACCGGACCTTGCGATGCGAGCAGCTGGAGAATCGCATGCTGCTGGCCGGCGATTTGCGGGTGGCAACTTTTGTGCCTGAGCCGAGCGGTTTCACGGTCGAGTTCAGTGAAGCCATCGACACCAGCGTGCTGAACTTGTATGACGCGGCCAATCAATCGCTTGGCGAAGCCGATGTCTCGTTGACCGGCGCCGCGCATGGCCCGGTGCAAGGTTCTCTGGTCGCGGACGGGCAGCGGCTCCGTTTCGTGGCCACCGGCGGACCGTTGCCGGCGGACGTCTACAGCGTGCGCCTGCGGAGCGCGGCAGACGGACTGCGGTCCGCCGCGGACGGCGCGATTCTGGATGGCGACTTCGCGGGCGTCTTCCCCTCCGGCAACGGCGTGGCCGGCGGCGACTTCCTGTTTTCCTTCACCGCCGCCGCTCCGGAATCGCTCGTGGTCGGCCTGCCCGACTTTGCCCGGGGGCCGGGACAGGCGGTGGACGTTCCGGTGGCTGTCGACGGCCAGGTGCTCGACGGCGGCTTGCCGATCCAATTGAGCGATGCGGCTGGCGTCACGTCGGTGTCGATTCGCATCGCCTTCGATCCGGATCTGTTGACCGTGTCCGACGTGCAACTCGGCCCGGATGCTCCCGAGGACAGTCAGGTCACGGCAAATCTGACTGTGGCCGGTGAGGCGACCATCGCTTTCTTCTCGCTGGACCCGCTTCCGGAAGGACCGTCCAGCATCTTCTCCCTGGTGGCCCAGGTGCCTGCCACGGCGCCCTACGGCGCGGCTCATTCGGTGCGCATCACCCAACTGGAAATCAACGCCGGTGCGATGCCGGCAACCGCGGATGACGCCCTGCACGCCGTGGCTTTTGTGGGAGATGCCAACCGGAACCTGCGCTACGATGCCGAAGACGCCCGGCTGATCGCCCGGATCGGCGTGGGTCTGGACAGCGGCTTTGCCGTCGATCCGCCGCAAACCGGGACGGCTTCCGCACCTCGCCTGCTGTATCCTGCAATCGATCCGCAGATCCTCGGAGACGTGACCGGCCAGGGAGGATTGAGCGCTCTGGACGCCAGCGACGTGCTGCGCCGCGTCGTAGGTCTGCCGACCCCCAACATCCCTGCTCTGCCCAACCGCCCACCCATCGACATTCTGCTCGCCCCGCAGACCGTACCCGAAAACGCGGTCGCCGGAACGGCCGTCGGCGTCCTGTCCGCCGTCGATTGGGACGAGGGAGACACGCATTCCTTTGCGCTGGTGGCGGGCGACGGCGACGCGGACAATGCGTCCGTGGTCATCGTGGGTAACCAATTGCAGACCGCCGTAACGCTGGACTTCGAGACACAGGCCACGCTGCAAATCCGCGTGCGGGCGACG
>CAZAQY010000132.1:0-22375 GCA_964486845.1 uncultured Pirellulaceae bacterium
GCAAATAACCCACCGTTACCCGCTCGCCGCCACCTGTTCCAGCCACTCACCAGTCGCCCCTCATCCATCACCCCCGACTGCGCGCCGCGCGGCTACCAGGAACGAAGCACAGCCGGGTCCACTGATCAGAGCGGCGTCGGGTGATGGCCTACAGCCAGTCAGCCGCCCGCAGAGACGCGGGCGCCGCGCCCGCCGCGTCGTTCTTCATCCAGCCTGTTCTGCTCACAGTTCTTCCAACAATTCCTCCAGCCAGATGATCGCTTCGCAACATGCTTCGTTGTCTTGCCACCTCCCAAATTTCTCCCGTCTGAACCGATTCATCACACTGGAACAGACCCCCAATTGCGTCTCGCCTTGGTAGCAAGGATTGTGCCAATCAGGCATGACTGCAATCATCTGGCTTGCGGCACGGCCAACGATCTCTCCCAACAGCCACACCGCTGCGCCCGTGCCGGCGCCGATCGCCATGCCGAGGATTCCGCCCGGGCTTCCACACGCCGCCCCGATGGCAGCGGACCCGCCCATTCCGAGAGCCTCTCCGGCCAGCTCGGCCGTCTCTGCCTCACAGCCGAGTTGGGTGAGCAGGACCTCAGTCCCAAATTGCAGGCCGTCCGCGGCAAGAAGCAGCGGAGACGCGGCACGACTGGCTGTCCTTCCGGCCAGTCTGGCGGCTTGGGTTCCCGCAGCACGGGCAACTCGAGCTGACAGGGCCTTGGTCCCGATGGCCCCCAACCGCTCGACCACTTGATCGCGCTGAGTCCTGAGAATCACTGCTTGTTTCACGACTTGCCCCCTTCCTGGGAATCAACCTGGCACTGCGCCCGATAGCACGTCCTGCAAAAGTCCTGACAATTCCAGAACGCGAAATCGTAGGCACCATCGAACCCGTTCCTCTCAGCTAGGCGGTAGAGCCGAAGGGCCTCTCTGCAAATCGCCTCTGCGTGTCCCTGATCCCGACCGCCGCTTGGGCGTATGCCGAAGCTGCGGACGGCCCACCAACCAAATAAGCGACAGCGCATCCCACGGCGATGCGGAGCCCAAAGTACAGCAATTCCTTGCCAACGGTGCGGACTACCGTCATGACGATCGAAGTCTCGGATTGGGCCGTATTGGACTGCATTTTGACACTCCTGAAGCAAGATTGCCGAAAACCGGAATCGCGCACCGACAAATCTGCCTTAGCAGCGAGCCATCTTTATTGCAACGACCGTGCCAAATCGCTGGCATCCCCTGCGCACGCCGCACGGCACGGCCTGAGGCCCGTCCACGCTCCTCCGTGTGGCAGCGTGATCGCTCGCCGTTTTCTCTGTCCGGCGAAAAGGAAGGCCCCGCCGTTCTCCAACGAGAGACGTCCAGTCGGAATCCTGAGGTCAGGAAAACGAGAAAAGGCTGCAGCGCGGCCGAAGGATGGCTTTCGGCTTGGAGGATTTGCCAATCGCCGCAGTATTGGCGCGCGGATTGCCTGAGACAAGAGGAATCCGCCGCACCCGGACGCTGTCCGCTTGCGGCTTGGCGAGGCATTCCGCTACAGCTGAGTGGAGGTGACCACAAATGGATTGGACGGAACGGAACCCGATTCGCGTGGCGACGCACGGTTGCCCGCAGCACCTGGACGAATTGGTCGCGATCAGTCTCTTACGCTGTTGGGCCGAAGCACGAGGCAGCGGGATCGAAGCCCATTTCTTGACGCGTCAGGCAATCGTCCGTCAGTTGCCGTGGTTTGACGTCTGGATCGACGTCGGCCAGGAATTCGACCCGCAGCACGGCCGCTTCGATCATCATCAGCAGACGCCGGACGTGGAAGGCCGTTCGTCGGCGGGCCTGATCTTCGACACTCTGTATGCAGACGACCCGCGTCGCGAATACCTGGAGCCGATCATCCGCCACGTGGATGCCGTTGACGCCGGCACGGCGTCACCTTGCGCGAACGCAGGGACAGGTGACCGCGGCCGTAGCCTGGTGTCCGTGCCGGCGCTGCTGAAAGCCGTCGGCGGTTTCCAGCACGATCCTGCCGCCAGCCACAGGTGTCTGGACCTCATCTCGCCGCTGGTCGCCAGTTGGCTCCGTCAGGCCGAAGCATTCCTGCAGGCGGCTGATGTCGTTGCCTCCGCAGAACGCGTGGGCCGCGGAATCTTCCTGGATACCGACGAGCCCTACGGGCCTGGCCTTCTGGAGTACGTGCAATGCGAGACCGAATTCGCGTTTGTTGGTTTTCCGGCCGGACCGGACCGGTTTCAGGTAGTTGCAGTTCGGGGCGGAGATGGTCATAATCGCGTAACTTTCGGACCCTCACTGGGCGGATCAACGTTCGTGCATCCGAAGGGCTTCCTGGCGGTGTTTGCAGACCGCAACGCCGCGCGGGCTTCCTTGCGGGCGGTGACGGCGGTTTGACAGCGAGGCAGCAAGTCGTGGACGAAAGGAGTTCGGCGATGTCAAGAATCCTGGTCAGTTGGATCGGCTGTAGCGACCTGATCGCCGCGGCCAAGAATAAGCCCACCGACGATCCCGGCCCGGTCCTGCGGTTGCTGCGGGAAGAACGCTTCGACGAGGTACACCTGCTGAACGACGTCCAACCGGGCTCCAACCGGCGGGGCGAAGCGTCCGTCCCGGACTATCGGGACTGGCTGATCGCCAACGCCGGACTCGGCCGCGACGTGGTCCAGCTTCACACCGTCGGCCAGAACCTGCGGAACCGCTACGACGTGGCGTACCAGTACACCCGCGAGGAACTCCTGAAGATCCGCGACCAGCGACGAGAGACACCGGCTCGCTTTGCGCTGCTGCTCAGTCCCGGCTATCCGGCCGCCCTCGTGGGCCTGATCGTCGCCCATCAAACGCTGCTGGACCCGGACACGGAACTGTTTGAGACCAGCCGGGAAAAGGGCGTCGAGCGGGTTACGCTGCCGTTCTTCCTGAGCGTTGATGCCGTTCCCGCGCTGCAGCGGCGGTGGCAGTTGCAGTTGGAGCAGGCCGGCGATCTGGACGCCGAGACGGCCCCGTCAGCTTTCGACGCGATCATCGGCAGCAGCAAGGCCATGCGGTTGGCTAAACAGATGGCGGCCAAGCTGGCGATCCGCAAGGATGCCAGCCTGATCCTGCGGGGGGAGACGGGAACCGGCAAGGAAGAGTTTGCCAGAGCGATCCACGCGGCCAGCCCGCGCCGCAAGAAGCCGTTTCTGGCCATCAACTGCGCCGCCATTCCAGGCGAACTGCTCGAATCCGAGTTGTTCGGATACAAGATGGGCGCGTTCACCGGAGCAAATGAAGACCGGCCGGGCAAGGTCGCAGCCGCTGACGGCGGCACGCTGTTTCTGGACGAAATCGGCGACATGAGCTTTGCGCTGCAAGCCAAACTGCTGCGTTTCTTGCAGGAGCGGAAGTATTGCCGCGTCGGTAGCACCGAAGAAGAGAGCGCCGACGTGCGAGTCTTGGCCGCGACGCATCAAGACCTGGAGCTCGCCATCGAAGCGGGCCGCTTCCGCGCCGACCTGTACTATCGGTTGAACGTGGTCAGCTTGTACCTGCCGCCGCTTCGCGACCGCGGCCGGGACGTGCAGGAACTGGCCCGCCATTTCCTCGCCTGCTGGAACAAGGCGACGGGCGAGACCAAGTCGCTGAGCGGGGCCGCGCTGGCTCTGTTGGGCCGCTATCCTTGGCGCGGCAACGTGCGGGAACTGAAGAACGCAGTGGAGCGATTGGCCATGCTTGCTCTCGAGAACACCATCACACCAAACGATGTGGACCTCTGGCTCGGACCGCCCGTGACGCCGAGCGGCATGCCGCTGGGCCAACTCTCGCCGCCCGCTTTCGTGTGCCATCTGGTCGCCGCCGTCGACGAACTGCTGGCCCGCTTCCGCCAGGAGGACCAGCTGCCCTGGCCGCTGCCCACGGACGCCGACCTGTTCGAGCACGTCCTGGAACCGCTCGTACTGGGCCGCGCCATGCACGCCGCCCAAGGCGATAAGATGAAAGCCGGCCTGATGTTCCGCGGCAGCCGAGTAGACCTGTCCGAGAAGCGGGCCGACCGGCCGAGAATGGACCGCTACGAGAACGACCTCAAACCGTCGATCGCCGAAGAAATGGTGGCTCAATTGCGAGGACTCCCGTCATGACCGGCACCGCAAGCAACACTCCGATGACGAACTCCTGCTATCTCGTCGAAATCGAACTCAAACGCGTGCAGACCTATCTGTTCGAGGTCCCGCGGCTGTCCGTGATGGTCGGCGCCAATGCCCTGCTGGGCGAGACGTTGCGAGGATTCTGGCTGGGAGACCGATTCGACCCGGACATTGCCAGCCTGCCGGGGCTGGCCGAGGTACTGGCCGAAGAGGGCGGCTCCGAGTGGCTGGACGGCCTTCCTCTTGGTTTTTCACCCCTGTTCGGCGCCCAGCAAGATCCGCTGCGACGCAAGGTGGATAGGGAGGAGATTTGGCAAGATGACGTTGCCAAGGTGGCCCGCAAGACCGGCGTGCTGTCCCGTGACGGCGGCCACTTCGAAGCCTTGTTCCGGACGCGCGAGGCAGCCCACTGTTTCGTGACGCGAGCTTGGGAATTGATCCAACGGCGACTGCCGGGAATCATGCTCCAAATTCGCGTCGCCGAACTGCAACGCGATGGCGAAAGCTGGCGCGAGAACAAGGAGCAACACGGGCCGGCAACGACCCGCGCCGGTGTGTCGATCTTGGACTTGCCCCAAGCCCGCGTGTGCGAGGTTTCCGGCGAGGGGCCAGCGTCCGAGGAACTCGCGGAGGCGGACGAGGGGGACAGAAAGCCCGCGGTCTGCCAATCGGTCGCCGACCGGCACCAGCGGGGCCGGGCCTTTGACCGCGGTCAGACGCGCGATGTACTGGGAATCCTGCGGCCCCATCTGCTGCGCAGATTGAACTTTCCAGAGAATTCGCTACGGGCCTTTCCGGCGGACTTCACCGAGCTGGCCACCGACGGCTATTTGGCCGTCATCCACGTCGACGGCAACCGCGTGGGCAACCGGTCCGCGCTGTACGCCAACGGGGCCACGGCGGAGGCGAGCGGGGCCAAGAGGGACGACTTCTTCGATCGCTGGCGGCGGCGCGAGCAATTCTACCACACGCTCCGCGTCGGAATGCGGATCGCGGTGACCGAAGCGCTCGCCGCGGTCATCCCATCAGACGGAAAACCATCGCGTTCCGCCAAGGTTCCCGCGCGGCTGCTCATGCTGGGCGGCGACGATCTGGTACTCGTGTGCGGCGCCGTGTTCGCGCTGCCGTTCGTGGTCGAGCTGGCCCGACACGTTCGCGAAACCACCAAGAATCTGCCCGATGGGAAAGGCCCCCTCACCCTCGGCGCCGGGGTCGCTATCGTCCAGGACAGTTTCCCGTTCTATCGGGCCTACGAGTTGGCGGATCAACTCGCCACCAGCGCCAAACGCTTGAAAGCGTCGCTGCCGGAAGCCGAGGGCAATGTGGTCGATTGGCTGGCGACATCCGAAGCCTGGTACGGCGATGTGGAAGCGACTCGCCGCGACCAGTATGTAGTGGACGACCAGCTGGTGCTTTCCGCTAAGCCGTATCGGATTTTGAAGTCGCCGGACTTGCCCGGCAAGAGCCTGGAAGAGCTGCTCGAAGACGCGAGCCGGTTGTCCCGCGATCGGGTCGCACGCAACCAGCTGCACGGCTTGGCGAACAGTCTCCGCCAAGGCCGACATACGGCGATCTTCGCTGCCGAGGTTCTGCCGGAGAAGCTCAAGGTAATTCTGAAGGACCGAGGCTATCTAAACGGCCAGCACGGCCCGTGGACGGAACTGCCGCAGCCGGGCTCTTCAGCGCGGTCGGAGAAACGCCCCGCCACGGCAGCAGCCCAGGTCGCGGCAACTCTCGGCGGGCCGGCTCGGCGGTTCTTGACTCGCCTGCTGGACCTGTTTGAACTGTATGAACTGAACCAGTTGGCCGAACGTGCCGAGCACACGGCTGATTTGTACCGTTCGGACGACGAGCCATCGGACGATGAGCCGCGCGAAGGCGATGCGGTTGACGCCGCTGAAACGGTTGCGGCCAACGAGGCAGGGGGTGCGTCATGAATGAATACCGAGTAACGTTTCGCTGTCGGCTGCTCGAGGACATGCACGCAGGAAGCGGCCTTGGCTGGCTCGGCCTGATCGACGACTGCCAGGCGCGGGATGTCCAAGGGCGTCCTGTCGTCTGGTCCAGTACGCTCGCCGGGCTACTGCGCGACGTCGCCGACGAACTGCACGAGTTGTGCCGACACCTGCCGGACGACGATTCGTTGCGGCAGCTGGCCACGATGGATCGGCTTCGCCGTCTGTTCGGGGCCGAAGGATCGGACGCCCGCTCCGCGCTGGTCGTGCGCAGCTTGCATTTTTCTCGCGACAAGGGTAGCCCCGAACACGCCTTGCCCCCCACCCACTTGGTCACGAGCACGGCCCGCGAACTCCATTCGCGCCGGCCGCTGGACATGACGCTGCGGACTGTTGAGGTGGCCGCCGCAGGTCTCGTCGCCGACGGCGAGCTGCGGTTGGTTGGCGACCAGCACGACGTGGAACTGATCACGCTCTGCCTGCAGCGCCTGCCGTCGTTGGGCGGTGGCAAGAGCCGCGGCCTGGGCCAGGTCGAAATCTCAGCGGTGGACGCCCAGCCGCTCTCCCGCAGCAGGCCGTCTGATCATTCCTCGCAACCTTCGCAAGCAAGCACTGACGGAGCCTGCCGCTTGCGCTTGTTGCTCCGCAACCTGGAACCGCTCTGCCTGCCGAAGACCGGGTATCCAGGCAACATCATTCACAGCGAAAGTTACCTGCCCGGGCAAGCTTTGCGCGGCGCGATTCTCACCGCGCTCACGCGTTTGGGCGTTGCCGAAAGCGAAGTGGATGCCTTCGCCCTGCCAGCCAACGTCTCCTTCGGCAACGGCTATTTCGTTCCGGACAGCCTCGTCGACAAAGCGTCTGCCGACCTCCGGTCGCTGTCCGTGCTCCCCTTGCCCCTGACGGCGGAAGAAGCCAAGGCTACGGAGCGGCCCACGGACGTCGCGGCCGGCCCCTGGTGGTGCCTGCCTTGCAAGCCGAGCGGCCAGTGGCTGACCGATCCGTATCGCGAGCACGACAAGCTGCAACCGGAGGTACGCTCGCAAGAGAAAGAAGAAGTGAATGCCGGAGAAGCGAAATCTCCGAAGTTCAAACGCATCAAGTCGGAGGACTACTTGGTCGGCCTGGGCGACGATCGGCCGTTGGAACGGGTCCGCCCGAAGCTGGAAATCCTGATGCGCAACCGGACACCGGTCGTCCGCGTGGAGCGAACACACGATTCGCGCCGGCCAACCGCTGATTCCGCACAACTGAAACAAGAAGTCGGCGATCTGTTTGCCCAGACGGTCCTGGTGGAAGACCAAGCTTTCGTGGCTGACCTATGTTTCGCCAGCCCCGATCTGGCGAGCCGATTTCTCGCCGTCGCGGCGCCGCTGCTTTCGGGTACGCCAAAAGACCAGCCCTGGCTCCGGCTCGGGCGCGGCGGACGACCGGTTCGCGTGGAGCGTTTTGCGGTCCTCGGTGGCGATCCCCAGCCCCAGCTCGATAACAACGCCACCTGTTTTACGCTGACGCTGACCAGCGATTTGATCGCGCGCCACGACGACTTGACCTTCCGCACGACGCTTGATGGCGACGCCATTGCCGCCCTGGCAAGGGTCCCCGAGGCGGCCGGCCGCTTGCAGGTGGACAGCGGTGCGTCCGCGAGCGACACCCGGATCGTCCACGGATTCAACACCGCCGCGGGCACACGCCGGGCCCCTGCCCTGGCCATCCAACGCGGGTCCGCATTCCTGGTCACCAGCAGCAGCGGCGACACGACCGCCTTGAAAGGCGTGTTCGACGCGTTGGCGACGCGCATGGCAAAGGGACGCGGGTTGGGCGAACGGACTGAGGAGGGCTTTGGGCGTTTTGCCCTCAACCATCGGGTTCACGTTACGCCGTCCCCTGCGAAGGATGCGCAAGGTGAATCGGCGGCTGAAAAAGCTGCGGCCCCACCCGACGCCCAGCAACAGGCCCGGCTGGCTCGCGAGCAGGCCATCGAGCTGGTGCTGCAGGCCGTGAAGGGAATAAAACTGTACGAAGCCTGTAGCGACAAGGCGTTTCCCTCCCGCGGCCAATGGCAGCGCCTGCGGCACGACATCGAAGCCGGCAAGCCGCCCGATCGGTTGATCGCTGAAATTCACCAGCACGCGCAGACACACAGCGGACGGATGTGGAATTTCGGCAAAACGAAGGAGCATCCTTCGCTGATCGAGCAGATCGACCAGTGGCGCGGAAAACTTCGTGAACCGGACCAGCAACGCACATTCCTCAGCTATTTGTCGCGGTGGGTGGTCGCACGCTTGGACCAGCTGCGGCGAGAACGGAAAGGATAGACGCCGATGGAAGATACAAACCGGCCTTTTCGCACCTTGATCTACGGCACGCTCCGGCAGCAGGCCGGGTTGAACGTTGGCGGCACCGACCTGGGCGACGTTCAACCGGACACCTGCCATCGCGACGGTCTGCAGCGACTGACGATCCCCGGCACTTCGTTCGCCGGGGCGATGATCGAGACGGCGACGCGACTGTTTCCCGACTTGATCCCGGCCGATCCACGCGGCATCCCCCTGCTCGAGCGTCGGGTTACAGGCAAGCAACCCGGTACTCCGCAGGCGAAACGGCGGCGGGTGCGCGCCGGCGAAGAGTTCCTGCAATCGGTGTGGCGGTTCCGAAACGCCCACCCGTCGGGAAAGGTGCTCACCGAATGGCGTCAAGGCGTTGGCATCCGGCAGGCCACCGGCGCCAGCGCAGGCCAGAAACGGGCACTCTATGATTTCGAGGTCGTGCCGACGGGCACCACCTGGAGTTTCTTTCTGGAAATTGACACGTTTCGTGGCGGCGTGGCGGCCGAGTGGCTGGCCGTGCAGGCGCTGGATGAATGGCGCCGCGGTTACGGTTGGCTAGGACGCGGACCCGCACGCGGCACGGGCTGGTTCTGCCTGGAATCGCCGGAGTTGGTGCGGATTCCCCTCACGTCACGAGCCCTGCGCGCATGGCCGCACAACCAATTATCGACCCACGACAACGCCGAGGGGGCGACCAACGACAAATCGCCGGCCCGATCGCTGCCGCGCCTGCTGGCCGCCGGCGCTCGTCCGGTGGACTGGGCCGCGGCAGCCCTCGCGGCGCGTCAGGCAACCAGTGGTTGGCAGCGCGGCGCCTGGCACTACCTGTCGATCACCGTCACCTTGGGACCGGATCCTTCCGGGGCGACCGAGCCCGATCACTACGGCCTGGACGTGCTGCAAGTGGGCGGGCACCCGGCCCTCGAATTGCACGACTCCTCCGCCGGGATGCTGCAGCCGCTCTCCGTCCAGAACTACGGCTGGCGCGGTGCACAGTACCAGCGTCCCGACTCGCCGTTGGTCACCACCCGTCCTGCCGACGCGTCGGGCTTTCAACCGTTCCTGCCGGGCAGCGGGATTCGCGGACCGCTGCGCCATACCGTCTCGCGGCTGGCCAATGCCAAACAGCGCGTCCGAGACCCTAACTGGAAAGATGATCCCCTGGTCAAAGAACTTGCTACGTGCGTGGATCTGCGCAAGCACGAGCTGCGCAAAAGTAAACGGCCTGCTTTCGTCCCCGATGCCGAAGTACGGCACTTGGTGGAACGGGAATTGGGCGACCGCGTGACGGCCTTGTTCGGGGCGGAGGAAGTGTGCGGCCGCATCCTGGTCCGGGACGCCGAACTCGTGGGCAGCAACTTCACCGTGGTCCGCGCCGAGCACCATGCGGAGGACGAGTTCACGGCCGGCGTGTACGGCGGCGCCAAGTTCAATCGGGACGTCCTGGTTGCCGGACGAATGCGGTTTCAGATCGTGCTGGAAGCCCCAACCAGGGAGGCGCTCGGCAGCATGGTTCGGCTACTTGGCCCGGCCTTCGAGCTGGCGCGGCTGGGCTTCCTGCCGATCGGCGGCGGCAAGTGGCGCGGCGCCGGCTGGCTGCCGTGGACCCTGGAGAGCATCGAACTCAGCCGCGCCGGCGAAGACAAGCCGATCGGCCAGGACACAGAGGCCACAAAGCCCTTCCCCGACCGTGTGCAGAGGTGGTTCCCGGAAATATCCGGCGCGGCGGATCCAGCCGCCGGGATCCCAGCAGCAGTCGGTGCAGCCCCCGAAGGAGCCTCACGATGACAACACCAACTTCGACCACTTGGTCCGTGTGGACAGGCCAGCGGCAAGGTGATGCCGCTCAGTTTGTCAACCAGAGCGTCGCGGCTGATAAGCCAGTACTGCTGTGGTGCGAGCCGGTCGCCGGCCGCGTGCGGCGTCCCGGCTTCGGGCTGCTGAATCCGGCCGGCATGTCGCCGCTGCCAGCGGCCACGCTGGCCGAAGCACGCCTGTTCTACGAGGACGGCCTGCTGCACATCGCGGCCGGACCGGACGGCTGGCGGTTTGCCGCTTGGCGCGAGGGCTGCCATGATCAGCCGCCGCCCTGGTCTCCGCCGGACGACCGATCGGCCGCCCCGATGGCCGATCAGGCGGAGCAGGCCAAGGGCTGCACGGTACAGGGAACGCGAACCCAACGAACGATCCTGCTAAACCACGCGGCTGATACCCGCGGGCTCGATGTGACACCCGTCGGTGCATGCGTCACGGCCGTGGAATACTACGAATCCGGCATCCTGCGCTGGTGGAGGTTAACAAATCATGGGTAAGAAGCACAACACGCAGAAAAGAGGGCCGGGCGGAAAACAGGCGGGCGGAAACCGAATGGACGGGTCCGGAAGATCACCTGCCGGCGCTGGCCGCGCAGCCGGCGACGCCCGCGTCGAATCGGCCGACAAGTGCCGCACGCCCTACCATTTCGTGCCCGTGGCCCCCGACCTGGCATTGCTCGACGAACCCGTCTTCCACGACGTCCAGCAAACCGGCGACGAGTTCTGGTCCGGTGAACTCCATTGCACCCTCACCGCCCTTACGCCGCTGATTGCGGGCAACTACCAGTTCGATTACGAGCATTGCCAGACCGAAGTAACGGAGGCATTCGAAAGGCTGCTGCGCGAGCGCCGCGTCCAGCGCCAAGCCGTTGACAATCAAAAGAAGGTCATAGAGCCAATGTCCTTGGGAACGACGTCCGACGGCTTGCCGGAACGTGTTCTCATCCCAGGCGAAGCCATCAAAGGCTGCATCGTCCAGTCGCTTAAGGCCCTGCTGTCGGCACCGATGGAGCGGGTTCAGGAACGTACTTTTTCTTACCGCGTGAACTTGCAGACGCTGACCCCGAAGCATCACCCACTTAGCCAGACCATTCCCGCCCTGGTCGTGGGCGGTGGAGGTTGGGGGGCGAAGGAGCAGCCGAACGCAGTCAAATTGATTCTGCTCAAGGACTTGCGCGATGTGTGCTACGTCCACCCGGACGCGCTTCGGTTCTTGCCGACGAGAATCACAAGCCTGACGGACGATCCGTCCTACTGCCAGCACTATGCGGATCCCGTCAAACGCAAAGCCTTGGCCCTCTGCGATGACGAAATGACCAGCATGGATGCGTGCCTCGGACTGAGTCAGGGGAATATTCTCAAGCCCGGCGCGCCGCGTCCCTGCTCCGAACTTTTGGGTTGGCTGCCCGTCCGCAATCTCAACGGCTTTGACTTGACCGCCACGTTCAATCGCCGTTTTCACGAGAAGAGTCCACAGGACGTGGACGACACTAAATCCGCCGGTGGCTATCCCTTCCTGTTCATCAAGCTCCCCAACAGTCCCAAACCGCAAGAACTCGCTGGCGATGCCTTAGAAGCGTTCTATCGGTCGCTGCAACACCTCGCCGATGCGGACGAAGGACACCTGCGCGACCACCCCCTGCTGGAGAATCGCGGCGAGGTCAAGGCGGTGACAGAAGGCCTGCGCAAGTTTCTCGAGCGCGGCCTGCGCCCAGGCGACGTGGTTTTCTTGGAGATGCATCAAGTGGGTGACAACGAACGAACGGTGGCCACGGTGGGGCATCACTTCTACTACCGCCAGCGATACCGCGATTCGATTCACCAGGCGGGGCCGTTGCGGCGTGACGGGCAGCCGATTTCAGCGCGTGAACGGCTCCGCCCCGTTCTTTGTCCGGCTGACTTGGAGCAGAAGACCCAGCCACACGGCATTCATGCGGGCGCTCCAAGGCGACTGACCACGGGACGCGGTCTGTTCGGCTATGTCGCCCAGAACCGCGACGCCTACGAAGAACCCGATGAGCCTCTAACGTTCGGTATTGGTGCCAACGACACGGACTTCAAGCAGCTGGCCGGGCGCATCAGCGTAAACTGGGCTGTCGAATCGGGCGCCGCCGATCGACCCCATCGATTTCTCAACCCGCAGTACAGCTGCCTAGTACCGTTGCGCCCATTGGGTTCACCCAAGCCGTCCGCCGTCGAGACATATCTGAGGCAGGATCAAGAGCGGCTGAAGAAACGTTCGGTACGAGACCAAGGCACGTTGTGTACGTATGGCGACACGCCGGAAGACGATTCGGCGGGCGACTTGAACGGTCGCAAGTTCTACCTTCATCAACCGGATGCGGCGGCAAGGCCGGATTGCTACGAGTTGACCAGCGAAGCGAACGCCGACTGGTTCTTGGGAGAAGGTGCGAATCGGAAACTCGCCATACTGAGCAATCAGGCCGGTATTGCCCGGTTCGTTTCGTTGCCTGGCACCCAGTTTCGTGTTGCGATTCGACTTCGCGACCTGCGACTCTGGGAGTTTGGGGCGTTGTGGTTCGTGCTCGCTCCGGACGAGAAGCTAGTGCGGCTGCTTGTCGACAGCTTGCAACCAGAAAAGGTGAAACGCTTCGAAAAGTGGCTTTCGAACATTGCGGGCTGGGCCCCAGACGATGCGAGGCACCCGCTTTTGGCCCATAAGCTCGGCCACGCCCGCCCGCTCGGCTTGGGAAGCATCACCTTCCGCATCGACAACTGCCAGCGACTCCGATTCAACGCCGACATGACTCCGCCGACGCTGGAATCGGTCGCCGAGTCCGATGCGGTGGAACGGCTTCGTTGCCAGGCCGTCGCTGCGTTTGCTCGAAAGTTGAAGGAGAGCCTGTCTTCCGAAAGCTCGCAGAGCAACATCAAACGCTGGGTGGAGAGCATCTTTACGCGTTGGCTGCAGGTCCATCGTTACGCGGGCAGGAGGCGTCTCGATTATCCTAGGGGTTCCCGTGGAACGAGCACCACCGGTCTGATCTACGAGTACCATTCGGAACAGCGGAGAAAGCATGCCCGCGGCCGAAAGTTGCCGCCTGCGCCCTCAGACTCGCCACAACCCGGCGGCCTGATGTCGCTGGATGAGTTAGATCGGCAGTGAGCCCCACGACCTGCAGGGCGACCAACGGCGAATCCCGGTTCCAACGGTTACGAAACGCCTTTCGGACGGATGACGATGATATGGTGGAAGACAAACTCCCCGCCGGGATCGATCTCTTGATCGCCATGGTGTCCGGTGACGCGATTGTCCTGGCCAAGCTCGTGCGCACGCTGCGTCCGCGGCACGTGTTGCTCTTTAGCACCATCCGAACGCTTGGCTCAGGGCGACGAGCAAGAAATCCGCGAGCTGAAATCGCGGGGGATGTCCGACGTCCACAAGTGGGCGGAGCACATCCGCAAGGTCCGCAAGGTCCGCGAGTCCCGCGACCAGCGGATCATCGGGATCGACGAATTGAAACGTACGTTATATGCTGCGGCGAGGCTAAGTTCAAAAGGGAAGTTTTCCGATCGTCGCACGCGACCGCCAAGAGGTAACACAGTGCGTGAGGATTTCGTCTTTATCGCCACGTTGGGGCAAAACGACGTACACGTCGTGGTACGACCGGCTGACGGAAGGCCGCGACGGCATCCGTTGCGGAAGGAATCCGTGCGGGCCTTTCACCAGGATTGTCTGGACGGGGCGGTCCGCTGGCGGTTGACGCCGCTGGCCGACACACTGCAGCTGGCCCGCCGGGACCGGGAGGAACTCGAATACGTCCGCGAGTGCCGCACGCTGGTCTCCGTTGGGACTTTTGCCAGCGACGAGAAAGTCGAGATGCCGGTCGATCCGCAGGTCGAACTTTGTGCCCCGCTGCTGGCACAGGCCTGGGAACAGATTCAGGCCAAGCGGGCCGCCGGGCAACTGGGACAGGCCCGGTTCGTGCTGTTGCTGAATACGCGGCGGGATGAAATCGACGGCCGCGGCCTGCCCCGGGAAAGCGGCGAGCCGGTCGCGGCGGGGTCCCTCGTTCGCGAGGGCTTGATTCAGACGCTAGAACTGCCCGGGACCGACGCCTTCGAGGAGTGTTTCTTCCTGACGGCCGGCGACTTGTACGAAATCGACTCGCACAACCAGCGGCACTTGCGCGGCGACGCCGCCCGCGCGATCGACCGCCGCATCCGGGCCCTGCGTAACGCGTTCCCCGATGCCCTGGCCCTGATTTCCGACATCGGCGGGTTCCCGGAAACGAAGGCCGTCCTGCAAGCCTCCGTCGCCTATCGCTTCGACGGGCGATTCGAGTTCGTCCGACCGATCGAGCGCGGGCGGCCCACCGCCCAAAGGCCGAGATTGTTGATCTCGCCAGCCGAATCGCTGAACACCCGGTATCAAATCCGCCGCCTTATCGATCGCGGCAGTTTCGACGCCGCCGCCGAACTGGCCCGGCATCCGGCTGGCGAGGAGGCGTGCGAGGCGGAACCCTGGCGGCGGTGCGTGATCGCATTGGCCGACTTCCTCCGCACCGGCAGGCCATCGCCCTGCGGCGGCGCGACAGGCAACCTGCTTCAGCAGTTGTCCGCCATGCCCCGCTCGCTCGTCGTCCTGTTTCGGATCGAAGCCGCCCTCCGCCGCGGCGACTGCGAGACGGCCGTGCGCGACACCTGCACGTTCATCGAACTCGCCCTGCTCGAGCTGGCCGACAGACACCTCAGCCAACCGGGCGAAAGCTGCGTGAACTGGAACCGCTCGGCAGTGGTCAGCGAACGCACGTGCGACGCTTTCCGCCAGGCGAATCCCGAGGCCGAATATCGGATCGACGGGTTCCGAGACCGCCGCGCCATTGCCACCTGGCTTCCTGATTCCGCCCGCCAACCGTGGGAGTCCGTCTCGGCTGCGACGGAGCCCGAGCGCGTGCGTCGGGCCCGCAACCAGTCGGTCCACGGCCGTGTTTCGGTCGAGCATGTCGCCAGCGCGGTGAAGAAACTCCTGGACGAGAAGCTCTGGATCGAGGACGATGGCGAGCGGAGCATTCTGAAAGCGGAGCTGCCCCGCCCACTGTTTGAAACGCTCGGCCTGGGCAACGTGAATCGCCTGTATCGCGAGTTGACGCAGGCGGTCCGGGACGACATGGAGCAACTTCTCGCAGGCAGCTAAAATCCATGCTCATCGCGAAGCTCGATGCCCTGCTGCGGATAATCTCCGGCGGCCATCTGCTGCCCTGGATCGGGCCGGCGGTGCGGGGGTTGGTGGCGGAGCGGTTTAAGGAGGCGGTGTGCCGGCAGCCGGCGGACGAGCGGGTTTCGCGGTGGACGGTCTGCAAGGGGTGCCCGTTCTTGACGGAGTGCCCGTATGGGGCACTGTTCGAGCCGGATCCGCCGGCGGAGGCGGAGGTGTTCCGCGGCCAGGAGGAAGCGGTGCGGCCGATCGTGCTGGCGCCGTATTTCCCGGTGCCGGAAGAGATTCCGCGGGGATTGGAGATTCCGCTGCGGATCACGCTGGTCGGACCTCACGCCGCGCAAGACCCGCAGCCGCTGCTGCAGATGATCGCCAATGTCGGCCGCCAACGCGGGCTGGGACCGGAACACGTGACGTTCGAACTGCTGGTCGCCGAGGGGACCGGCCGGCAGGTGTTTGAGTTGCGGCCGCAGGATCTGCCGGCGCATCCGGCGGCGGCGCCCGGCGTGCTGCCGCGGGTGGGGATCGGGTTGGTCTCGCCGCTGCTGTTGCGCTCCCGCGGCGACGACGGGCGGCGGCGGAGCAATACGTGCCCGGAGTTGGTGGACCTGCTGCGCCCGGCGCTGCGGACCATCTCGCACCTGTTCCGGTTGTACGGCGAGCCGCTGGAGGCGGATTTCCGGGTGCTCAAAGCGGCGGCCGAAGGGGTGCGGATGGTCGAGCATTGCTACGAGCCGTTCCAACAGCGCAAATGGTCCAGCCGCACCGAACACCGCTTTGCAATTCACGGCGTGGTGGGCGGCGGCGTGTATGCCGACGTGCCGCTGGCCCTGCTGCCGTGGCTGGTCTGGGGCGGCCGCCTGCACGTCGGCAACCACCGCGTGGCCGGGGCCGGCGGCTGGCGCGTGGTGCTGGATTAGTTTGTAGTGCCGCCTTCAGGCGGTGGCTCGTAGTGCCGCCTTCAGGCGGTCGAAGGCGGCCCGACCGCCTGAAGGCGGTACTACCAACGCTCACGGCTTGCCGCGCGGACGATGCCAGCGGCGCTGGCCGTTCAGGCGCCAGGGGCGGAAGCCGAACGCGTGGCCCACCACGGAACTGGGGAACGTCCGCAGCAGGGCGTTGTACTGCTGGGCTTCGGCGTGCAACTGCAGCCAGCCGTGCTGCTCGCGGTCCCGCGTCTCGATGTCGGCGGCCAAGCCGCGTTCCGTCGTGCCCACCGCCGTGGCTTGCGGCCAGCCGTTGGCGTTGTCCTGGATGCTCACCAGCCGCCCGCCACGGCCGCCACGCTTGGCGGCATTTCCGATCGTCCGCCGTTCGTGGCGCGTCGCGGTGCCGACGTGCCGCGCGACGGCGCCGCGCACGGCGTGCCCGCGGCGGCTGATCCGCCGCACGTCGGCCTGTAACGCCTTCAGCCGCTCCAGACGCCGGCTCAGGTCGTTGTAGGTGGTCATCGCGTAAGCCGCGGCCACGCACAGGCCGGTCAGAGCGACGAAGACGATCAAGCCAGACAGCGGAGCGATCAGATCGGACATCGTGAGTGCCTCCAGGGAGACAGATCGGGAAACTTCATTCGACGGAGCCCCAAGTCGCGAATCGCGCGCCAATCGGACCAAGTTTCTGTCGCGACGCCGATCGGCGAACGCTTGCTTGTCACCCGCCCTGAAACGAACACCTTCTCTGCGTACTCGGCGTCCTCTGTGTTGAGCGATCCGGGCTCGTACAGCCATGCTCCGAAATCGCTCCGCAGAGAAACGGGCGTCGTGCCGCTTCTCTGACCGGAGACGCTCGCGGCCGGTGCCGTCGGCGGCGCCGCTTGCGTGAGCGTCGGCGGAGTTCGGCGTCCGCCGGGAAGTCCGCGATTTTCAGCCGTTTCTTGATTTCCCGCGGTTTGGCGCGCGGTTTGTTTCTTCTCGATTTTCGTTCCTGTGACCAAACGTTCCGCGAACCAACGAGCCAGAGGAGATCGACCATGAACCCGACGAACGTGACCTGCCGTCTGCCCAGCGTGATCGAGTGCCCGCACTGCGGAGGCCAGATGAATCAGAGCGGCCGCGGCAAAGCGCCCGGCTCGACGGCCTACTTCTGCGGCGGCTGCGTTCCTCTGCTGCGCATCAAGGAACTTTGGCTGGGCCAGGTCGTGCGCACGGGCAACCAGGGGTTTGGGTTCATCCAACTGCACGGGGCCGGCGGCTTGGGCGGGGTCCATTTCCGCGTCCAGGACTTCGTGGCCCCCGGCGGCCGGTCCTCTTCCGCCGCCACGCCCCACGTCGGCGACCACGTGCTGGTGCTGCTGGACGACGACCCGCAACACGCACGCCGCGCGTGGCGCGTGCAGCCCGTGGCCCGTGCGCCGCAGAACGGACGGCCTGCCAATGGCCCGGCTCCCAACGGTTCCCCGGGGACCAACGGTCACGGCCGCCAAGCGGGCAGCATCACCAAGGTGATCGCGGACAACTGGGGGTTCATCACCGAGTACGGCACGGGCCGTGAGTTGTTCGTCCACCGCCACAATCTGCGGGGACGAGCGCGGCTCGAGTTGGGCCAGCGGGTGACGTACTTGCCGGAGCAGACGCCCAAGGGGCTGAATGCCCGCGACGTGCAGGCGGCGTGAGCGGCACGAACGCGGGACGAGAAGTCCGGCCTCCCCGCAGGAGCCGGGCTTCTACAGGACAGGGTCCGGCTGAGACCGGCGCGACCAACGGCATTTCCCACAGAGGAGACTTCCCATGGCGATCTTCGTGGCGGTGTTGGCGATCGGGACATTTGTCCTGCTGGCGTTGCTGGGGCTGATCGCCGAAAGCCAGGACGAGCGGAAGGCGAAGGTACGAGGGACGGGCGGCACGACGCCCGCGCCAACGATTCGCCGTCCCCAGACCACGCTTCACCGTCCCCAGACCACGCGCAAGACGATCCCTTTCCAGCACGAGGAGCACAGTATGAACGCGCAGCACACCCAGCCCGCAGGCTCCCACGGCAGCACGTCCGCCCGGCGATACGAACTGGACGCGACCAAGACGGTTCGCGCCTTTGACTTCATCCTCAAGTCGTTGGGACAGACGCCGCCTTGGTCCACGGCGGCTCAGCGCGACGCCTACGCCCACGACCTGACGGTGATGCTGCAGCACGGCGACCTGGTGCGGGCCTCGCTCGAACTGCTGGGCGCCGACGACACCGTCGTCTATCGCCATCGCATCCGCTTCGGCGGCGACGGCGGCCCGGCTACCGTCGACCCGGCACACGGCATCGAGCTGCCGTTGCTGGCGCCCGGCCAAATCGCCCGTCACCGCATCCTGATCGGCCCTGCCGCGCACATCGACACGTACCGGCGCGAACTGCGCATGAACTGGACGGCTGCTGAACCGCTGAAGGACCGCGCCGGGGGCCGCTTTCAGAGCGAGCACACGCGGCAGGCCAACGCGGGCCGGATGTCCGGCGAGGTGTTCGTGGCCGACGAGGCGCGGCAGACGGTCACGGTACTGAACGTGGCGGCCGGCGGCCAATTCGCCTTCGGACGCTCGCCGGCCCTGGCTGCCGACGTCTTCCTGCACCGGGGCCAATGCGCGGCACCGCTGGCCTTCCAGTCCGGCCAGCGGCTAACCTGCGTCGTGATCCAAACGCCCCGCGGGCTGCAGGGGAGGAACATCCGCGCCCTGGCTCAGAACCTCTAACGGTGAAAGGTGGAACGATGAGCGGCGGTGATGACGGCGGATGCGGATGTCTGGTCCTGATCGTCCTGGCCTTGTTCTTCCTGGGCGGCGGAACGCTGGCCGAACTCGTAGGGCTCTTGACGGCCGGCTGGCTCGGCTACCTGGTCTTCCTCGGCGTGTCCATCGGCATCGTCGTGCTGATCGCCGGCCTGATCGCCGGCCGCTGACGGCCCGCGAACGCGAATCCAAAATCGGAAATCTCAAATCCAAAATCCAAAAGTCGTCCCATGCACTGGCTCATCGCCTATGACATCAGTTCCAATCGCCGCCGGACCAAGGTGGCCAAACGCCTGGAGCGGGCCGGACTGCGCGTGCAGAAATCGGTGTTCGTCGCCGAACTGTCGCGGGCCGACGTGGACGGTCTGATGAAGGAGTTGGAGGAGCTGATCGACGTGCGGACCGACACGGTGGGCGCCTGGGCGCTGCCGCAGGCGTGGCAGACCGCCCACGTCGAGGCCGGCGCGCCGGGCCAGCCGGTGTTCGAGACATCTGTCATTTGGTGAGGCGGCTTGTTCGTAGTCCCGCCTTCAGGCGGTCCTCCCAGAACCGGCTGAAGCCGGCACTACGAACACGCGGAGAGAAAGCCATGACGACCGATCCACAACCAGCGTCAGCAAGCCGCCCGGAAGCCAACGGCGGCGCCGCGCGCAAGGCCATGACCGAGACGGCGCACGTGGTCGGACCGGGGGTGTTGCGCGTCCGCAACGGCATGCCGGCCTGGGAGCCGATCGAGGGCCAGCCTCTGGTGCTGCACCCGGAACGGCTGCGGACGCTGCTGATCTACGGGCACGGCGATCTGACCGGCGCAGCCTTGAAACTGCTCTGGCAGCACGGCGTCCAGGTGAGTTTCATCAGCCGCCACGGGGGCCGCATGCAGGGCCGGCTCAGCCCGCCGTCGGACGCAGCGCCGCAGTTGGCCTACCTCCAGCACCTGGCGGTCAGCGATCCGCAGTTTGCGCTCGTCCAGGCCCGGCGGCTGGTCGAGCAAAAAGTGGAAGGCATTCGCGACGTCCTCGAACACCTGGCCCGTCACGGTCACGAGGATTTGCGGTCCGTCCGCGGGCTGCTGAAAATCGACCTGCGGCGGGTGGGGCAAGCCGACTCGCTGCAGACTCTGCTGGGGCACGAAGGGTCCGCGTCCGCGCGCTGGCACGCGGCCATGCGGACGCTGTTTCCGGACAGCATGCCCTATCCCGGCCGGCGCTGCCATCCGGCCACCGATCCAGTCAACGGCCTGCTGTCGCTGGGCTACACGCTGCTCTTGTCCCGCGTCCAGGCGTACGCGGCGGCGATCGGTTTGGACCCGCTGATCGGCGTGTACCACCAGCGCCGCGCCGGCAAGCCGGCCTTGGCCTGCGACCTGATCGAGCCTCTGCGGACGCCGCTGGTCGATCAACTGGTGTTGGCGCAAGTCCGGCAGGGCGTGTTTCGGCCGGAACATTTCCACGACACGGACGACGGCGTGCGGCTGAATCCCGACGCCTTCCGCCGGTTTCTGCAGGTTTTTGAAGCCCGCTATCAGGGCGAGCCGAAGCACGCCCCGTTCGAACAACAGGCCCGACAGATCGTGGACCGGTTCGCCACGGCCGTGCGGCAGTGGGAACGAAGCCCACCGTAGACCGCTCGCTCCCGCGAGCGGAAACCCGTTCGCGGAGCGAACGGCCTACGATTCCCCTCTCAGGAGAAAACCGACCGCCATGTCCAATCAGCCCCCGCGCAAGACCCCGACGTACGACCAACTGTGCGATCCCGAACTGCTGCGGCGGGCCTGGCACCTGGTCCAGCAAGGCGGCCCGGCGGGCGGCGTGGACGCCGTCAGCCTGGACGAATTCCAGCGGCGGGCGGGCAGCGAATTGCAGCGGATCGGCGCCGCCCTCAGCCGGCGCCGATACCGGTTCCAGCCGGTGCGGCGGACCTTCATCAAGAAGCTGACCGGCGGCCAACGGCAACTCGGCATTCCCACCATTGCCGACCGCGTCGTGGCCCAGGCCGTCCGCTTGGTGTTGGAGCCCGTCGCCGAACCGGGGCTGGCCGCGGCCAGTTTTGCCTACCGTCCGGGGCGCGACGTCCATCAGGCGATTGCCGAGTTATTGCGCCGGCGGGACGGGGGCCAGCCGTGGTTTCTGGAATCGGACATCGCCGATTTCTTCGATTCGATTTCGCACCGGCGGCTGCTGGACCTGCTGGGGCAGCGCGTGCGCGACGGGGCCTTGCTGCAGATGGTCCGGCAACAGTTGGAGGCCGGCGCCCGGCTGGGGCCGCGGTTTTTGGCGACGCCGCGGGGCGTGGCGCAAGGCAGCCCGCTGTCGCCCCTGCTGTCCAATCTGTACTTGGATCCCTTCGATCGGGCGCTGCTGGGCTGTGGCTGTGCGCTGGTCCGCTACGCCGACGATTTCGTGATCTGCTGTCGCAGCCGCGAGGAGGCGGAGCAGGCGCGGCGGCGGGCGGAGCGCGAACTGGGCCGCTTGGAACTGCGCGTCAACGGGGCCAAGACCCGGATCCTGGACGCCCGCCGCGGGTCGCTGGAATTCCTGGGATTTCTTTTGCACCCCGGCTATCTGTGGCCCGCTCCGGGCAACGTCCAGCGGTTCCGCGATCAGGTCGCCCAGATCGCGGACGTGGGGCGTCGAGTCCCGCTCGACGAGTTGATCGACCAGGTCAACCCGCTGGTGCGTAGTTTCGCGCACTATTATCATCGTTGTCACGTGACGGGCCTGTTCGCCCGGCTCGACGCCCACGTCCGCGCGTGCCTGCTGCCGCACCTGGAGCGCGCCGGGCGCCGTCGGCCGCGGACCCAGGACCAGTGGCGGGCATTGGACCTGGTGAGCATGACCGAGATCCTGTTCCGCCGCGGCCCGGCGCCGCCCGCCCGAGCCGGTTACGGCTGGCAGCCGCCACGCCGCCGGCGCAACCCCGCAGGAAACCAAGCCAAGTCAGAATGACCGGGGAGAGCCCCGATGCCCGCGCAATCCCAATCGGCCGCCTTGGTCCACCCCCCAAGTCGAGCCAAGAATGCCTCGACCGGCGGACCATTCCCCCCAATTCGCGCAAAGCTGGAAATAACAAGCCCTTGCGGCACACAAAGTCAACACCGTCCCCTCCCCGACCACTTCCCGCCCCCAGCAGTCCCTGGGGGGCTGGACAAAACCGCGCCCCAAACCCAATACTATCCCCGGATACGGCAAGGTCCGCTTCACCCACGGCCGAAAAAGACAGGCTGTTGAAACCACTCGCCGGGTTGTGCACCTGGGCACCGAGCAGTGCTTCACCCA
>CAZAQY010000133.1:0-22322 GCA_964486845.1 uncultured Pirellulaceae bacterium
CCACCAGCCCCTCAGACTAGCACGGCCTGCAAGATGTGGTTCGTAGAACGGTCACTCAAGAAGCACTTCGCGCTGTTATCGAGGTCCGGCTTTACCAAACAACTCGAACGGCAAGCCCTTCAGGAGGACGTAATCCTGTTCGGCGGGGCGGACTTCACGCGGATCGCGGGGTAGGATCGCTCCCGGGGCAAGCACGTCAATCTTGAAACCGTTAAAGAAACGAAATCGGAGACCTTCGGTCGACGGTTTCGACGGGGTCAGAGACCCGCGCCGAACGGTGAACGCTTCTGCTAACCTTCAATCGAAGGCGACCAGATAATATGGCGTTTTGTCTTTGGCGCCGTCGATGACGAAGCGGCCGTTGGCGATGGGAATCGTTTGCTTCGTTGGCACGCCGTCCTGGTCGAGGGCGATGACGCGGGCTGCACCCGATCGGCCGAGCGCGATGGTGGCTTTCACGGGCTCCATCAGGATCGGCGGCTGGCCTGCGGCCAACATGCGTTTGCCGTCGGGCGAGAACTTCATGCCCTTGTTGCGGGCTCGGGCGATGGCCACGATCAGCAGTTGACGCGAAGACTCGATCGTCTTTTCCGGCTCCCGCGCGGTGACGTAGATCGCGCTGAAACGGCTCTGCGGTTCGATGGTCACACCGCCCAGCTTGCACGTCCGGCCGGCGGCGAATCCGACGACGGCTTTGGTTCCGGGCGTGTCCATCGTGAAGAAACCGCCGGAGCCGTCGGATTCCTCGAACCAGTGCAGCTGGCCGCTGGCCGAGGCGAGTTGATCCTGACGGTGGTACGGCTTCAGGTCGAAGACGGGCGTGTCCGTGAATTGTTCGGTGAACGCGACCACACTGCGGGCCACGGCCAGCGAGCGGGCGGAGACTTGCTTGCTGTCTAACTCTTTGTCGTCGTAACCCTGAGCCACGGTGTCGTCGAAACTCAACTTGCCTTCGAACAGCGACGGCATGTGGACATTCCGCGTGATCACCAGATCGGACTGCCGGACATCTTCGCGGTGGATCTGCCGAGCCACGGCGGGGAACACGCCCAGGACCTGCGGGGCGGTCACGTCCCACTGGTCGCGGCCGATCTTGCTGCTGAACGTGCCTTCATCCCGGTTCTGGAACATGAACGACACGTCCCAGCCCTGCAGTCCCATGCCGTACGCGCCGATGATCGCAGGACCCTCGACGCCCAACTCGTTGGGGAACACGTGGATCCATTCCGAGAGCATGAACGGCCGGTCGGCGACCTGCTGCATGCCGCTGCTGAGCATGCCCGAGCCGGCGCGGGCCAGCATCGAGGCGTTGGCCCGGTCGCCGCCGAAGTAGTTGTGCCGATCGATGGTCCCAACCAGGTAGTCGGCGTGCAGGTTGGCAAAGTGGCTGTACGCCCGGCCGGCCTGCCAATTGGAACTGAGGATCTCGCCCTCGTAGCCGGCGTCGCGGACGGCTTGCACGTAGCGTTCGAAGAACTCGCACTGCAGCTGGTACAGGAAGTGGAGCGAATCGAGCAGTCGCTGCTTGCGGAAGGCTTGCGAGCCGTTCAGCTGCTCCGGGTCCCAGAACCAGGGGTTGCCCAGCGGCAGGATGTTGTGTTTGTCCAGCTGCTCGCCGTCGGTCGGGAAGCCCTCGTTGGCAAAGCAGTCAAACGCTGGCCGGCCGCCCCAGGCTTCTTCCAGTTTCACCTGGCTGCCGTATTTCTGACGCAGCCACTCGCAGAATCGGCGGCCGACTTGTTTGCGCAACGTGGCGCTGGCCTTCAGCGGCGCCATCGACGAGTAAAACAAGATGCTCTGCTCGTTGATGATCTCGATAAAGGCGACCGCCGGGTCCTCGGCGTAGGTCAGGCCCGTGTGGGGGTTTTTGTGTTTCAGCAGGTTGACCATCTGCTGGATCTGGACGCGTTGCAGTTCGGGCGAGTAATGGACGGCGCTGTGCGGCGTTTCGATCCGCGAACCTCGGCCGCGCGGCGCGCCGAATTCTTCCAGGTAGGGCACGCACTGTTTGTCGGCCGGTCCCAGCTTCTGCGAGCCGAAGTGGGCGGACAGCTTGACGTAGATGCCGGCTTCTTTGAACTTGGCGACCTGATAATCCATGCGATCAAGGCCTTCCGCATCGAACTCGACGAAACTGTCCTCCGACTGGATGCCGGCCCAACCGGGTCCATCGGCGTACTTGTGCAGACGCACGGCGTTGATTCCGTAGCGGCGATAGAACGCGGCTCGTTTTTCGGCCAGGTCCTTCTCCGGAGCGCACGTGCCGTAGCACAGGTTCAAGCCCCACAGCTTCATGGGCCGGCCGTTGTAGATCAGTTCGTCCTCGCGGCGGGCGATCCGCCCGTACTTGCCCGCGGGCCGTTCGATCCAGTCCTGCATGCCGAGGACGCTGTTTGCCGCGTCGCCCGTCGCTTGCCACGGGTACCATGTGTCAATGCCGGACTCGTCAGGCATCTCGGCCAGACTTGGATACCACTGGGTTTCGTCGGGCAGATCGACCGTGATGGTCAACCGTTGCGGTGTGCCGCCGCGGAGCCGGTCTTTGGCCAGGACGATGCGGGCTGGACCGTCGGAGCCGATTTCGCACGGCGGATCAAAACGGAGGATGGTGGCGCCGCCGCGGGCGTCCGTCATCCGCACGGCGTCTACCTGATTGCCAAGCCCGCGACGTTCGAAGGGGCAGCGCACGACGGCTTGTTGGCCTTCCGTCCTGACGAGCACATCCCGGCCGTGGAACGCCTTGCCGGGCGTCAGTTCGACGACGACGAGCGTGGTGTCCGTGTCGGCCTCTGCCTGCAATTCGTACTGGAACTGCAGTTGCCGGGGAGCGGGACGTTCGATTCGGAAGCCGACGCGGAACGGCACGCCCGTGCCGCCCATCTTGGCCGTGAGCGTGCCGACGGCCGTCCCGTGCTCGCTGCGCGCGTCGCCGTGGAGTCCAGTCCAACTCCATTTCGGGCCCCAGGCAATGATGTTAAAGCCCAGGTAGTCTTCGCCGTCGCGGCTGACGATCACCTGCGCCCCGCCACTGGAGAACGCGGTGAACGGCGTTGGCTCTTGGGCTGCGAAGAGCGAAGGGGGTGAGGCCAAAGTGATCGCCGCCAAGGCGGCTAAGACCGGCGTGACGAGCGGGGTGCGAAGGAGCGTGGTTTTATTCATGGTTTCGAACGCTTGGTTTCCGTTGGTAAGGCAAAGGAAGAAGTAGTGCCGAACGACTCAGAGTGGGGTGGGATGGAGCGGGGACTCGCACGTGGGACGCCAACCTGAAGCACTCGACGGCAAGCGTCGAGGATTCTCCCGCGCTCAGGCGAGAGACCGAAAAAGGTGTAGTCATTTGCGGCATTCCGGGCAGTATGGTCTGTAGCCGGCCCGCAGCATGCCCAGCGACCTCAGGCGGCGCAACATCTCCTGCGGGCCGCACAAAGCGGTCGTATGGCATTGCGGACAAGTCAGTCGCATTGGTCGGGCAGGTAGGTTCATGGTTCTGAGGGATGATCCATCCGGCGGCGCGGCGTGCCGGTTCGGCGGCTGCGCTGGCGAGGGGACGGCGGCCGTCTCAGGCTGCGGGTGCGCAGGGCGGCGACGCAGATCTCCTGTCGGTTGAACGCCAACTGGCGGGCATTGACGTAGTGGTAACCCCAGTCGCGCACGCGCTGCAGGTACTCCGGAATCGCCTCGGCCAGTTCCCAGTCCGTCATCTTCAGGGTCAGCAGCAAGCCGCGGATGCGGACCTGGCGGTTGGTTACAATTTCCTCGACAGTGTCCAACGTGTGTTGGGGCGCGACGTTCGTATCGACGGTCAGCCAGCGAAAGGAGCGGAATTCCCGGCGTTTCAACGACGCGGGGCGAGCGCGGATGTGGGTAAAGTCGGGATGCTCCAAGAGGGCCGGGGCCATCTCGGCCGGATCCATCCCGGTCACTCGCAAGCCGCGCTCGAGCAGCGCCTGGCAAGATCCGCCCGGCGCGCTGCCGATCTCGACGCAGCGGTCGCCCGGCTCGACGGGCAGCCGGGACCACAGCAGCGCTTCGGCCATTTTCAGGTAGCCGCGCGAGACTGCCTCGGCAGGCCACGCGACCTTCGGCACGCCGCCGGGCCAGCGCGAAGGCATCGCCGCGGCGCGATGGTAGCCGACCCACCACTGGTCGGGCTCGACCAGCACGCAATCCAGCACGCGCTGTCCCGACTTAGCTACTCGGTTCACCGGCAGCGCACGGCGGGGCGGTTCGGCCGGCATCTGCCCGGCGATCACCTGGCCAACTTCCTCGGCCAGCGGCGTCAGGCCCGGCTCGAAGCCCCCTTCGCCCGGCAGCGCCGCATCACGCTGCCAGACGTGCAGGTGGTCGAAGCGGAGATCTCCCGTCAGTTGCCACAGCGACGCCGCCATGCGCTCGGCCGTATCCCCGGTCACTTTGCCCAGCGACAGGCTGTACGTCCGCGCGAACACGCACCGCAGTTCCAAGTCCTCGGCCGGCGGTTCGCCCTCCGGCAATTTGAAGGTCAAGAAGCCCGGCCGCGAGTACGCGAAACGAAGCCCTGGATGCTCGCGCGCGACCTCCTGCTTGAGGACGTTCTCCGCCCCGCGCTGGCAGACGACAAACAGAAAGTGTGGTTTCATCTTCGCACGTGCCCGCGTCAAGTTGTGCGCCGCAACTCACGTAGGCCAGTCTCTCCGAGACTGGCATTCGCATCGCCGCAGGCCGCTCGCTCCGCGAGCGACTGCGAGTCTCGGAGAGACCCGCCTACGTGAGTTTCCACGGCTCGCGCATGGGCCGCTCCAGCATGGCGTTGGCTTCGTCGTCCCCGACGAACTGTTCCGCCGCGGGGTCCCAGCGCAGCTTGCGGCGCAGCTTCATGGCGATGTTGGCCACATGACACAGCGTGGCCGTGCTGTGGCCGATTTCCACCGCCTCGATCGGATCCTGGCGGCTCTTGACACAGTCGATAAAATTCCGCACATGGTCCGGGATGTAATTTCGCGACGAGTCCTCTTGCCGTTGCGGATTGCTGACCGGCAAGTGGATTTCGTTGGGACCGATCTTGGACGTCTTGAGCGACTCCGGCGAGGTCTTGACGCCTTGGTAACCGAATTCGACCCAGCCTTCGCTGCCTTCGAACCGAGTGCCGAAACCGGGCTTGGCGGTCTGGCAGATCAACTCCGTGCCGTTGGCGTAGCGGGCTCGGAAACTGACCTTGGTGGCCGTAGTGAACAGTCCGCCCGGCGCGGGCCACGCGGCGCCCGTGTCCTCGAACTCGACGGGACCGCTGCGATCCATGCCCAGGCCCCATTGCGCGATGTCGTTCGAATGGCAGCCGAAATTCGTCGTCTGGCCGCCGGAGTAGTCCATGATGAACCGGAACCGGTACAAGCAGCGGTCGATGTGGTAGGGAGCCTGCGGGGCGGGCCCCAACCACATCTCGTAGTCAAATCCTTCCGGCACGGGCATCGGCTTCCAGCCCGGCCCCGGATCGACCGCGTTGTTTTCCGCCACCTGGGTGATGATCCGCTGTACCTTGCCGATCCGGCCGTTGCGGACCAGTTCGCAGGCAAAACGATTCGCGGGGCTGGAGCGGTAGTGGCTGCCCGTCTGCAACACCCGCTTGTGTTGGCGCACTGCTTTCACCATCGCTTGTCCTTGGCGAACGGTCAGCGACAGCGGCTTTTCGCAGTACATGTCCTTGCCGGCCTCGGCGGCCATGACGGCCATCAAGGCGTGCCAGTGGTCGGGAACGACGATGGCCACGGCGTCGATATCCTGGCGAGCGAGCACTTCCCGGAAGTCGGTGTACGCGTCGCAGCCTTTGTATTGTCCGGCGTTCTTCTTTTCGGCGTAGAACGCATTGACTTTGTCCTGAGCCGGTTTGCGTCCCAGGAACTGCTGGGGCGTCTTGTAGCCGTAGCTGGCCGTATTCACATCGCAGACGGCGACGACTTGGACGTCCTCCTGTTGCAGGAAGGCCGGCAGGTCGATCGTGCTCTGGTTGCCGTTGCCGATGAAGCCCACCGCGATCCGGTTGCTGGGCGCGTGGGCCCCGAACACCGAGGCGGGAACGATGTAGGGTGCCGCCGCGGCCGTCCCGATGGCGGCCGTGGAGGTCTTCAGGAACGTGCGGCGGGAAAGGGAACGCATGGCAAATCCTCCGAGGGCCAAGAATGGAAGGATCATTGTACTCCAAGGGACCGGCGTCAGACATCTGCTGCCGCCAAAATTACGGCCATGTCTGGCTGTATGGCGTCAATTAGCTTGTCTGTCCTGGCGACAATTAGAAGTGACGAGGCGGCGAGGTGCTAGCAGTCTTTGGTTCGGGCGTGGGCGACAATCAGAACGACCGAGGCAAGGTGCGTGATAGCACGGCAGGGAGGATGTTCCGCGACAATGCGAATGACCAAGTTGTGGAGAAATCGTTGATTTGACGGGAGGCCGCGGGAATTGGAATTCCCTCGGCGGGCCGATTTGTGGCAGGTTATCGCAAGCTTTTTACCCCCCAGGAGGCTTGCGATGCTCAAGGATGAAAAGGCGGGCAGGATGTTCTCGATGCTTCACCGGGGACAGGCTGTCGCCGAGATTGCACGGAGGCTCAAGATGAGTGAACGGACGATTCGGAAGTACCGCGATGCGGGGATCCTTCCTAGCCAACAGCCGCGACAGCGGCGGGAGTATCGGACTCGGCGGGATCCGCTGGAACCGTATTGGTCCGAGGTCGAGGAACTCTTGAGGGAGGATTCTCAACTGCGGCCCTTTGCCTTGCTCGATTGGCTGAAACAAAAATACAATCCGCCGGTCGGCGCTGCCGGAAAGATCGTGATCGCCGACTCGATTCGACGGACTCTGGAGCGGCGCGTGCAGCAGTGGAAACTGCAGCAGGATGTCTCCCAGGAAGTGACGTTCCCTCAGACGCATCATCCGGGAGACGTGCTCGCTTTTGACTTTGTCGTGCTGAACGCTCTTGAGGTCACTCTCGGAGGCCGGCCTTTCGACCACCTGCTGTTCCACGCGGTGTTCACGTATTCCAATTGGGAATCCGTCCACCTTTGTCACTCGGAGTCCTTCGAGGCCTTGGCGACGGGTCTTCAAGACGCCTTGCACTTGGCGGGCGGCGTTCCTCGGCGGATTCGCAGCGACAGCCTTTCCGCCGCCGTCAACAACCTTTCGCAGGACAAGGCCTTCGCCAAGCAGTACCAGGCGTTGCTGGACCATTACGGCCTGCAAGGCCATCGGATCAACATCCGCAAGCCGCAGGAGAACGGGGATGTGGAGTCGTCGCACGGGCATCTGAAAACGTGGCTGGACCAGGCCCTGCGAGTGCGTGGGAGTCGCGACTTCACGGACGAGCAAGCGTACCTGACGTTCCTGCGGCAGGTCGTGGCACGCCGGAATGAAGCGCGTGCGGTCCCCTTCCGGAAGGAATGCGAAGCCTTGGCGCGACTGCCTGCGCAACGCGTTCCCACGTTCACGTCCACGCGGGTGACCGTCAAATCAGATTGCCTCCTGCACGTGCGACGAAGGCCATCGTGGCCCAACGGATTCGGGACGCTGTCCAAAGCAGGCAACAGGTCCCCGGCCCGACGGAGGTGACCGTCGAGTCACCGGATCTGAGTGTGTTCGATTCTCTCCTCTCACACAAGGAAGTGTACGATGAACAGACCACTGAAGTCGACGTCCACGACGTCGGCCAGCCCCACGCGAGCCTCGAAGAAACCTGTCGCGTCGACGCCCAGTTCGCGGCCTACGACCGACACCGAGAAGCTGTCGGAGCAACTGAAGGCCTTGCGTCAGCCGATCTTTCGGGAACAGCATCCCCTGGTCGCGGAACAGGCGGCGCGGGAAGGCTGGACGCACCTCCAGTTCCTGGGGGAACTGGCGACCAAGGAATGCCAAGCCCGACACCAGAATCGGATCGAACGTTTGATGCGGAACTCGAACTTGTTGGTGGGAAAGACCTGGGAACAATTCCGCTGGTCGCGTCTTCCGTTGCACGTGAGACAGCAATTCGAGACCCTTCGCAGCGGCGGGTTCTTGGACCGTCAGGACAATGTGCTGATCTTCGGGAGGCCCGGTTCCGGGAAGACCAACCTGCTTTGTGCCTTGGGCGACCAACTAGTCCGGCAGGGCCGCTCGGTCTGCTTCACCACCTGCCAACTGTTGGTCCAGGAACTGCTGCGAGCCAAGCGGGATCTGCGCCTGGAGCGGCTCATCAAGGCACTCCACAAGTACGAAGCGTTGATCATCGACGACCTGGGCTATGTCCAGCAGAGCCGCGAGGAGATGGAGGTCTTGTTCACGCTGTTGGCCGAGCGGTACGAACGCGGGAGTGTGCTCCTCAGCAGCAACCTGCCGTTCTCGAAATGGGAGCAAATCTTCAAAGACCCCATGACGACGGCCGCCGCGATCGATCGCTTGATCCATCACTCCGTGATCATCGAGCTGAACCTCCAGAGCTATCGACTCGAAGAGGCGCAGCAGAAGAAGAACGCCCAAGCCGCTTCCCACGACTCACAGCCTGGTTCCGAAGAATCATGAATTCCGACTTTCCCACGGGCCGTCTAATTGTCGCTAAAGGGCACTGCTAATTGACGCCGAACATCCTCAGAGCGTCACTCGCGGACTTTTCTTGCTAGGCGGTGGACGCATGCGGCAATCCGGTCTTCGACATCGCCGGACCAGCGGAAGGCGGGGCGGCCGTATTCGTACAGGCTGGAACCGCCTTCGTAGCCGCCTTCTTCCCACACCCGCCGCGAGGGGATGTAGGCGATCTGGTCGTCGGCGTAGCCGCAAACCCAAGTGCGCGGGCCGAACTCGCGTTTGAAACGCAACGCATAGTCCACGACCGCCTCCGCTCCCATGCCGATCACGAGCAACTCCTCGCCCAGCCGCCAAGCGTGGATGGGATACGGATACGCGGACTCGAACTTCTTTCCGGCATCCAGTTCCTTCAGCAGTCGAGCGGCCCAGCGGGCTCGGAGGGCGTTCGTGTCTTTGAGCAGACCGGTCAGTTCCTCGCGCGAGACGACGGACAAGTACGGAAGATCGATCATCTCGAACGCGGTCCGCAAGCCCGGAGAGACCGGTTTCAGCGGTTGCTTCAGAACCTCCTCGACGGCGGCCGCCAGCATCTGGCCGTAGCGCTGGCACAACTCGAGGCTGCGGCGCGGTATCGGATTCTGGTCCCCGCCACACGTGTTGACGAACATCGCGGTCGTGCCCGGATGGTTCCGCTCGATTTCCAGCTGGGCGAAGCCCGGATAGTCGCCGCACCACGTGAAGAAGCTGAGCGTCGTCGGATGGCAGGCGTAGCCGAAGAGGACCGCCGAGAGCGTTCCGTCCGGCCGGGTCACGGTCAGCACGGGCACGGCATGGTCGACCACCCCCTTGAGCGGCAAGCCTTTGGCCAGCAACTCCGGCACCTCGGCTTCGCGATTGTCGCGGCGATTGACGGCAAAGGTCGTCTTTCCCTCGCCGATCTGGAGCCTGGCGGGCGCGAGCTGCGCGAGCGCCTCACCGACCATCGCGACGCACTTGGTCACCATCAGGCCGGTGTATTCCTTCACCAACTCGACCTGTTCCGCATCGACGGGATAGTAGTCCACCAGATCGTCCCCCAACCGCGGCCCGCAGTGGTTGTGCGAAAAGGTGAACATCACGTCTTGCCGTTCGAGTTGGAATTGCTTCCGAAGCTGCTCGAACACCAGATCGCTCATCGACTTCGGGACGCCTTCGAAGTCGCTGGTGATCAGGACAACGCGGCGCCCCTGATCATCTTCGAGTGCCAACGCCTTCATCCACAGTTCGTGTAACTTGCCGTCCGGCGCGCGTTTGCTCCCGTAGCCCGCCAACCACACAGGTTTCTCCGGCGTGATGATTGCCTTGGCGATACCCGCCTTCCAATTCGCCGCTTCCGCCTGAACGTGGTGGGACAAGCCGGCCAAGATGACAATCAGGGTACACAAGCACCAGCGGTGAAGCCGGCATGAACAGACAAACAGCACGTGCTGGAAGAGTGGCAATCGCATGTGTTCTGTCCTCTCTCTTTTGGCAAGCGGTGTGGCGTAAGCCCACCGGTGGATGCTCCCGGCGGGCCATTTTTCTCCCGGCGGACAACTTAGCATCGTTTGAGAAATAACTGCCCAATGTTTATTGCTGATCATCCCACGGAGTGTGATGGCTACTTCTACGAGGCGACAGTTATTTTTCGAACGATGCTAACCGGCGGGCTCACGCCCGCCATTCGCCTTTCGCGTCACTTCGGTTCGCAGCGTCGAGATTGTTTTAACCTGGATCTTGCCGCCCGCATAGGGCACTTCGGTCAAGAGCGTTTGCGTCAGGTTTGATTCGGCGAGAAATCCCGCCGCGGCGTCGAACAGGTAGACGCCTTCCAGTTGCTGGTGCGGGAGTTTGTCGGCAGTTGCGGGCGATGCGGGATCGCCGGCCGGTTTCACCTCCGTCGCGACGCCAATCCTTTCCAGCACGCGGTCCCCGTCGCGCGTCGCGCCTTCGTACGTGAACTCGGCCGTCGCGACGATCTTGCCCAGCGGGGTCTGTATCTCGCGCGTGCCGCTCCACTGGTCCCCGACGTTGACCGGCGCCTCCGGCAGTGTGCCTAACGCTTGCTGCAGGGTCTGGCTCATGCCTTCCTTGGTCAGCAAAGCCTTCCAGCCGGCCAGCGCGGGCAGGCTGCCCAGCAGACTTTCCATCTCGGCGGAACGCTGCACGTCAAGGATTTCGCCCCGCGGCGACAAGCTTAGGCCGATCCTGATGCGCAGCAGCGTGCGCACGGCGTCGGCGATCGCCTTGCCGTCCGCGGCCGGTTCTTCGCGGGAGGCGGAATCGCAGGCACTGGACTTGCCGTCCGGCGAGACGGTCTTCAACCACAGCCGCGTGAACGCTTGCGTCAGCCTCATGGTTCCGTTCGCGTCCCCACGTTCGACGGTCCATTGGAGATCGAATCCCGATTCGATCTGCACCGACGTGACGGCGTCTTTGACCGTGGTCTGGGTGCGCGTCGCCTGGGTCAGCCGGACGTTCATCCGAGTTCCGGGCGCCAGACGCCAGCGCAGCGGAGTCTCCGCCGCCGCGGACGGCGCGCTGGCGCATCCCAGCACGACGGCCAACACAAGGCAGACGCCTGACGCGGCTTGACGGCCGCAACCAAATCCGAATCTGGAAGTCCGAAATCCGAAAGAAATTCGAAAACAGGAATCGGAATGTCCCAAGCCGCGTTGACGAGTTCGGGCAAGCGGACGAAAAGAACCTATCAGGACATGGGAGGCCTGCGGCCGGTGGTTTCGGCGAGGTCGGGAGACCTGCGCCGAACGCTGTTGGGCGGCTTTGTCTTGGGCCTTCGAGATTCGAATTTGGGGTTTGTTTCGGATTTCGTGCTTCGGATTTCGTGCTTTCGAGATGCGCGTACGGTTCCGTCGAGCCCTGCTGCGTGACGGGCCTGTCAGTACGGTTGTCACGATCGGTGTCAACGTGCATGATAAGGGCATGGGTTGGCTGTCCTCCTTCCTTTCATCGCTGCCGTTCGCCAATGCCGCCATGTTGTTGTGGGGGCTGGCAGCGAGTCTGCCGATTATTATCCATCTGCTCAGTCGGCGGAAGTATCGCGAGACGGCTTGGGCGGCGATGGAATTCCTGTTGGCCGCGGTCCGCAAGAATGCCCGGCGGATTCGCATCGAGCAGTTGATCCTGCTGTTGGTCCGCGTGGCGATTCTGGTGCTGCTGGCGGTGGCCTTGGCCGACCCGGTGTTTTCGCTGTTTTCCTCGCTGGGCGCTGTTCTGGGCACGGGCGGACGGACGCATTACCTGCTGGTTTTGGACGTCTCCTACTCGATGGACTACCGGACCGGCGACAAAAGCCGGTTGGACCACGCCAAAGAACTGGCCGCGCAGCTCGTTCGCGACAGCCGTCAAGGGGACGGTTTTACGCTGGTGCTGATGGGCGATCCGCCGCAGGTGGCGATCTCGGATCCCGCTTTCGATCCGCGAGACGTGGTGGACGAAATCGAGAGCGTGCGCGTACGGCACGGCGGCGCCAATCTGCCGATGACGCTGGCGGAAATCGAAAACGTGCTGCAGGAAGTCGCGCGGCGGCAGACGCGGTTGACGGCGACCACGGTCTGTTTTTTCACCGATCTGGGACGGACCACCTGGGAGGATGCGGCGGCTCCGAATTGCCGCAGCCGCATCGGCCGCCTGGGCGAAATGGCATCGTTGGCGTTGTTCGACGTCGGGCAAGCCGACGCTGCCAACGCGGCGCTCACCGCCTTCGAGTTACGAGAGCCCCTGGTCACGGCGGGGCGCGAAGTGACGTTCGAGGCCGAGGTGCAGGCGTTCGGCACGCGCGAGCAAATCGGCCGGCGGATCGTGCTGCTGGTCGACGGCCAGCAGGTGCGCGCCGAGAGCATCGAGATTCCGTCCAGCGGCCGGGCGACGGTCGCCTTGACGCACACGTTCGACGCACCGGGCGAGCACCAGTTGGAGGCCCGTTTGGGCGACGACGCCTTGCCCCTGGACAATCATCGCTGGTTGAGCGTCCCGGTGCGGGAGTCCGTCGAGGTGCTGTGCGTCGAGGGACGCGAGGGGGCCGCGCGCCATCTGGCCTACGCGCTGGAGCCCAGCCGCGCGTCGACGCCGCGCGTGCGGCCGCTGGTCCGCCTGGAGAATGCGCTGCTGGAGCAGGACCTCAGCCGGTTTGACTGCGTGGTCCTGTGCAACGTGGGGAGATTCAGCCGCGAGGAAGCGGCGGCGCTGTACGATTACGTCAGCAGCGGCGGCGGATTGCTGGTGACGCTCGGCGACCTGGTCCAGCCGGAGAGCTACAACGAGCAGTTGGGCGGTGAAGCGTCTGGCCGGCGGGTGCTGCCGGCACGTCTGGAACGAGTCGCCTCCGTGGGGAACTACTTCTTTGCACCCCGGGATTATCGGCACCCGATCGTCGCTGCGTTTGCCGGCCACGAGCGCAGCGGACTGCTGACGACGCCGGTCTGGAAGTACGTGCAGGTCAAGCCTTACGATTCCGCCGCGGCCCGCGTCGCGCTGGCCTTTGACAACGCCGATCCGGCGATCATCGAGCAGGGCGTGGGGTGGGGCCGAGCGATTCTGCTGACCACGGCCGTCAGCCCCGATTCCGTCGACCGCGCGACGAATCCCCCGACGCCTTGGACGGCGCTGACCACCTGGCCCAGTTTTCCGCCGCTGGTGCAAGAGATGCTGGCTTTTGCGGTTCGCGGCCGATTCGAAACCCGCAACGTGCTGGTCGGAGAGCCGTTGGAGGGTTCGCTGCTGGGCGCGACGCCCAGTGCGCCGTTGACGGTTCGGACGCCGGGCGGCGAGACCGAGCGGGTCCCGTTGCAGCACGCCCGCGAGATCAGCACGTGGTCGTTCGGCGGCACGACGGCCAGCGGCGTGTACGCGGTCGAACTCGGCCCGCCCGTGGACCAGGTGCAGCGGTTTGCGGTGAATGTCAACGCGCGGGAAAGCGATCTGGAGCGGCTCGATCGCGAGCTGCTGCCGGGCCGGTTCGACCCGGAGTTTCACGTGGACAATGCGGGCGGCGGATTGCCGTCGACGAAGCCTGCCCAGTACTTTCGTTACTTTTTGGGGCTCGTCCTGGTGCTGTTGCTCACCGAGACGGCCCTGGCCTGGTATTTTGGAAACGCGTCTGCATGATGGAATCCCTGGTTCAAGTCTGGAACGATCTGCAAGACTTTGCGCTGGCCAAAGGCGTGCCCGGCACGGAGGTCACGCGTTCGCATTCTTGGCCGTGGGGACCGGCCGCGGCGATCGTGCTCGTGACCGCGGCCGCCGCCTTCGTGATTTGGGTCTACGCCCGCGAGCAGGGCCGCGCCGGGCCGTGGAAGAAGGCCGTCTTGGCCGCCCATCGAATCCTGTTGATCGTGCTCGTCGTGTTCCTGCTGTACGGCTGGATGCTGCACCGGCATCGCACCGACCTGCCCGATTTGGTGCTGTTGATCGACGATTCCAGCAGCATGGCGAGGGTCGACGAGGTCAGCGATGCAAAGCAGCGGGCGGAACTCGCACGGCGCGTCACGTCCGCCGGCGGCGCCGACTCGACGCGTTTGGATCTGGCCAAGATGCTGCTGCTGGAACGCGACGCCGACCTGCTGCGGCAGCTGCAGCAACGGTACCGGCTGAAAGTCTACCGCGCCGGCAGTTCGGCCCGGAACCTGTCCGGCGGCACGGCCGACGCGAAGAGCGGGGAAAGCCGTTCTGCCGCTTGGGTCCAGGGCCTTCGCGGTCTGGCGGCCAGCGAGCCCGCCAGTCGTCTGGGCAAGTGCCTTCAGGATGTGCTCGCCGTGCAGCGCGGCCGTCCCACGGCGGCCGTGATCTTCTTCACGGACGGCGTAACCACGGAAGGCAAGACGATCGCGGAGGCCGCCGGCGACGCGCGTCGCAAAGCCGTGCCGCTGTTCTTGGTCGGCCTGGGCAACAGTCGGCCGCCCCGCGACGTGCGGCTGGCCGATCTGCTGGTGGACGACGTGGTCTTCGTGGGCGATCTCGTCCACTTCGACTTCAAGGTGTTCGCCACCGGTTACGCGGGTCAGCGAGCGACGGTGCGTTTGACGATCAAGGGGGAGGAAGGCGGATCGCTCGCCGAGCAACCGATCACGCTCGCCCAGGATGGTGTGCCGCAAAGTGTCCGTTTGTCGCACCGCCCGGAGAAAAAGGGCGATTTCGAGTTCGTCATCGAGGTGGAGCCCTTGTCAGGGGAAGCCGATGCCGAAAACAATCGCCAGACGCGGGTCGTCAAAGTCCGCGACGATGCCCTCCGCGTGCTGTACGTGCAAGCCTATCCCAGCTACGACTTCCGTTACTTGAAGACGGTGCTCGGCCGCGGCCTGAAGCCGGACTCGAAAGACAAGGCCGTGGAGTTGACCACGGTCTTGCAGGACGCCGACCTGGAGTACACCGAGCAAGACGAGACGGCCGCGCGGGTGTTCCCGGTCAACCGCGAGGAATTGTTCGCCTTCGACGTGCTGATCTTCGGCGACGTCAATCCGTCGTTCCTCAGCCGTTCGATCATGGAGAACATCGTCGCTTTTGTCGAGCAGCGCGGCGGCGGGCTGGTGGTGCTGGCCGGGCCGCGTCATACGCCATTGGCCTACCGCGACACGCCGCTGGCCGCGCTGCTGCCCGTAAACCTGGACACGGCTGCCGTGCCGATGCCGGGGGCCGTCTTGGACCAGGGATTCGCGCCGCAGCCGACGCGGTTGGGCATCACGAGTCCCCAGATGCAGTTGGCCGACTCGTTGCCCGCCAGTCTCGCGGTGTGGCGGGAGATGCCCGATTGGTATTGGTCGTTGACGGCGCCCGACTTGCGGCCCGGGGCCCGCGTCCTGGCGTCGGATCCTTCGCGTCTGGGCTCCGGAGGCGAGCATCTCCCGCTGATCTCGATGCAATTCGTGGGCGCCGGCAAGGTGATCTTCCACGCGACGGACGAGACCTATCGCTGGGCGCGGCATTCCGGCGGGGAAGGCTACTACGCGCGGTATTGGATCCAGACGCTGCGCTACCTCAGCCGGGCCAAACTCCTCGAAGGCGGCCGGTTGGCGGAGCTTACGGCCGACCGCAGCGAATACCGCCGAGGTGAGACGGTCCGGTTGCGAGCGCGATTCTTCGACGACCGGCTGGCCCCCTCCAGCGATGACGGCGTCACGGTGCTGCTGGAATCGGATGGCAGCAAACGGCGGCAACTGACACTGCACCGCGACGCCGTCAATCGAGGCGTGTTCGAATGCCTGGCGGGCAATTTGCCGGACGGCAAGTACCGGGCCTGGATCGCCACGCCGGCGCTCAACGGTCAGCCGCCGTCGCAGCGGTTTACCGTGGTGGCGCCGCCGGGCGAACAGGCCCGATTGGAGATGGACGCCGCCGATCTGCGGGCGGCGGCGAAAACGTCACAGGGCCGTTTCTACACCATCCAGCAGGCGGGCGGCCTGCTGCGCGACTTGCCGCGCGGCCGCCAAGTGCGGATCGAATCGCTGCCGCCAGTGCCGATTTGGAATTCGTCGCTGTGGGCGGCGTTGTTCGTGGTGCTGATTACCAGCGAGTGGCTGCTCCGCAAGCGCGCGGGACTGCTATAATCGTTTGCCCGCGCGGGTAGACCTTCATGCCACACAGAGTCGCAGGAATTTCGCATCGTATGAATCGTTCGCTGATCAAGAAATCCATCGCCGAATCGCGGGGCCTGTTGTTGGCCTGCATGGCGGCACTGTTCGGCTTCTGCTGGACGCGCGTCTGGCTGGTCGGCCAGTTCGAGATGAGCCGGTTCATGACGATCGTAGAGCAGTTTCGCCAATTCGAGCGATTCGCGGCGGTGCCGTTCGAGCAATTGTTCACGTACGCGGGCCGCATCGCGCTGGCTTTTGATGAACCGATCGCAATCCTCTGCGTCTCGCTCTGGGCCATCGCCCGCGGCTCGGATTGCATCAGTGGAGAAATCGGGCGGGGGACCATGGAGATGCTGCTGGCACAGCCGGTCAGCCGCCTGCAGGTCATCTGGTCGCAGTCCGCCGTGACGGTGATGGGCACCGCGCTGCTGGCCGTGGCGGCCTGGCTGGGCGTGTACGCCGGCATCCAGACCACGACGGTGGAAGAACCGGCGCCGGCCGCCAGCCTGACCGTCCCGTGGTTCGGAATCGAACTGCCCAACCCGCTGGCCAAGCAGGAAATGCAGCGGGTCCCGATACGCGACCGCGTGGAGACCGCCTGGTTCATCCCTGCCGCCTTCAATCTGTTCTCGCTGGGTTTGTTTGGCGCCGGTTTGAGTACGCTGCTGTCTGCGTGCGACCGCTATCGCGGGCGGACCATCGGCGTCGTGGTGGGCTTCTACATCGTGGAAATGATGCTGAAAATCGTGGGACGTGCCGCGGACCATCTGGCCTGGCTGCGTCATTGCACGTTCTTCACAGCGTATGAACCCGAGAGATTCGTCAGCGTGGCCATCCGCAACCCGGAACTGGCGTGGGCGGTCTGGACGAGCGATCCACAGGGCGTCTGGACGTTGGGGCCCCTGGGCTACAATTTGATCCTGATCAGCCTGGGACTGGCCGCTTACGCCGGTGCCGCAGCGGTGTTCCGCGCTCGCGACCTCCCGGCGCCGCTGTGAGCAGCGTTCGAGAAACAACTGTCGCCTCGGCAAAGTAGCCATCACACTCCGTGTGATGATCGGCAAGAAACACTGGACAGTTATTTCTCGAACGCTGCCAAGGCGAGCGGCGGACCGGGAATCGCTCCACGTCGGCGCGTCACCCCGTCAGGCGAGAATGCCGCTGCGCCCGCTTCCTTGCTCCCAGGCGGCACAACGCCGCCAAAGCCCGGACCTTCGGCCAAGAAACGGGCCTCACCTCGCACCCCCCCGGTCCAACGAGAACGCCGCCGCGGTCTCGGTTCCATCTTGACCGGAGCTGCCCGGAAAGTCACGATATGAATGGAGTTTGAGATCTCTCCGCTCGGCTGGCTGCCCAACACGTTCCGCGGCGGCCGACGGCATTCCGACGAAAAGGGCTCTTGCTATGCTGACGAAAATCAAATCGCGTCGCGTTTTTTGCGGCATCCCGTTGGTCCTGGCGATGACCGCCGCCGGTTGCGGCAAGAGCGTCAGCGACCTGGCCTCGTCGGTCAAAGACGCCGCTTCTGAAGGCATGCAGTCCGTGAAGGACACGGCGCAACAAGTCGGTCAGGACGTCGCAGACAAGGCCCGGGGCGTGACGGACAAGGCGGCCGAAACCCTGGAGATGGCGGGCACGATGCAGCTGAAGATCGATCAGCCGCTGCAGGTTTCCGCCTGCTACGCCAGTTTCTCCCGTGTCCAGACCGCCGGCGCCGGCGTGCTGCAATTGCAGAGCTATCGGGACGCGCAGCAGGAGGCATTCCCGTCCGTGTTCGTGCGCGCCTCCTGTTCGTCCGCCACGTTGGCCGAGTTGGCAGGCCAAACGCTCGCCGCGCAAATGTTCGTTCAGGCACAGGAGAACGGCCCCGTCTGGTCGGCCACCGACCAGACGGTCCAACTGAAGATCACCGCCGTGGAAAAGCAACAGCTCAAGGCGGAAATCGTAAGCGGCAGCCTCGCCAACAGCGGCACGGGAGCGACACAGGCCGTGACCGGAACATTCGAGGGAGTGCTGCAGTAAATTCGGGGACCGGGATGCGGGATACGGGATACGGGGCACGGGATGCGGGATGCGGGATACGGGATCAGAGGGTAGATGCACGCGTGGCCATCGACTCAAAAAAGCACAACCACAGTCTCGCCCGTCGATTTCTGGTGTCAGCCGTGAATCCTCGCAACTCGCAACCCGCATCGCGTGCCCCGCATCCCGCATCCGGTGCCCCGCAACTCGCAACCCGCATCTTTCTTCTTCGTTTCTTTTTCGGTCGGAGTCATCCCATGCCTTCTTGCCTCTTGCGAAACGTCACTGTCCGCTCGATCGCCAGCGGTGCGCTGCTGGCGATCGGCTTGTGCCGCGCGGCCGCCGGGGCCAATCCGAATCCTCGCGAGCCGATGAATCCGATGGATCTTCACGATCTGATCCGCGTGGAGAAGACGGACGCCGCCGAGGGGGCGGTTGTCGTCGCTGGTCCCGGCGTCGTCGTTGTCGCGACCGCCGCGGAAACGCGCGCCGTCGCAGACGGCCTGTTCACCTCGGTGCTGAAGGACATTCAGGCGATCAGCGCTAACCCCACGCGGGTCGCGGGGAAGAAGTTGAGTGATTTGTACGCCCAGGTTCGGCAATTGCGGCGGGCCGCTCTGGACCTGCAAATGATGGGCGAAACTGCCGGCGTCGACTATAGCCTCCGGGCCCTGGTCCTCAGCAGGCAACTAGGCAAGCTCGTGCAGGCATTCAAGGGAACGCCCGCCGGACAAACGTACCTGAACCAGGCCCGGCAGTACCTGTCCAGTGGCAAAGCGACCGCAGCCAGAAAGGCGGCGGCCCAGAAGCTGCAGAGACTGCTGCAGGACAAGAAACTGGACGAAGCCTATAAGGCCGCCTGTCAGGAACTCGATCAACTGAGGTCCGTGACGATGCTCCTGGAGCCCCGCGAAGAAGAGATCTTCTTGATGGAGTTGGCCTCTGCCGAAGGGCTGATCGCCAGCGATCGGAACACGGCATTCCGCCAGCAGACCCAGGCGGCGCTCGACCGGCTGGCCGTTTCGCTGCTGCCCAAAACCCAGGAACTGCTGCAGAGCATCGCAGCCACCGCCGGCATCTTGCGGACCGCGCCGCAAGCCACCGTTGCCGGCCAGACGCTGGCCGGCCCTCAATGCCTTGAATCGTTCGCCGCGGCCTGGAAGCAAGTGCACCTGTCCGCGCTCCGCGGCCGCGCCGTCGACTGGGCTTACATGACCAGCATTCCCGACTTGTCCCACTTGCAGCAGAAGGGGACGCCTCGCTTCGTGGAGGCCGACTACGCGCGGTTCTGTGACGATGTAGTAAAAGCCCTGGCTTCGCTGATCGAAGCCGATGCTCAGCGGGCCGCCGAAAGCGAGGTCCCGACGTTGTACCTGCAGTACCTGCAAGTACTCGCGCCGCTGGTCGCGGCCGCGGGCGACGACAAATTGGAATTGGCGGTGCAGCCGGCCCTGGACAAGTTGGCTGCCAAGAGCACGGCGTTTGCGCAAGAGGTCAAGGCTTACGTCACCGCCACGCACGAATTGCTCCGCTGGCGAGAACGCCTGGCCCAGGCCAGCGCCGCCTCGGCCGCGACTGCGTTTCCCCCGAGCGACCAGGCCCTCGTCAAGTTCTTTGTCGGCGAAGGCGAGTACCGTGGGCTGTGGGCCCCCTCCCTCCCCGATCCCGCCAGCGCCCACCTGCTGGCCTCGTGCCCGGAGGTCATTCCGACCGCCAGCCAGCGCGCCCTGGAACAGCCCGTCCTTGTCAAGAACATCGCCGGCCTGAGCGGTGGCAAGATCGGAGTCGCTCGCTACGCCACTCGGCATTACACCACGTTGCCCCTGCCGGACGTTAGCGCCGAACTGGTCAAGCTGCAGCAGGATCTGCTCGTCACCGCACAGCAACCGGCACTGTCTTTGGAGGCTGCGGCAGCGGTCGACGCCGCTCAGCGCGGCAGGTACCTCGCTGCAGGTGGTGTCGTGAAAGGATTCTACTTGGAGGGGCTAATTCCGAGATTTGCCGCGTTGCGTCCCGAGGCCCAGCAGATGGTCGCGCTCGGACTCTTGCCCGTCGAGAAGCCCCCCCTGGGCTTCGTCAGCCATGTCCTGGTCCGCTTTGATGTGGCTCCCGCATGGGTGCAGCACAAGCACTTCTTCCTGCCGCTGGCCGCAGCGCCGGCTTCCGGCGATTCCCGGTAGCCAGCGTTGGAGTGGCCGTTGAGGGACAGTCCGCTCGTACAGTCTGTGTCGATTGCGCATTCGCCCTGGTCTTACAAAATTACCTCGACGCTAAATCCTGCTCAATCCGCATCAAATCACTTCCGATGCTAGTCTGTGATCGCTGGGGGTCTTGCACAATCTAGGCAGGTTCCTCCGACAGGGAAGTTGTCGTCGACCGATACGCGCCGCGCGCGGCCTTCGTTGGTTGCTGGTGGCGTCGGTGTCGCAGACTGAACGAACTCGCTGCCCAGACAGGTGATGCCGTGACTCGAAAGACCGCAACCCACTTGCGCCTGCACGTCGAAGAATGCGCCAGGGCCGACCACCCGCAACTGGACGAAATCCGCAGTCTTCAGGGCCTGTGCGACGCGTTCCAGCGTGCCACCGGTTGGTCCTTGAAGTTTCGGCAAGGCGGTGCCAAAGCCGCGCATGCCATTTGGTCCCGGTCGATCGGCGGGGCGACCGGTGGCGAGCCATGTGTCGTTTCGCTGGATGGCGTTGATGAGTTCAGGGCTGGAACGTGCTTGTTGTCCGAGGAAGGCTGCGACCAGGAGACGGCTCAGGAGTTGGCCGAGTCGATCGCGGAGATGCTGCAGGAATTGCAGCAGACCAGATGCGCGCTGTGGCAACGGGAAGCCGAGTTGGCGGTGGGGATTCCGGTGACACCTCATCCGGACGAGCAAGCCCATTTAGCGGAGCGGTTGGAGGCCGTGTTGAAGTCCGGGGCGCAAGCGGTGGGCTGCCAAGCGGCGGCGGTCTACTTGCTGGACGACGCGACGCGCAAGCTCAAGCTCCGTTCCTGCTGGGGCCTGCCGAGATCGCGGTTCCTTGATCCGCCGCGGTCGCTGCGCGGTGCGGCGGCGGACTTGGAGGCATTGGTCGGGCATGCCGTGATCTTGCGGGATTCCGAACTGCTTCCGCATTGGAAAATCCCGGAGGAATTCCGCTCTGCCGTCTGCGTGCCGGTATCGAGTCCCACGACGCCCCTCGGGACGCTGTGGATGTTCTGCGACCGTCGTCGTGATTTCGCCGTCGACGAAACGAACCTGATCGAGATCGTGGCCGGACGGATCGCGGCGGACCTGGAGCGAGCGGTGCTCTTGAGTCAGACGCTGCAGCTGCGCAGCTTGGCCCGGCAATTGACCCATGCGGCCCAATGGCAGCACCATCGGCTGCCGCGGATCAAGCCGCTGCTGCCGGGTTGGGACCTGTCCGGCTGGACGGCGCAAGCGGGTGCCCTGGGTGGCGACTTTCACGACTGGTTCGTCCTGTGCGGCGGGCAATTGGCCGTCGCGGTGGGGGATTCCCAGGGGAAGATGTTCGAATCGGGGCTGACGACCGCGACGTTGCACACGTCGCTGCGTTCGCACGCCGCTTATCCGCACACCGCGCCCCAGTTGGCGGAACGTATCAACGAGACGCTGTGGACCGCCTCCGTCGGGGACCAATTCGCGTCGCTCTTTTACGGGACCGTCCAGCCGGAGACGGGCGCCGTCGAGTCGGTGGCGGCTGGGCACGTCTATGCGGCGATCGTGGGCGAATCGCTGCGCACGCTGGCCGCTGCCGAGACGCTGCCGCTGGGAACGCAGCCGGACAGCGACTATACCGCCGTCACGGATCGCCTCCAGCGCGGCGAAACCCTGGTGGTAGTCAGCGAAGGCGTGCACCGAGCGCTGCGCGGCACCCGAGAACGGGTCCTGTGGCGGTTCTTCCAGGCCAACCGCGGCCTGGAAGCCGACGACCTGATACGTAAAGCCCGTGCGTTCCTGGACCGCCAATCCCACGAAGACGTCGACGATCAGACGATCCTCGTCGTCAAGCGTTTGCCCACGTCTTGACGCGACACCGATTTTGCCTAGACTTTCAACTGGTAACTCACCAGCCGCGGGAATGGCGGAATTGGCAGACGCACTAGGTTGAGGGCCTAGTCCCAGCAATGGGGTGCAGGTTCAAGTCCTGTTTCCCGCAC
>CAZAQY010000134.1:0-1543 GCA_964486845.1 uncultured Pirellulaceae bacterium
CCGTAGCCAAGGCCGTGAACTTCGTCGGCCGTGGCGCGGACGATCGCCTCGTCGTGCGGCCCAATTCCTTCGTTCATCCAATAGAAGCCCCACAGGGTAAGGTGGGGCAAGCGGCTTTGCTTCCAACGGCGGAGCATTTCGCCGACGCACCACCGCACGGCCTTCTGGCGATCGGCCGGCTGCGAGAGGTCTTCGCTCTGCCCGTCGCCGTCGACGTCGCCAAAGTCCTTCTGTGCCCGCGACGGGTAGGGGATCATCAGGATCACCGGGACTTTCGGCCGGGGTCCCAGCGTCTGTTCCACGCTGGCGAGGCACGTTTCCAGGGCGGCCAGCGCGCGGCCTTCGCGAAAGAGCAACTGGTCCAGATAGTGCTCCCAGTCGGCCTTGTTGCTCGGCCCGTCGATGTACGTCGTGCCGCTGGGCGCGCCGCCGTAGGCCAAAAACAGGAAGCTGTCATAGAACCAGTCGCGCGGTTTCCGCGGCGGTTCCTTGCCCAGGTAGGCCACGTAGGGCAAGAAGTCGCCCTGCGGCCAGGAGTCCTTGGACAGGTAGATGAGCATCAGATCGCGGATGCCGCCGGCCCGGGGGTCGGCCGGCGGGAAATAGTCCCCCGCCGCCGGCGCGGCGCCCAGCAGCACGAACGTGACGGACCACAAGATGCAGGCGTTCATAAAACAAGTTCCCTTCCGATGATCTGTTGGACTGGCCACGTGGGAAGAGGAGCAGATGGACCACGACGGCCTGGCCTTGGGGACCGGCCTCTTCGGTCAAGCGATTGGCTCGGAACTGTCTTCGAAATTTCCTCGCTCGACCTAAGCCACTCGCGCGTGCAGTCGGACGCCGAGCGCACGGGCGACCTTGAGCACGGTGGCGAAGCTCGGATTCCCGTCCTTGCCCAGCGCCTTGTACAGGCTTTCGCGGCTCAGGCCCGCATCGCGTGCAACCTGCGTCATGCCCCGCGCGCGGGCAATATCACCGAGCGCGCGAGCGATGCCGGCGGCATCCTCGGGAGCCTCTTCGAACCAAGCATCAAGGTACGCCGCCATCTCCTCCGGCGTACGAAGCTGTTCCGCCACATCGTAGGGAATGGTCTTGATCTTTCGGGGTGACTTGGCATCGGTCTTGGCCATCTCGTCAAACTCCTACAGGTTTTTCGCCAGAGCGATGGCGGTCTTGATGTCTTGCGATTGGGTTGACTTGTCGCCTCCGGCAAGCAGCACGATCAATTCGCCGCCACGTTCGGTGTAGTAGGCCCGATACCCGGGCCCGTAGTCGATCTTCAGCTCGCAGACGCCGTCCGTGAGAACCCGATGCTGTCCGGGATTTCCATGTACCAACCGATCGACGCGAACCTGGACGCGTGCGCGCCTCGTACGGTCGCGAAGCGAGTTGATCCAGTCGCGGTCGACCTCGGTCGTCTTAACGAGCATGCACGAATTGTAGCCCACGGGATACACTGGTCAAGCGCCCGTGGCAACGCATTTTGCTGGGGAGGCATGGCTTCGTCACCCCACGTACCACTGCGAAACGCCCGTGGAGGCTG
>CAZAQY010000134.1:1643-22293 GCA_964486845.1 uncultured Pirellulaceae bacterium
CTTGAATTTCAACTCTTTGTGTGGGAGAGTCAAACCAGTCGCGACTTGCTGTTGGTGTTGGTTGACAAGAGTTAAGATTCAAGACCTGCCCCTTGTTCTTCGCACGAATCGTGGTGAAACGAAGGAGGGTTGATCAAAGATGCAAGCCGATCCTCAGCGCTTGGCACGGCCTTTCTCCGGCGGCCGCAGTGGTGTCGTGGCGCTCTTTGCTCTAATGGCGGCCGGATGGGTCGGCCTCGCAGCGGCAGCGGAGCCGCTGGCCGTTTTCCCCGGCGCACGTTGGGACCATGTGCCGGGCCCGGACCCGCAGGGCTGGTCGTCGGCCAAGCTGGAGGCGGCGCACGACTTCGCCAAGTCGATCGGTTCCGCCGCCCTGTTCGTCGTTCATCAGGGCCGCGTGGTCGATGACTGGGGCCAAACCACCCAACGGTTCAAGGCACATTCGATCCGCAAGAGCTTTCTCAGCGCGCTGTACGGCATCCCCGAGGCGGCCGCGAAGATCTGCTTGAGCGACACGATGGGCGAGTTGGGCATCGACGACAACGAGCCGCGACTGACGGCCAGGGAGAAGGAGGCGACGGTGGCCGATCTGCTCAAGGCCCGCTCGGGGGTCTATCACCCGGCGCTCTACGAAACGGACGCGATGAAGAAACGCCGCCCGGAGCGGGGCAGCCATCCGCCGGGCACGTATTGGTACTACAACAACTGGGACTTCAACGTGCTGGGGACGATCTTCGAGAAACAGGTAGGACTGAGCGTGTTCGAGGCGTTCGGCCGCTACCTCGCCCAGCCGCTGCAAATGGAGGACTTCCGCCTGCAGGACACCGAGTACGTGCGTGGCAGCGATTCGATCCATCCGGCCTACCCGTTCCGCATGACGGCGCGCGACATGGCCCGGTTTGGCCTGTTGTTCGCCCGCGGCGGCCAGTGGCAGGGCCGACAAATCGTCCCGGAAGACTGGGTGGCGCGGAGCACCACCACCTATTCGCCCGCCACGACCGAGGCGGGGCAGGTTCACGCGGGCTACGGCTATCTGTGGTGGACGGAGCTTGGCGGGCGGCACCTGGAAAACGTCGAGCTGCCCCAAGGCACGTTCTCGGCCCGCGGCGCCGGCGGGCATTTCATTCTCGTCCTCCCGGTGTGGGACCTGGTGATCGTTCACCGCGTGGACACGGACCAGAAGGACGGCCCGCGCGTGGAGCGAGCCGAATTCGGCAAACTGGTGAAGATGATCCTGGAAGCCATGCCGGAGGAAGCGAGGCAAGCTGTCGCCGCCACCGGCCAACCTGCCGCCTTGCTGCCGATGCTGCCGAGCGGTCTCGACGAGTTGGTGCCCGCACTGATGGCCAAGCACGCCGTGCCTGGCGTGTCGATCGTGGGGATCGAAGACCGGCACATCGCTTGGGAACGTCAATACGGCGTGCGTTGCCAGGGCCGGCCGGAGCCGGTGGACTCGCAGACCCTTTTCGAGGCCGCCTCGATGAGCAAGCTGCCGGCCGCCTACGTCGCGCTGAAGCTCGTCGAACAAGGCCGACTCGACCTCGACCGGCCGTTGAGCGAGTACCTCGACAAGCCGTACCTGGCGGACGAACCGAAACATCTGAAGATCACGGCGCGGATGGTGCTCTCCCACACGACCGGCTTCCCCAACTGGCGCAAGGGCGGGTGGCGCAGCGGCGAACCGCTGCCGGTGCTTTCCGAGCCCGGAACGAAGTTCACCTATTCGGGCGAAGGTTTTACCTACTTGCAGCGGGTCATGGAACACATCACGGGCGAGCCGCTGGAGCGTTACGTCAAACGGACTCTGTTCGAGCCGCTGGGGATCACGACCGCCAGCTATGTGTGGCAAGACGGCTTCGAGAAACTGGCCGCCGGCTTGCGTCCCGGCCAGGGCGACCTGCCGGCCAAACGCACGTTGTATCGTCAAGCCAACGCCGCCTACTCGCTGTACTGCTCGCCCATGGAATACGCGCTGTTTCTGGTCGAAATCCTCAAGCTGGACCGTTCGGCCCCCCATTCCTTGAGCGCCCGATCCATCGAGGCCATGCTCACGCGCACGACCAAGGCCGAGGGCCGCCCGCCCATCGTCCGCGGCGGCGTGCAGTCCTCGGAGCCCACCTACTACGGACTCGGCTGGGCCATCGACGCCACGGCTGCGGGCGACCGCATCCACCACAGCGGCTCGAACAGCTCGAAAGATGCCGCCTTCCGCTGCTATTGCGAATTCGACCCGCAGCGCGGATCGGGGATCGTCATCATGACCAACGCGGAGGGCGGCCGGCCGTTGTGGCAAGAACTGATCGCCGCAGTGAATTCGTGGACAAGTACTGGCAACACCTCGCGCACGACTGGGTCGGTGTCAAAGATGCCGACCTACGTGAGCGATCTTGTCAGCGGTTCTTAAGGATCGGCGAATCAATAACTGTCCAGTTCTTGTTGGCGATCATCACGCGGAGCGTGATGGCTACTTTGAAATCGCGACAGTTATTGATTCGCCGATCCTAACGTCGCAGCGGCACCACCTCGGGCTTGGCGAAATCCTCGCTCATCTGCGGCGGAAGCAGGCGGACGTTGCCTTCCTGGTCGCAGAAATACAGCCGCGACTCGGACGGCTGGCGCCCGTGCCCGTCGGCCCAAATGGCGTAGAAGTCGGGGTGCGCGTCGACCGGCCGGCGGCAGTAGCCGTGGTTGTACCGGCTGCCGCCGGTCATCTGCTTGACCTTGGTCCAGCTGGCCCCGCGGTCCGCGCTGGTCCACATCGCGATCTCGCCGCCGGTGTTGTACGGCTGCGGGCCGGGCTCGGTGGGGCCGATGATCCGCCACAGGTCGTCGCGTTCCAGGTAGATCGAGCCCATGTCGTAGTTGTTGTCCGATTCGATGGTGCCGCGGAGTTCCCACTCGCGCCCCTTCCAAGCGGCCGTGGTCCAGATGCGCGGATCGTTCACCGGCCCCGACTCGTAACCGCCGCTGGTCGTGTACAGCACGACGGGCCGGCCGGCCGAATCGAAATTCAAGTCCTGAGCGTAGACCTTGCGTCCCTCGGCTTGGTAGTCGTGTACCAAGGCCGGATTTTGGACCTCCGTCAAGGGCAGTTCCAGCGTCTGGCCCTGGGCGTTCTGCCACGTGCGGCCGAAGTCCGAGGTCTCCATGTAATACAGGTTCGTCCGCCAGTTCAGTCCCTGCGGCGAAGGATGGTAATTGAACGCGCAAGCCACCTTCTTGCCGTTGGACCAGCTGACCTGGTAATGGCCCTGGTCGATCGCCGCGTGCAGCACGGGCTCCGTCCACGTCACGCCGTCGGGGCTGGTTTGCAAGTGCAGCTTGCGCCCCCCGCGGTACAGCGTCTGCAGGAACAGGAAGCCGTGCTCCGGCAGGTAGTAGGGCTGGGGATAGGAGAAGTTGGTCACCAGCACGTTCTCGAATTCGTCTACTTCGTAAGGCCTGACGCTCTTCCAGAGGTACGACGGCCGCGACGTGCCGTGCGAACTCGAAAAGATCCAGATGTGGCCTCCCTTGTCGATCGACATCACCGGATTGTCGTGGGCGTCATCGGTCCGCTTGTTCATCAGGATCGTGGGCCGCGGCACCGTGCCGGTCTTGTGATCGTAGTACGAGACCATGTGCAGCAGCTCGATCTTGTCCTTGGCCGTTCCGCCATAGCAGAAGAACGTCTTGTCGACCTCGGGCCGGTAGACGGCGAACGGGTTGTGACTGGAGCAATAGGTCCCCAGCCCGCCGCTGTACTTGTACACGTATTCGTCGTCCTGCTTCTGGTTCGAGTACCAGATGCCCCGGTAGCCGTCGTCCTTCGCCGCCGGCGGCAAGCGTCCGGTCGCGAACTCGGCCGGCAACTCGGCCTGGGCCAGGTTGTTCCACTTCCTTTCTCCGCCGGAGTCCGGCTCGCCACTCTCCTTCTGGTCGGCCAATGAGGCGCTGGTCCAGCGGCCCACCAGGTCCGGATCGGCCCGCGGCGGTTCGGCCAGCAGGGCGGGGATTTCTTCCTCGGCCAGGGCCCGGCGATAGAAGCGCACGTCCTCCAGAGCGCCGTTCAGGCCCCGCTCGCCGGGTTGCAGCACGCCCAGGTACAGCGGCGCGTCGGACTTCGGCACGCGGCCTTCCGCCTGGGTCGTCGCCTCCAGTTTGCCGTTCACGAAGAGTCTGATCTCCCGGCCGTTGTAAGTTCCCGCGTAGTGAGTCCACACACCGGGCTCCGGCAGCGGCACGTTGGCGTGCGCGTACTTGTCCGCCTGGTGCTGGACCAGCATCCGCACGCGATCGCTGTAGAAGTAGAGCGTGAACTGCTGGTTGGCGGCGCCCCGGCTGGCGAGCACTTGGGAGCCGGCGACCGTCCGCGGCTTGACCCAGGCCGCCACGGTAAAGGCGTCGGCGTCGAAAGCCTTGCCATTGGCGACAACGCCGTAGGCCAGCGAGTTGGAAAAGGCCACGCCCGGCCCCGGCGGCTCCGCCGCGTTCGCCGGGGACCCGGAAACGATGCACAGCACACAGGCCGACAACACGCCTCGCATCAGCGTCATGGGAATCGCCTCGCTGATTCAATCCGATAGGAATTTGTACTCGTGTCCCATCGTAGGCCGCTCGCAGAGCGAACGGCCTACGATGATGATCTTGTTTGTGATGGAATTCTCCCCATCTATCTTTCCGTCACCCCATCTTTCTGTCAGCCTCTTCCATCTTTCCCTGATTAGCAGGCAGAACTCGCGGGCTGTCAAGCCGTCGTCCTGCTGCAGACCGAGCCGTTGACACCAGCGCCGATCGATGCGCAGGTTCCATTCCCGTTTGGACTGGGAGGCTCGCGGCCGGAACGAGGTGTCGATCGTGTCGTCGCACAGACCGCCGAGATTGTGGCGGCACGGCGAACAGATGTCGTCGGCGCCCAACTCGATGCGCAGCTGCACAAGCAGTGGCGAGAGCGGATGGAGCGGCAGCGCAAGAGCGGGCTGTCGATCGCGGAGTTCTGTCGCAAAGAAGGTGTGTCGTCGGTCACATTCCACACCTGGAAGCGGAAGCTGCAAGGCGAGTCCTCGGATCGTTCCTCGACAGCCGGAGACTTCACGGACCGCCAGGGCGTCACGAGGTCCAAGGCCATCCCGCCTCGCCGGAGACCACATCGGGCGCAGGCTGCCGCCGCCACGGAGACGGCAGGCAGCGCGAATTTCGTACAGGTGCGGGTAGTCGGAGCGCGCTCGGCAATGTGGATTGAGTTGGCGTTGGTCGATGGGACGATTGTTCGGATCCCCGAACAGAATCTTGCGGCCTTGCAGACGGTGTTCCCGGTCTGCTGGACCCGTTTGTGGCCAGCAAACCGCTGCTGCCGTGGCTGATCACCGTGACGATGTTTGCCATCGGCTGTATGTTGCCGCGCGACGAGGTGCGGCAGGTTCTCCGCCGCTGGCCGCTGGTGCTCAACGGCACGGCGGTCCAGTATCTCAGCATGCCCACGTTGGCATATTGCTTTGCCCATGCCTGGGGGCTGTCGGGCGGGCTATCTCAGCGCTGTCTTGCTGCGGCTCCCGGAGCCGATGCGGCGCGCCCTGACGCTGGAGATCGGCATGCAGAACGCCGGTCTTGGCGCGACCCTAGCGACCCAGCTGTTCACCAATGGCTGGGACCAAGAGCACCTTGATCTTACCTGATCTTTCACGCAATTCAGCAAGGCGGCGGGCCTTGGTTATTCGCCGTCAAACCGATCCCAAGCGGAATCGAACCGGCGATAACGTTGTCGAGCAGCGGCCTGCCGCATGTGGGTCGAGCGCAGGAATGAAAGCACAGCCCCCACAACCAAAAAAATCGTCATCAGGATCAGCCACGCTCGCGGCTCAAACGATCTCACGCCACGAAGAAGACTGAAACCGTCCAGTTGGTGTAACAACCAAGCGACCAGATTCACCACTCACTGGACCCACGAAATCATGATGGCCACCCTCAGCAAGCACCCTTCAATAGGCACGCGGTCAGGAGTTTTCGGTTGAAAAGAAGCCCGGCTCTTCTGAAGGAGGCTCGCTTCCGCGACAGCGCAACATCCAAAAACTCCTAAGCGTGCGCCCAGCCCATCAAAAACCTAGCATGCTCACGGGCGGCAGACGCATTTTTTCTGGCGCGAATGTGTTGACAAAGTGAAAAAACGAAAAGGCCCAAAAGGTGCGGTTGTCGTTCTCCAAGGTGGGCGGATGCTGTTCAGCGCCGCGGGTCGAGTCCTTGCCAACGATGTTGCCAACCGCCCGGTCCGGTGCTCTCCACGACCATGTGCTCGCCCTCGCGCCGAGCCTTCAACGGCACTCCGTTTTCATCCTTCGGGTACCGCGCGGGCATGATGTGACCAACCAAGTGAATCCGGGAATCGTGAACAGGAGGAAACAGAAGGAACAGAGTGCTCAAGTTCTCTCTGTTGTCTCAGTTTCCTCCTGTTGAAGAATATGCACTAGAAAACAATGAGTTGGAACCCTGTAACACTCAGCCACGTGCCCGAGCTGAATCACGCATCCTTCTTGATTGCCCCGCCGGCCTTGCGGATCGCGTTCTCCAGGTGCGCGCGGGCCTGCTGGTAGTCTTGGGGGCCGACGTACTCCAGGATCAGCGGGGCATGCGGAGTGCGCTGGCCGGCGAGTGTCACGAATCGCTCGTAGTCCAGGTCGCCCTGGCCGGCCGGCACGCCGCGGTCGACGTGCAGCTTGCGGTCCTTGGCGTGCAGGCATTCGATCCAGGGCTGCAGTTGCTGGAACATTTCGTCCAGGTCGTTGATCTCGATCAAGTTGGCCGGGTCCAGCAGCGCCTTGACGCAGGGCGAATCGACGTCTTCCAGGAACAATCGCGTCCGCTTGGCGCTGGCCAGGAAGCCGCGGAAGAACGGCTCGCACAGCACCACCGCGTCATGGGCTTCGGCCCGCCGCGCCAACTCCTTGCCGGTGGCCACCATCGTTTTCCAGACCTCTTCCTGGAAATGGTGCGGCACAGGCGGCTCCGGCTCGTCCGACCGGAAGTGGCCCGCCTCGGTGATCAGCATCCGCACGCCCATGGCCCGCGCGATCTTCATCATCGCCTCGAAGTAGTCCAGGTTCGCCTTGCGCTCGGCCTCGTCAGGGTGGATCAGGTTGGTGTACACGCCGATGCTGTGGATCGAAATGCCGGCCTCGCGATACACGCCCGCAATCGCCTGGCAGCGTTCGGTCGTCAAGTCCGACACGTCCGAGCGGCCGTTGTACTTCCAGTACCGGCTGTCGGATTGGCTCAAAAACAGCTGCACCGTGCGGATGCCCTGCTCGCTCAACTCCTTGGCCAGCTGGCTATTCGTGTAGTTGGCGAAGCCCAGGGTGGCGATGCCAATCGTCAACCCGGTGGTTGGCGATGCCGCGGGCTCCGCCGCGGACGGCGATCCGGCGACACACGGCAAAACAGCGGCCGCGGTCGCACCTGCGCGAAGTAACTGTCGTCGGTTCCAGGTAGAAGGCATAACGGTGCTCCTTTGGGATAGTGGTGATGGTCTTTCACGTCTCGATTGCTTCGACTATCCTATAATCTATGAAATGCCGGCTTTCGTTCCGATCCGCTTCTTCAATTGCGGCCAGGTGAGCGTGTTGGCGACGTCGGTCTTCGTCAGGCCGCCGCGGCGGGCTTGGAGGATGCCGTAGCGCATGTCGTCCAGGCCTTCGGTCTGGTGCGCATCGGTCGCAATGACGATCGGGATGCCGTGGGCCTTGGCGGCGGCGCAGGCGATGTCGTCCAGGTCCAGACGCATGGGGTGGGCGTTCAACTCCAGCATCTTGCCGTGCTGCGCGGCAGCGGCAAAGACCGCATCCAGGTCGACTTCGTACGCTTCGCGTTTGTTCAGCAAGCGGCCCGTGGGATGGGCGATGCAGCAGACGTAGGGGTTGGCCAGTGCGTCGACGATGCGTTTGGTGATTTGTCCGCGCGGCTGCTTCTGGCCGTAGTGGACGCTGGCGACGACCCAGTCGGCCTGTGCCAGCACGTCGTCCGGCAGGTCGAGTCCGCCCTTTTCCAGGATATCGCACTCGATGCCTTTCAGGATCGTAAAGCCCTTGCCGAGCTTCTCGTTCAGCCGGTCGATCTGTTGCCACTGGGCAAGAAGCCGTTTCGGGTCAAGCCCGCGAGCCATCGTCACGCGCTGCGAATGGTCGGTGATCGCCAGGTACTTCAAGCCGCGTTGCCGGGCGGCTTCGGCCATCTGCTGGAACGTGTCGCGGCCGTCGGTCTCCGACGTGTGCGCGTGCAGGTCGCCGCAAATGTCTTCCAGGCGGACCAGTTCCGGCAGAGCGCCGGACTGGGCCCACTCGAACTCGCGCCGCGCTTCGCGCAACTCGGGCGCAAAGCACGGCAGGTCGAGCGTAGCGTAGACGCCCTCCTCGGACGCGCCCGCGATGTAGGTTTCCCGGTCGCCTTCGACGCGGAACACGCCGTACTCGTTGATCTTCAGGCCGCGTTGCTTGGCCAGGCCGCGGAGGACGATGTTGTGGGACTTCGAGCCGGTGAAGTATTGCAGCGCTGCTCCGAACGACTCCGGCGGCACGATCCGCAGATCGACTTGAAAGCCGCCGCTCAGCCGCACCGACATCTTGGTGTCGCCGCGTGCCCGCACCTCCGCGACGCCCGGAAAGCTGCCGAAGCGGTCCATCACTTCCGCCGACTGGCCGGCCACGGCCAGGATGTCCAGATCGCCGACCGTGTCGCGGCCGCGGCGATAGCTGCCGGCCAGTTCCAGCTGTTCGATACTCTTGCAGCCGCGCAGGTGCTCGCGAAGTTCTTGAGCGATCTGGTCGGCCTCCGCCCAGTACATGCGTTGACCGGCCGTGGCGGCAATGGTGATGCCGTCCAGGATCGCCTTTTCGGTCTTGGCCCCGAAGCCCTTCAGCCCGCGGATGCGGCCGGCTTCGCAGGCCGTCTTCAGGTCGTCCAGCGTCGTGATGCCCAGTTGGTGGAACACGGCCGCCGCTTTCTTCGGGCCGATGCCCGGAATCCGCATGATGGCCAGGACGCTTTCCGGGATTTCGGCCAGCAGTTCGTTCAACTGTGGCAATTGCCCCGTGCGGACCAGCGTGGTGGCCTTCTCGGCGACGGCTTTGCCGATGCCGTCGATCTCCAGCAGTCGTTCGGGCCTGTCGGCCACGATCGACGCCACGGATTCGGGCAAGTCGCGAATGGCCCGTGCTCCGTTCCGGTAGGCCCGCACGCGAAAGGGGTTTTCGTCTTTGAATTGCAGCAGGTCCGCAACCTGCTCCAGGACGGCGGCAATTTCGGCGTTGGTCATGGCTATCCCACGTGCAGTTCGACGACATCCTTGTCGTACAAGACGTAGTCTCCTTTCACCGTCGTCGCGTCGTGGACATGGCTGCCCCAGACGCGAGCGAACTTGAGGTTTTGGGCAAAGTCCTTGTGGATCATCAGGGCCACGTCCATCAGCGTTCCGCCGCGGCGGACCGTGAAAGGGCGATCGTAATCGGGTTCTTTGTGCGCGGGCAGTTTCGTGTACACACGGACCACGTCCAGGGCGCTGTAGATCGCATTGCGCAATTCCTCCAGCCCGGTGCCGTGCCGGGCGGAGATCAAGAATTCCGGAAAGTCCAGCGGGCAGAATTCGTGCAGCATCTGCAGGCGTTCTCCCGCTTCGGGATCGTCGATCTTGTTCGGCACCAGCAGCGTGCGCGTGTAGGACAGTCCCACGTCGTTTTCGTCCAGGGAAGATTCCTTGGCGAGCCGCGTTTTCGTCGAATTCAGGTGGTCGAGCAGCGCCTGCAGGGCGTCGATGCCGTCGTCGCTGCCCAAATCAACCAGCAGCAAGACCAGATCCGCGCCGCGGATCAATCCCTGCGTGACCGGATCAAACACATCGGCGGTGATGGGCGGCGTATCGACCAACTGGACGAACACATCTTCCCAGGGCATCATGCCGGGGATCGGCTCGCGGGTCGTGAACGGGTAGGAGGCCACCTCGGGCGTGGCCCGCGTCAGGCTCCTCAGCAACTGACTCTTGCCGGCATTCGGGCCGCCGACGATCACGCCGCGGCCGGCGCCTTGACGCAACAGCTTGAAGCCGCTCGATTTCTTGCCTTTGCCCTTGCCGGCCTCGAGTTCTTTCTTAGCCTTGCTGATCTTCTGCTTCAGCTCGGCGTTCAGCTTGTCCGTGCCCTTGTGTTTGGGCAATTCGCGGAGCATCACCTGGAGGCATTCCAACTCCTCCTCCGGCGAACTCGCCCGGCGGTATGCCTCTTCGGCCTTCAGGTACTGCTGCGTCAGGTTAGCCGGCATCGCCCTCGTCCGCTTGATTCATCTCGTCTTGGCCATCCGGTTCGGGTCCCCGTCACGATGTTATACGCGACAAGGGCCGGAGTGTCACGCCGGTGATAGCATCGTCAAGCTGTAGGCTCTGGGAAATCTGTAACGGCGGCGCGGCCGGAGCGATCGCTTGTCGAGGATGCCGGACGTTGCGTTTGTCCGGATCGTCTGCGGCGCCGGGAACTGCCAGACCGATAGTAGAAGGGAAGATGATGTGGGATGGTGCGCCCAGAAACCAACTGCGGGACAGGCTGTCTACCTGTCCATTTGGTGGGGTGACTGAGTAAGAACGGGAGGGACGAGGCGAATGTCAGCCAGAGAAAACAGCAACCGGACGCCGTTTAACGCGGCCGATATGAGGCCGTCTTGTCCGGCTTTCCTGTCCGCCGCGGCTCTGCTAGCCGCCGTTGGGACGTGGCTGCTGGCACCGTCAGCCTATGGCGATCAACTGGGCGGCGATTGGCCCTGCCAGGCGGTGCAAATGCGGCCCAGCAATGACTTAAGCACGCCGCCGGTGGTCACGTCGGTCTGCTTGCAGCCTGGCGGAAAACTGCTGGCGGCCGCCGGCGACGATCATTACATCTATCTTTGGGACGTCACGATGGGTCGGACGGCGAGTCGCCTGGTGGGACACGAGGATTGGGTCCACGCGGTCAAGTTCTCGGCGGACGGCCGGGTATTGGCTTCGGCCGGCCACGACGGCCGCGTGATGCTCTGGGACCCCGCCACCGCGGAACTGATCGACGTGTTGGATGAGGGTTGCCACGCTGTCACCGAGCTGGCTTGGAGTCAGGACGGCACGAAACTGGCCACCAGCGGTTTTTCGTCGCAAGTGCGGCTGTACGACGTCCCCACACGCAAATTGGTCGGCGAGTTGCAGGGGCCGTGCCCCGATCTGCGGGCCTTGTCGTTTTCGCCCGACGGCCAGCGTCTGGCCGTAGGTGGCCGCAACGGCAAAATGCGGATTTGGAGCTTGAGCGCCGGCCAATCGACCGAAGAGTACACGGCGCACCAAGGCCGGATCCGGGCCCTGGCCTTTCCGCCGGACGGCAAGCAGTTGGCCTCGTCCGGCGAAGACGGCAGGGTCCATATTTGGTCCTTCGACAGCCATAGCGGAAAGTACCTGCCGCGCCGACAAACCAAGATTTTCACGTTGGTCTTCTGCGGGCCGAACTACCTGGCGACCGGCGGCAGCGACAACTTGATCCGCCTGTGGGACCTGGCCGCCGGCGAAGAACTCGGCCAGTTGTCAGGGCATCAGGGCAGTGTGGTGTCGTTGGACTGCAACGGCGAGATTCTCGTTTCCGGCAGTTACGACACGGTGGTGCGGATTTGGACGATCAAAGACCGCGTGGCCAATGTTCCTCGGCCCGCGACGGAGTTCAAGTGACGGCCTGCCCGGCGGATTTCGCGCCGACAAGCGAAGGATGGGGACGCAAAGCACGGAGGTGAATCTTGCATCTGCTCAATCAGGCCAAAAATCTGCTGCGCCGGATCGGCCGCCGCAAGGAACGGCCGCCCCGCCGAATTCCTGGGGATACCCCGCGTCTGCGCGGATTTGAGATGATGGAGCCGCGGCAACTGCTGGCGGCGGATCCGCTGTACGTCGGAGCCGTGTACATCGAGGAAGATATCGGTTCCGACATCCACGGGGACACGTTCGAAATCACCTTCGAAGGCGGCGCCGCAGGCACGCAATTGTCCCGCGTCACCATTCGCACCGATCAGAATGTGCCGGGGCTGAGCAGCGGCGATCTGATCTTCGATACCTGCGAGGAGGGGCTGGGTGCCGACCACGCGTTTCCGTTCACGTTGGTCGTGCTGCAGACGGCGGATCCCCAAGCCGCAGTCCGCGCCACGGTCGACGACGGCGGCCTGGCCCTGGTCCTGGAATTGACCGGCTTTCGCGCCGGGGACAAGCTGGTGTTTACGATCGACGTGGACGAAGTCCAAAGCTTCGATGCCGGAGAAACCGACTTTGACGCGATCAACGAGGGCGTGGATCCGCTGGCGTCCGGCGTCGAGTTCCAGGGTTCGCAGTTGATCGCCGTCTTCTCCGCCCCGCACTACCACGATGCCGAAGCGAACGCCCTGTTCCGGAACCGCTACGACGCCGCCCTGACCGGCACGGGGCTCGACTTGCCGGCGGACGACCACCAGGGCAAGCGCGACCGGACCGCCGGCGCGGTGGGTCAGGTTCAGCAGCAGCCGCTGCCGATTTCCCTGGCCGGCAAGGTCTACCTGGACACCGACCTGGACCTGCAGCAGGACTCCGGCGAATCCGGCCTGGCCAACGTCGCCCTGACGCTGTGGCAGTTGGACGGCGGCGAGTACCGCGATACGGGCCGGACCGCGACGACCGATGCCCAGGGCCGGTATGCGTTCGGCACGGAATGGAACCTCGAGCCCGGCGTCTACCAGGTGCGGGAGATTCAACCGGACGGTTTGTTCAGCGTGGGCGCCGTTCCGGGCACCGTGGCGGGCCAGCCGACCGGCCGGACGATGGCAGGCGACCGCGACGTGCTGACGGAGATCGCCATCCCGCTGGGCGGGACGCACGCCGTGGATTTCGATTTCGCCGAAGCCGCTCCGGCGGAACTGAGCGGCTACGTGTACCACGACCGGGACAACGACGGCCGCCGCGATGCGGGCGAGGAAGGGTTGAGCGGCGTGCAGATCGTCGTCTCGGCGATCAACGCGATCAGCCCCCAGAGTCCCGTGACCGTAACCACGGACAGCCGCGGCTACTATCGCGTGCGTGGTTTGGCTCCCGGCACCTATCGCGTGGTCGAGCCGACGCAGCCGGCCGGCTACCTGGACGGCCTGGACACGCCGGGCACCGTGGCGGGGCAACCGCGCGGGACGGCCCGCAATCCGGGCGATGCGTTGGAGGGGATCTTCCTGGGCGGCGGCCAATCCGGCGTGGAATACAACTTCGGCGAACTCGTGCCGGCGTCGATTCAAGGCCGCGTGTGCCTGGCGAACCGCTTCGGGGACTGCTATGTGTCCGGCGCCTCGTTGGTGCCCGTGGCCGGGGCGGCCGTGAAACTGAAAGATGCATCGGGCGGCCTGCTGGACGAGACGATCACGGACGCGGACGGCGTCTATCGCTTCACCGGCCTGCGGCCCGGAACGTACGCCGTGGTCGAACTCACGCCCGATGGCTTGATCGACGGCGAAGAACACGTGGGCACCATCGAGGGCCGCACGGTGGGCCGCATCGCCGCAGCAGGCATGATCGACGAAATCACGCTGGCCTCCAGTCAGCAGGCGATCGACTATGACTTCTGCGAGCGTGTTCCCGCTCAATTGTCCGGATTCGTCTACCACGACCGTGACAACGACGGACGGCGAGAATCCGGCGAGGAGGGACTCGCGGGGGTGACGGTCAAGTTGCTGGGCGAAGCGGGTCAAGAAGTCGCGGCGACCCAAACCGATGCCCTAGGCCGCTATCAATTCGTCGGCTTGCTGGCGGGCGTGTACGCGGCCGTCGAGGTACAACCCGAATCGTGGATCGATGGCCTGGATGCGGCCGGGACCGTCGGCGGGCAAGCGTTGGCGGACGGCACGCGGAGTGAGCCTGTTACGGTGGGGCAAGCGGTCAACCCGGGGGATCGCATCGGTCAGATCCGTTTGTGGTGGGGCGATGAAGGCGTCGATTACAACTTCGGCGAGTTGCGATACGCCTCGATCAGCGGCAGCGTCCACCTGACCGGACCGGACGGCGATTGCTACACGCCGGGCGGTTCTCAGCCGCCGCTGGCCGGCGTCGTCGTCCGGTTGCTCGATTCCGACGGGCGGACCATCGCCGAGTCGCAGACGGACGCGAAGGGCAACTACCGCTTTGACGGACTGCTGCCGGGAACGTACACCGTGACCGAAGTGACTCCCGACGGACTGATCGACGGCCCCGACCGCGCCGGGACCGTCGAGGGTCAGTCGATGGGCCAACTGGCGGGCAACGATCGGATCGGCGGCATCCGGCTGAGTTCCGGCCAGGCGGGGATCGACTACGACTTCTGCGAACACGCACCCGCGTCGCTGTCCGGCGTCGTCTACCACGACCGCAACAACAACGGTCGCGCCGATGCGGGCGAAGAGCCGATTGCAGGCGTGGCCGTGCGGTTGATCGATGACGCTCAGCAGGCGGTGGCAACCGCGCAAACCGATCGCGACGGGCGCTATCAGTTCGGCAACCTGCGATCCGGGCGATACAGCGTGGCCGAATCGCAGCCGGCCGGCTACCTGGATGGAACGGACGCGGCCGGCACCATCGGCGGCGTGACCGTGGGCAGGGCGGACAATCCCGGCGACCAGATTCGCGATATCGTGTTGCGCTGGGGCGACGCCGGCCAGGATTACGACTTTGGCGAATTGCTTCCCGGCAGCATCGCCGGGCGGGTCCACGCCGACACCGACCGCGATTGCGTATTGGATCCGGACGAGCAACCGCTGGCCGAGGTGACCATCGAATTGCTGGACTCCTCCAACCGGGTCGCGGCGTCGACGCAGACGGACGCCGCAGGCCGCTACCGCTTTGACGGCCTGGCCCCCGGTACGTACACGGTGCGGGAGCGGCAGCCGGCCGGCTATTTCCAGGGAGGCCAGCGCGCGGGCTCGGGCGGCGGCGACGCGAGCCTGGAAGACGTGATCAGCGCCATCGCGTTGGGATCGGGCCGAACGCTGACGGACTACGATTTCTGCGAAGTGCCTCCGAGCAGCCTGGCGGGCCGCGTGTACCTCGATCTGAACCAGAACTGCCGCTGGGACGATGGCGAGCAGCCGTTGTCCGGAGTCCAGGTCCGGCTGCTGGATTCCGCAGGCAGCGTCGTCGCAGCGACGGCGACGGACGCCACCGGCCGGTACCGGTTCGATGCCTTGCGTTTCGGCCAATACGCCGTGCAGGAGACTCAACCCGCTCAGTACTTGCAGGGCTGTCAGCGAGCGGGCTCGCACGGCGGCAACGCCACCGTCGACGACATCATCTCCGGAATCGAGATCCCGGCGGGGCAAGCGCTGACCGATTACGACTTCGGCGAACTGCCGCCCAGCAGCCTGACGGGCCGCGTGTACCTTGACCTCAACCAGAACTGCCGCCTTGATGGCGGCGAGCCGGCGTTGGCCGGGGTCCAGGTCCGGCTGCTGAATTCCGCCGGCGCCGTCGCAGCGACGGCGACGACGGACGCCGCCGGCCGTTATCGCTTCGATGCCCTGCGTCCCGGCCGATACGGCGTACAAGAGATTCAGCCCGGCGGGTACTTCCAGGGGTGCCAGCAAGCCGGCTCGCACGGCGGCGACGCCACCGTCGACGATGTCATCTCCGGAATCCAGGTCCCGGCGGGGCAGGCGCTGGCCGATTACGACTTCGGCGAACTGCCGCCGAGCAGCCTGTCGGGCTACGTGTTTCAGGACGGCGAATCGGTCTCCACGTGGGACGGCCGCCCCCCAGAGGATATCTGGCAGAAACGCGATGGCCGCCGGACGCCCGACGACCGGCCGCTGGCGGGCGTCGTTTTGGAGTTGCGCGACGCTCAAACCGGACTGCCCGTGACCGGCGAGCGCGCGTTGCCGGGCACGTACGGAGCCGGCGCGATCACGGCCGTGACGGATGCGCAAGGGTACTATGAATTCCGCGGCTTGCCGCCGGGCATGTACGACGTGATCGAAGTCCAGCCTGCCGGTTTCGACGACGGGCTCGACACTCCCGGCACGACGGGCGGCGTCGCGTTCAACCCCAACGCGGCCGTCGATCCTGGGCTCCGCACGGCGCGGAGCGGGTATCCCCCGTACGACGCCATCGTGTCGATTCCCCTGGGAGCGGGCATCGCGTCTGAGGAGAACAACTTCAGCGAACTCGTGATCGGCCGGCTGCAGATCATCCCGCCGTCCGATCCGCCTCGCAGCCTCCCGCCGCTGCCGGAACCGGTGCGGATCGCCGACCTGCCGCTCCCCGCACTGCCCATCATCGTGCCGGCATCCCCCGACCCGCTGCGTTTCAACACTTACGCAACCGGCGGCCTGCAAAACTTCAGCTGGCACCTGAGCGTGATCGACGCGGGAACGCCGCGCGGTCGAGGCGACTCTGTGCCGTTGACCGGCCTGGTCTGGCGATCCGTGACCTTTCACGACGTGGAGGACTGGTACGGCCAGCCGCTGGATCGAGGGCGTTGGATCCTAGGGCGCATGGATGGGGCCGGCCGTACGGCGGCGCCGACACACGAGGCCGTGTTCGGCCTGCCCGACGGACTCCCGATTGTCGGCGACTTCGACGGCGACGGGGTCGACGAGATCGGCATCTACCGCCGCGGCCACTTCTTCCTGGACTTGAACGGCAACGGCGTGTGGGACGACGAGGACCTCTGGGCGCGGCTGGGTGACGAGTTCGACCTGCCGGTCACCGGCGACTGGAACGGCGACGGCAAAGACGACATCGGCATCTTCGGCCCGGCCTGGCCCGGCGACCCACAGGCGCTGGCATTCGAAACCGGCCTGCCCGATCTGCGGAATCAAGTCCTGCCGCTGCCCAAACCCAAGAACGTGCCGCCCAAGCCGCAGGAGGCCACCAGCGGGTTACGGCTGTTGCGCCGCACCGCCACGGGGATGACCCGCGCGGATGTCATCGACCACGTCTTCCTGTACGGAGCCGGAGTCCAGATTCCCGTCACCGGCGATTGGTCGGGCGACGGCATCAAGAACATCGGCGTATTTCGGGACGGCCATTGGCGACTGGACGCCGACGGCGACGGCCGCTGGTCGGAAGGCGATCAGGTGTTCGAGTACGGCACGGCGGGCGATCTGCCCGTCGTCGGCGACTTTGACGGCGACGGGATCGACGAGATCGGCGTGTATCGCGGCGGGCAGTGGATCGTGGACCTGGACGGCAACCACGAAATGGACGCCCACGACGCCGTCTTCTCCCTGGGCGGCCCCGGCGACCTGCCAGTCGTCGGCGACTGGAACGGCGACGGCACCGACGACCCCGGCGTGTACCGGCCCGACAGCAGGCAGAACGGCCGCTGAGCAGAACCGGACGCAATCTCCCCTGCGAGACTCTTTGCCGCCCAAGGCGAAATACAACTCGACCCGGTGAAGAAAGCCGATGGCGATGTCTTCCGGTGGGCACGCGATGGGAAGGCACAGGACTTGTTTCCCGACCGTCGGGATGATAATGTCAAAGGCTCACTCCGGTCCGTCCTGCGCGACCTGCCCGGCGACATGACGCACAGCCGGAGGTAATCGCGGTCTCATGGGCCATGCACGTCAAGCGAGGGGGGGTACGAATCATGAAGGGACGATTGACGAGGCGGTTGTTCTTACAACGAGGGGCTGCGGGCGGCGCGGGACTCGTGATCCTCGCCGACGGCCGTTCAGCGCGCAGCTACGCCGCGAATGAAGGGCTGAGCTTCGCACTGATCGGCTGCGGCGGCCGGGGCGCCGCGTTTCTTGGCGACAAGGGCCAGTATGGCTCGCTGTTCGACCACGGGCGCGTCGTCGCGATGTGCGACGTGAACCAACAGCGCGCGGCGGCCAGCTTCAAGAAGTTCCCCGACGTGCCCAAGTTCGAGGACTACCGCGTGATGCTCGACAAGATGGGCCAGGAGATCGACGCCGTGGTCGTCGCCACGTGCGACCACAACCACGCGGCGCCCTCGGCGGCGGCGATCCGCGCGGGGAAGCCGACCTACTGCGAGAAAGGGCTGACGCGCACCATCCACGAGGCGCGGGCCCTGGCCGAACTGGCTGCCGAATACAAGGTGGTCACCCAGGAGGGCAACAACCACGGCTACAATGTGCGTACGGTGGAGATGATCCGGGCCGGCACGCTCGGCGACGTGCGCGAGGTACATCTGTCGGCCAACGGGGGCTCGGGCCCGCGCCCGCGTCCCACCGGCACGCAGGACGTGCCCGCCGGTCTCAACTGGGACCTGTGGCTGGGCCCCGCCGCTGACCGCCCCTACCACGCGCAGTGGATGGCCTGGGGCCAGTGGCGCGACTTCGCCAACGGGTATATGGGCATGTGGGGCTCGCACTCGTACCCCGCGGTCTTCAAGGGGCTGAAGCTGGACAGCTTGTGGCCGGTCGGGAAGCAACCTCCTGCCGCCGGCCGAAAGACGATCCGCGTGACGGCCGAGGTCTCGGAACTGGCCCAAGACAATTTCCCCCGTTGGGCGATCGTCCACTGGGAGATCCCCGCGCGCGAGGAGATGCCGCCCGTGCGAATCACCTGCTACGCCGGCTACGACGGCCAGGGGAAGGCCGGCGAGCGCTGGCGTGCCATGATCCGGGAGGTGTTTGCCGGGATTCCTGAGTATGGCGACCCCGCCGATCCGAAGTGGCAGCACTGGGGCGGCCCCGGCCGTGTCGGCCTCCCCAAAGCCTGGGTCGGCACCAAGGGCGTGATGTACTCCGCGGGGCACGGCTGCCACACCACGCAACTTCTGCCGGCGGACAAGTTCCAGGATGTCGGCGCGCCCCGCGAATCGCTGCCCCGTCCGCTGGGGAAATCGGACTTGAGGGGCTGGATCGAGGGGATCCGGGGCGGCCCGGCGCCGCAGTGCAACTTCGCGGAGTTCGGCGGCCCGTTCACGGAGTGGACCCTCCTGGTCAACGTGGCCACCCTCTTCCCGGACCAGACGCTGGAGTACGACCCCGTCGACCGCAAAGTGGTCAACCTTGACGCGGCCAACGCGGCTGTGGCTCCCGAATACCGCAAGGGATGGTCGCTGTAGCCAGCGGTCCCAGACGCTGGGTGCCGGCGAACAGTTCGTCGATCCACAGCTTCTTGCGGAGTCAGGCGGGCCAGGAGCAGGTCGCCGGACTCGTTGAACAGGAAGAAGCCGTCTCCGGAAAGGTCAGCGTGTCATAGCGCCACTTCAACATCGGCCGCCAGCGTCACGGAACGCTGCTTGCCGTTGGCCCTGACGGTGTACGCGCCCGCGTCGGTCTTCTCGATCTTCACCACGCGCCGGCCGGATTCGACGACTTGACCTGCACCCTTGGCGCGGTACTGCAACAGCCGCGCGGCGGCGCGGCCCTGCGCGTCGGCGTTTTGCCGAAAAACTACATGGCCCTGCTGGTCCACGATGACGACCTCGGCACCCGGCGCTGTCTTGATCGTCAACGTCCAGCCCACGTCGTACCCGGACGTGTAGTTCGTGGCATAGTCGTTGATGGCCACGCCGAATTCCAGGCCCTCGAACTGATTGGAGAAGAACTGGACGTTCTTGGTGGGGAACTTGTACCAGCCGAGGATCACCGGCACGTAGTCCGCCGCTCCGGCCGGCTTGCGGAAGGTGTTGCCGTACAGCGTGACATTCTGGCCCGGGCCGTACATGTTGCCGATCCAGACCGGCGGGACGTTGCTGGTGATGCGGTTGCGGTAGTAGACCCCGCCCTGATTCGATCCGCCGGCGTAGAAGGCGTACGCGCCGTGACGCTCATCGTTGGGCGGGTCCCGCTGATCGACGGTGATCTCGTTGTCGTAGATGAAGTTCGACTCGCCGCCGACGCTCATGAAGACGGCGTACGTCATCGGCCGGTAATTGGGGTGCGCGTCGGGGAACTTGCGTCCGATGACGGTGATCCGATTGTGGTGGATGTGATTGTTCCCGCACCAGCCTTGCGGGTTGCCTTTCTCCGCGTTGTAATCGGTCAGCCGGATCGCGTTTACGCTGTAGTCGCTCTGCGCGTACTCGTTGACCGGCGGCGAAGCCTCGACGCCGATCTCATTCTCGAAGACCTCGACGCCCTGCTGCCGCCCGATCAGAATCCCGGAGCCTTGTTCGGGCAGGATGCGGTTGCGGAACACCTGCGTCCCCTCGTATAGTGAGTGTGAATGTACTTCGGGGAGCGGCGCAGAGGCTTCTACTTCCCCTGCAACACAATTCTCTCAGTTGTCTTCTACTTCCCTTGACCGTCCTTTGTTGGACAGGATTGGGGCTCATGGTGCCGGTTCGGATTGCAGCTGTTGTTTTGTTTTCGCGGCGACCTGCAATTGTTGAGTTGCGCACAGAGCTAAATGTTTCCGCCAACGTAAGACTCGACCAAGCCGGTGGACGAAACGGCGAAGGGGCCGCGGATGGGACCGCGGCATGTCGTGTTCTTCGTCTGGAGTGACTGTCATGACTCTCAGAAAACCACTGTCGGTGCTCGTGCCGCAACGCGTTCGCCAAGTACCCGCCTCGTTCGCCTGGATCGACCATCGCCTCCGCAGCGAAGGATTCCTCGAACGCCTGGAACCGGCGGACATGGGTGCATTCCCAAATGGTGTCACGTCGAGATATGTGTAAAGGGTTCAGGGTTCACGGGTTGGGGCGGATTGAGTGTTACGTCGGGGGTTGCGTCC
>CAZAQY010000135.1:0-22292 GCA_964486845.1 uncultured Pirellulaceae bacterium
GCTAGCAGCCAAATGGTTTAGTGCTAGCACTGACACAATTTGGGATCGCACCCGAAAAACACTCTCCCTCGCTGGCCTCGGCAGCGACTCTCGTCGTGCCCGGCGGAATCGCGGACGACGCGCAACGTGTCCGCCCAGCCATTTTCTACCCAGAGCGGCCGTCGCTTCAAGGGGCTTTCGACCCGAGTCTTGCAGACGTCAAGGAGCTGGCCAGCCCGGCAGAACGGCACGGCAAACGTCGCGCATTCTTGACAGCCGACGACTGCGACGTTATCAACGGGGCACGTGGCAGCACGGTGGATGGATGGACCACCCCTGTAAAGGTGCCAACAGCGCTGGAGTTCACGCTTTAGCGTGTCCGACGTGGCGGGCAGGGCCCACCACGCACGCTAAAGCGTGAACTCCAACAAGGCCCGCCACCGCGGCATTTCCACAAGTCCGCACCTTTGCAGGGACAGATGGGTGGCCTCCACGGCCTGGATCGGTTCCAGGCGCCGTGCAACCAGTTTGCCGGACGTGTGATTCAGTTCATGGACAACAGGAGCCGGGGAGAATGATGAGAAATTTCAGAATCGCTTGCGCATGTTGGAGTCTTGGTCTGTTGGCGGCGGGGACGTCGTTCCAGGTCGCCAGCGCCGCTGAAGAAGGAGATACCGGACGCCTCAAGCTCGGCTGGGCATCTGCCGACATCACGCCAGACCGGCCTGTGGTTATCACCGGGGGCTCGGCAGCACGAGTCTCCGAGGGTGTCAACGACCATATCTACGCGACTGCCCTGGCCATCGAGTCGACCAGAAACAACGGTACGCCGGACATGGTTGTCATGGTCTCGTTGGATCTGGTGGGAGTAACGGACATCCTCTATTCTCGGGTCCAGGACCTGGTTAAGAAAGCGACCCCCGAGGTCGACGCTGACAAGATCATTCTGAACGCCACCCATACCCACACTGCACCTGACCAAGGTACCGCGCCGGACCTGGTAGAAATGCACTCGAAATACGGGATCAATGTCCCGGCTGCCTGGGCGAAATGGGGTATCGACCTGGGCGTCATGTCCGCAGAAGAATACGTCGACTTCGCAGCAGGGCGGATCGCGGAAGCCATCGGCCAGGCCTGGAAGGCGAGAAAACCGGGCGCGATCAGCTTCGGCCTGTCGTACGCCACAACGGGACGAAATCGTCTGACGGCCTATTATAACGGCACCTCGGAGATGTATGGCACCGCAAACCATCCCGATTTCAGTCATGTGGAAGGTTACGAAGACCACTCACTCAACTTGCTTTATACTTGGGACGTGCAAGGAAATCTTACGGGGGTAGTCATCAACCTTGCGATGCCATCTCAAGTTGCCTATGGAAGTCGGATTTCGGCCGACTTCTGGCACGCGACACGCAATGAGCTTCGCAGGCGTTTGGGCGAGGGGCTTTTCGTCTTGCCACAGGTTTCCGCCGCCGGCGACCAGTCGCCGAAAGTCATGGTAGATGAACGCGCCGAAAAACGCATGGAAAAGCTTACCGGTCGCACTCAGATGGAGCAGATCGCCGTCCGGATTGCCGATGGAGTGACCTCCATACTGCCTTTCATGAAACAGAATATTGACCCCAGCCCGGCGTTCAAGCATCGCATTGAACAGGTCGAACTCAACCGGAGAGTCATCACGGAGAAGGATCTGACGACGCGGCGTAGCACGTTTCATAACAAGAAAGTCGAATCGGTCCAGGAATCGTTCGATCGGTTGCTTGGTGAATACAAGAGCCAGTACAAGCAATTCGAGGAGCACCCGGAGCTAAAGAGCAAGCCGCACTGGTTTGTTTCGATCACGGCCACGCACTGGTTGCTGGCCAGGGCATGGCGCACGTTAGAACGTTATGAACTCCAGAAGACCGTGTCCACCCTGCCTGTCAGAGTCCATGTGATTCGGATTGGCGACATGGCGATTGCCACCAATCCATTCGAACTGTACCTGGATTATGGCTCGCAAATCAAGGCGCGAAGCAAGGCGGTCCAGACGTTCGTGGTCGAACTGGCCAGCCCCGGCGGCGGTGGCTACCTTCCAACGCAACGTTCGGTTGAGGGAGGGGCGTACGGCGCCATTCCACAAAGCACCCTGATAGGTCCCGAGGGCGGGCGAGTACTCGTCAACCGGACCCTTGAGTTGATCGAGTCCCTCTGGGAGGAGAAAAAGTAGACTACGGGCAGCGTTATGCGGACGCCTTTTCACAGTCGGAAAAACCAAGACGAGACAACTCGCGTGGAGCCCCTTGATGGGACTGTGGGTGTTGGTCGTTTCGACTGCGCGGGCACAAGCGCCGGTTTGTCCCGTGGCGGGCGACTGGCAGTTCGTGCCGGAGTTCAGTGACGAGTTCAACAGCAAACAGCTGGACGATGCCAAAGGGTGGGACTTTAACCCGATGTGGGTGGGCCGCAGGCCGGGCCTGTATGTCCGCGACAACGTGGCCGTGAAGGACGGCATGCTGCAAATTTCGGCGACGAAAATGCCGGACCAGATGGAAACCGTCGAGAATCATGTCCACGGTTTCCACACCTTCGCCACCGGTGCGGTCAAGAGCAAGCAACGAGTGAAATTCGGCTACTTTGAAGCCCGCTGCAAGGCGATGCCGTCGCATTAGTTCTGACTCCGCGCCATGTGCGCAAAGGTGAATCCTGCGTTGCTTCGGTTGGGGGCGTGTTTGCCAGACGGCCTGAAGGCGGCACGACGAGCGAACCGCTGCGGTTAGAAGAGGTTGCGCAGGGTGTCTGCGAGAGAAGGCGTCTCGCGGGGCTGCGCTTCGCCTTCGCGGACGAATTGCCGCCACGCTGGGACGCTGTTGCCGAAGTCTCTGCCGGTGACGGCCTGCAGCGACAGGATGGCTCGGTGCTGCAGCGCGGGATCGGGATCATCCAACGCCAGTCCGAGCGCGGCGATGCTGCCGGGCGTCTTGTGGTTGGAAAGCTCTCGAGCGGCGGCGGTGCGCACATCCAGGTCGGCGTCTTGGCCGAGTACTTCCGCCAGGGCCGAAACCGCCTCTTGGCTGCCCCGTTTTCCCCAGGCCGCGCAGGCCGCGATGCGGACGCTCGGCTCCTTGTCGCGGACAGCTTGCCGCAACGCCTCCGTGGCGGCGGGCGCGGACAGATCGCCAAGCGCACGGGCGACCTGCGCGCGATACTGCGGCGACGGATCTTCCGCCAAGTCACGGGCGAGTCTGGCCGCGACCTGAGCCTGCTCCGCTTGGCTCATGCTGCCGGCTCGCTTCTGGAGTTCCGTGAGTTGCTCCAGGCGCGTGTACAGGCTGGGCCTGATTTCTTCGTCCTCAAGCCACTGCGTTCGATACCACAGCCGATAGGCGGAGGAACCCATGCAGCCCCAGGAGACGCCGATCGTCAGGCACAAACCGATCGCGATCAGGAGTTTGGCAGGGGAATTCCACATGGCAACAGAAGCACCGCTGTCAGGCCGTTGACGAGACGCAAACCCCGGGCACAAGACAAGTTCGCGGACTGTAGCAAAACGGGCTGCAGGGAACCAGACGAGTTTGACCGTTTTCCGTAGCGCGCCAGCCGCGTCATGCGGCCCGCGCATGCCGGCGGATCGGCTCCTCGATCGATTCGAAATTGAGCCGTTCTCGGACGGTAAAATGCTGTCTCCCTTGCCTGCCGAAATAGATCCGCGCGCTGACTTCGCCCAACAGTCCCAGGCTGAGAAACTGGACGCAAATCATCATCGAGAACACCGCCAGCAACAGCAGCGGATTGCCCGTCATGTCGACACCTGCCGCCCACTTCATCACGATTACGGCCAAGCCCGCCAGCAGCGACAGCAGGCCGCAACCGAAGCCCAGCATGCCGAAGAGTTTCATCGGGCTGGCGAAGTAGTCCAGCATGTACTTGACCGTAATCAAGTCCAGAATCACTCGCAAGGTCCGGGAAATGCCGTACTTCGTCTGGCCGAATTGCCGCGGATGGTGCTTGGTGACTACCTCGACACACCTGGCTCCGCGCCAATGGGCCAGAATCGGGATGAAGCGGTGCATTTCGCCGTACAGTTCCAGGTCCTGCGCGATCTCGCGGCGGATCGCCTTCAGCGTGCAGCCCAGGTCGTGAATGGGGAAACGCGTGGTCTTGGAGATGATCCAATTCGCGATCATCGACGGCAGGCGGCGGTTCAGAAACGCATCTTGACGTTGCTTTCGCCAGCCGTGGACCAGGTCGTACCCCTCGTCGATTTTGTCCAGCATCATGCCGATGTCCGACGGATCGTTCTGCAAATCGCCGTCCATCGTCACGATCACGTCGCCGGAAGCCATTTGCAGGCCGGCCTGCATTGCTGCCGTCTGGCCGTAATTGCGGCGGAAACGGACGACTTTCACGCGCCGATCGGCCGCGGCCGCCGCCTGCAGGGCCTCGACGCTGCCGTCGTGCGAGCCGTCGTCGATGAACAGAATCTCGTATTCGCGTCCCAACGCCGGCAAGGTCTCGTTCAGCCGGTCGTACAAACGCGGGATGTTGTCGAATTCGTTGTAGACGGGTACGACAACCGAGACGCTGAGCATGTCTGCAGCTCCTGGCAGCGACGACGAATCCGGGTCTTAGAAGCCCGGCTCTTCGAACGAGCCGGGCTTTTTTTCGCATGCGGCAGGGCGGAAGTCTACGGAGGCCGCGCCGCCGGGGCAATGTCAGTTCGGCTCCGGCAGCAGCTAGCGAAGTAGGCCGCAACAAGTCCGCGCAGTTCCGGCATTGTCAGCTGACCGAGTACTGCGCGGATCTCTGCCGGAACTGCGAGGCCTTGTTCCGGGCTACCTGCTAGCGGACGCTTGACAGCAACGCCGATTTCCTGCACGATTGGAACCCATGTTTTTCAGCTTCGACGGCATCGACGGCACCGGCAAATCGACGCAGATGACGCTGTTTGTGGACTGGCTCCGCGGGCGGGGGCACGAGGTGGTGACGTGCCGCGACCCCGGCGGCACCGAATTGGGCGAGCGTCTGCGGGAAATCCTGCTCCACAAGTCGGATACGCCGATCGGCCGCCGGGCGGAAATGCTGATGTACATGGCCTCGCGGGCGCAACTGGTCGATCAAGTCATCCGCCCGGCGCTGGACGCCGGCTGCATGGTGGTGTCGGACCGGTTCTTGCTGGCCAACGTCGTCTATCAGGGGCATGCGGGCGGTCTGGCCGTCGAGGATTTATGGCGTGTCGGCGAGGTCGCCGTGTCGGGCCTGCACCCGGCGCGGATTTTCCTGTTGGACATGGACGTCGCCGCCGCCGTCCGGCGCAGGAACCGCGAGCCGGACCGGATCGAATCGCAGGGTCTGGATTACATGCAGCAAGTTCGGCTGGGGTACCTGGCCGAGGCGGCGCGGCGTCCCGAAATCGCCGTCATCGACGCGGCACGGGACATCGAGTCGGTGCAGGCCGACATTCGCCGAGCAACGGAAGGCGTATTGCCATGACGTGGCAGGGAATCGAGGGACACGATCCGTTGGTCGACCAGTTCCGGCAGGCGCTCCGCCGCGGCCGGCTGGCGAGCACCTTTCTGTTCATTGGCCCTTCCGGCATCGGCAAACACTCCTTCGCCCTGAAACTCGCCCAATCGCTTTTGTGCGAGCATTCGCGGGAAGAAGATTTGGAGCCGTGCGGTCATTGCCCCGCGTGCCAGCAAGTCGAGGCAGGGACGCATCCAGATCTGGAGTTGGTCTGCAAGCCGCCGGACAAGAGCACCATTCCGCTCGAACTGCTTATCGGCGACGACGAGCATCGGATGCGCGAAGGCCTCTGCTACAACCTTTCCCTGAAACCGGTTCGCGGCACCCGCCGAGTCGCGATAATCGACGACGCCGACTTTCTCAGCGCGGGACGGCAAGAATGTGCCAACTGCCTCTTGAAGACCCTTGAAGAGCCGCCTCCCCAATCGGTTATCGTGCTCGTGGGCACCAGCGAACAAAGACAGTTGCCCACCATCCGCTCCCGCAGCCAGATTGTGCGCTTTCGCCCCCTGTCTCACGAAGCAGTGGCCCGGTTGCTGGTATCCCAAGGGCTGGTCGACGATCCGCAGACGGCGGCTCGCCTGGCTGCCTTGTCGGAAGGCAGCGTCCGGCGGGCCCTGGATCTGGCGGACCAAGAATTGGACGAGTTCCGTGCAAGCCTGCTAGCACACCTGAGTGACCCGCAGGCGGATTCGATCGAGTTTGCCAAAGCGATGGGACCGTTTGTGGATCAGGCAGGCAAAGAGGCCCCGCCGCGCCGGGCTCGATTGATCCAGCTATTCGGTCTGGCGGCGGAATTCTACCGCCAACTGATGCGCGCGCTGGCCGGCCTGCCGATCGAGGGCGACGACGCACTGATCCGCGCGGTGCAAGCTGCCTACGCCGTTTGGCCCGGCGATGAAGAGGCGGCCGCCGCCTGCCTGGAACGTTGCCTGGAGGCCCAGTCGCAAGTGCTGGCTAACGCCAATCTGGCGACGCTGATCGACGGCTCGCTGGACGACCTGGCGACGATCGCCCGCACCGGGCGTCCCTTGCTGGTCGCCTGATGCTGGCAGTGAAGGCGTTACGGGATGCGGGATACGGCGGCGGCGTAGCAGCTTGTCAAGATTTCTCTTGAATCCCTACATCCCGGATCTCGCTTCCCGGATCTCGCTTCCCGCATCCCGGATCTCGCATCCCACCCAAAAATCACCTTGACACCTGGGTCGCAATCCAGAACAATTCTCCCCACGATCCGGCGACAGCGTACCGAGTCCAGACCCATTCGCAGGCTCGCCCGCAACGCCGGCTCGTGACGGAAAGGACAGCCGTCGGTCCCGATTTGGTGAACGCCCAGATCCTGCACTGCATGCGAGGCAAGGAGGCCGAGAACATGCACACCGCCACACGCATTCCGCGCGTCAGCCTGCGTGAGTTTTTTCCTGAAAGTCCCATCTTCGGCGGCCCGGACATTCGCGTCACGTCATGTTGCGACGAGGCGCGCCGTTGCCGGCCCGGCGACCTGTACGTCGCGGTGTCAACCGCCGTCGCCGACGGTCATGACGCCGTCGCCGAAGCGCTTCACCGCGGCGCGAAAGCCATTCTCGCCGAACGTCCGTTGCCGGTCGACGCGCCCGTCTGCGTCGTGCCGGACAGCCGCGAAGCCTACGGCCGCTTGTGCCAGCGTCTGGCCGGCGACCCCAGCGCGAGGATGCGGACGGTGGGCATCACGGGCACCAACGGCAAGACCACGACTGCGTGGCTGTTGGATTCCATCTTTCGCGCGGCGGGCGTGCGCAACGGGCTGATCAGTTCCCTGGCGCGGAGCGACGGCGTGGACCGCGAACCGGCGGCCCGCACGACTCCCCCGGCCCGCGAGTTGGCCGACTGGCTGGCCCGCATGGCCGACCAGGATTGCGGCACGGCCGTCGTCGAGGTGTCCAGCCGCGCCCTGGCGGAACGCCGCACGGCGGGAGTCGAGTTCGACGTGGCGATGATGACCAACGTCCGCCGCGACCATTTGGACTATCACGGTTCGATCTTCAATTACCGGCGCATCAAGTCCCGCCTGTTCGAACATCTGAAACCCGATGGTGCGGCGATTTTGAACGCGGACGACCCGGCGAGCAAATTCGTCCTGCGGCACTTGGATCGGCCCGTGCTCACCATCGGCATGCACACGCCGGCCGAACTCACGGCGAGAATCATCGAACGTCATCCCTGCGAGCAGACCTTCTTGTTGACGGCAGGCGACGAGACGGCCGCCGTCCAGACGCGGATGTTCGGCGACCATCATGTGTACAACTGCCTGTGCGCAGCGGCCGCCGGGCTGTTGATGGGACTGGAGTTGACCACGATCGCACGGGGGCTGGAGGCGGTCGAGACGGTCCCCGGCCGGATGGAGCCCGTCGCCGGCGGGCAGTCCTTTGGCGTGTACGTAGACGCCGCCCGCTCGCCCGATGCGTTGGCCGTCGCCTTGCGGTCGCTGCGTCAAGTCAGCGCCGGCCGCGTGATCTGCGTGTTCGGCGCGGACGCTCACGGCGATCCGTCGCTACGGCCCTTGCTGGGGCGCGTGGTCGAACGCATGGCGCATCTGGGCGTGATCACCAACGGTGATCCCTGCGGGCAGCGGTCCCTGGAAATCGCTCACGACATTCTCGACGGCTACGATCGTCCGGCCCGCGCCCACGTGCTGCCCAATCGCGCGGAGGCGATTCGCTGGGCCTTGTCTCGGGCGCGTCCCGGCGACGCCGTGCTGATCGCCGGCAAGGGCGAACGGCCATCGCCCGGCGGCCAGCAGCATCACGGGTTCGACGACCGGCTCGTGGCGCGGCAGTGGTTGCGCGAAGTGGGTTCGCACATCGAGTACGAGGAGGAGCGGCCGCGCGTGATTTCTTTGGCGTCGCGCCTGCCGCTGGCAAACTAACGATGGACGAACTCAGCATCCAAGGATTGTCCGACCTGATCGGCGGCCGCGTGCAATGGGGCTCCACGACGCCTCCCTGCGGCCTGCAGAAGCCGATCGGCCGCATCGCCGTCGAGGACATCCAGAAGGCTTTGCTGGAATTGGCAAGCTGGCACCGGCAACGGTTGAGAGCCCGCGTGATCGCCGTGGCAGGAGGCCCGGGCAAGACCACGACTCGGCGAATGATCGACGTCGTCTTGAGCGGATCCTTCTCCGGACGTTCGCCGGTCTCAGACGGAAACCGTCCCTGGTCTTTGCCGCTGGCGCTGCTGCAACTGCAGCGACAGGACGACTATGGCCTGCTGGAATACCACGCGTCAAGAAAGGACGAAATTCGGTCGGTTTCGCACTTGTGCCAACCCGAGATTGGCGTTATTAACTCGCTCGCTCAAAACGTGAGTCCGAGCGAGAACGAGGGCGAACGTTGCGAGCTGGAATGGCTTCAAGATCTGCCCGAACACGGTTGGGCGGTGCTCAGCGGCGACGAGCCGCGGGTGTGCGACTGGGCCGATCGAGTCAAGACGCAGGTCATGCTCGTCGGTCGCGGTTCGCACTGCGACTTGAACGCCACGCACGTGCATTGCGGCCAGGGCGAATTGAAGTTCGTCGTCGAGGGGACGGAGTGTACGGTGCGGACCTGGGCACGACACGCCCTGCCCGCCGCTCTGGCCGCCTTTGCGGTCGGGCGGATCATGGGCTTGTCGGCACGAGAGGTGGCCGCGCGGCTGCGGGATTTTCAGCCGCTGGCACATCGCTGCCAGGTCGCTTGTCAGAACAGGATAACTGTCATCGACGATACGTACGACGGCCGGTCTGCCTCGTGGCGAGCGGCCTTGGAAGTGTTGCGAGAACTGGAAACACAAGGCCGGCGCATCGTGGTCTGCGGCGGCCTGGAAGAGAGTGGCCACGGGCCGCAACCGCAGCGCGAAATCGGGCGGGCGGCGGTCGTCCGGTGCGGAGCGGACTGGCTGATCGCCTGCGGACCTGTGGGCCGGACGGTGGTGGAAGCCGCCCAAGCGGCAGGAATGCCCGCCAGCCGGACGGTTTGGCGGCCGCAGATCAAGGATGCCGCCGCACAACTGCAGTACGTCGTCCAGCCGGGAGACGCAGTACTGGTGAAGGGTGGCGGAGAGGCGGCTTGGGAACAGGTGGTCCAGCCGGTGCTGGGCCGCCGCTTGGCTTCCGCCGCGTAGGGATCAGTGAAGGAATCAGTGTCCGGTTTTGGTTGGCGATCATCACGCGGAGCGTGATGGCTACGATGAAGTTGCTGGGGGTCCTGTTAGGAGGTCGAGAGCACAACAAAACACCGAAAGCTTCACTGTTCGCACTGTGTTTGCGGGAACACAGGGCAACCCTCCCTCCTGGGTCGAAGCAGCTAGCTTTAACAGGCGGTTTCTGGGTCGACTGCCTGTTGGAGCGCTTCACGGTGAAGCTTATGACTGTGCGTCGGAGCGGCCCGTAGGCCGCTCCGACGCCAGGGAACACGGCGAGGGCGGAATTGGCGGTCGCCAGTTTCGCCCTCGCTTGTTTTTGCGCCTCCACTTGTGACTCCGTCTCTCCGTGGTCACAATATGCCGGGCGCGGTTGGGTTTGGTTCGTTAAGCCTCGCGCCGCCGTCTCAAACCAAGAACATCTTCGATCGGGGAATACTCATGCCTAGCTGCGTGCTTGCTTACTCAGGGGGATTAGATACGTCCGTCATTCTCAGTTGGTTGATGGAGGAGGGCTACGAGGTCCACGCCGTGTACGTCGACCTGGGCCAGCCTTGCGAAGACCGTGAGGCGATTCTGAAGAAAGCGCGGGACGCCGGCGCCGCCAGCGCTCGAATCCTCGACGCCAAAGAGGAACTGTGCCGCGACTTCGCCTTTCCCGTGTTGCAGTGGCAGGCGAAGTACGAGAGCATCTACTTGCTGGGCACGTCGATTGCCCGGCCGCTGATCGCCAAGAAGTGTCTGCAGGTCGCGCGCGAGGTCGGCGCGGACACGTTCGCCCACGGGGCCACGGGCAAGGGCAACGACCAATGCCGATTCCAACTGGCCGCCGAAGCGCTCGAACCGGGCATCCAGGTGGTCACGCCCTGGCGGCGCAAAGCGTTTCGCGACAAGTTCCCCGGCCGCAGCGAAATGATCGCATATTGCTCGGCTCGCAAGATTCCAGTCAAGGCGTCCGTGTCCAAGCCCTACAGCTCGGACGAGAACTGCCTGCACATCAGCTACGAGGCCGGCAAGCTGGAAGACTTGACCGTCAACGGCGTGGAACTCGTCGAGTTCGGCATGACCGTCTCGCCGCAGCAGGCGCCCGACAAGATCGAGAACGTCAAGGTCGCTTTCGAAGCGGGCGTGCCGGTGGCCGTGAACGGCCACACGGGCAGCGCCTACGAGATCGTCCAGAAGCTGAACGAGATCGGCGGCCGCAACGGCGTCGGCCGCGTGGACATGGTCGAGAACCGTTTCGTGGGGATGAAGAGCCGTGGCGTTTACGAATCGCCCGGCATGACGATCCTGTACGAATCGCTGCGGCTGCTGGAACAGGTGACGCTGGACCGCGAACTGATGCACCTGCGCGACCGGCTGGCGCCTGAAGTGGCGGAACTGGTCTACTACGGCTTCTGGTACGCTCCCAAGATGGACGCCCTGTTCGCCTTCATCAGACAGGCGCATCGGACCGTGACGGGCGAGGTGAGCCTGAACCTGTACAAGGGCAACCTGATGGTCGCCGGCCGGCAGAGCCCGTACAGCCTGTACGACGAAGGCATCGCCACCATGGAAGGCGGCGGCTCGTACAACCAGGACGACGCCGAAGGCTTCCTCCGCATCCAGGGCCTCCCCGGCCGAGTCCAAGCCCGCGTGACGCCGCGCAGCTATTAAACCTTGGTTCCTCGCCAGCGGGGCCCGTTTGCACAGGACCCCCGAACGATCGCTCAGCGATTCGTCCGGATCGTCAACTCGTCGCGTTCGGCGATTTTCGCGGCGTGTTCGACCTCGTGTTGCCGCTGGTGTTCCGCGATCTTTTCCTCCCACTTGACGCGTCGGTCGGGGTCGAACACCGCGGCGCCAAGAGGCATCATGCGGAGGATGTTCTGCACGGGCAGCGCAGCCGTCTTGGCCACCTCGGCGCCGTTGATCGTGGCGACCTTCAACGAGGTCTTCGATGCAGACGCCACCGCCTTGCACCCGGCCGCGACCTTCTGGGTTCCCGCCACCCACTGGTCCGCATGGACCAGGTTGCCCATCCTTGTGCTCCACGTCAGGCCGCTGCGGTACTTGATCGTGGGCTGGCCGAACAGCCCGAAGTGGACCGTGATCCCGTTCTCGCCGTAGTCGTATTCGATGCAACTGCTGGTGTAGGTGACCCGCGGCGCGCCGGGCAGCATCTGGGCCTCGATGTAACATCGCTCGTCGGTCTTGGGATGGTTGACGACGATGATCGACGGTCCGCCGGGCAGCATCTGGGCCTGAAAGGAACGGTCTCCGGTGTAGTAGTACTTGTGTACCAATACCGCCGGAGGAATATCGACCTCCAGACCGTGTGCGCCGTGGCGGAGTTCAACGGCCGGCCGCCCCAGCGGATCGGCGTTCGGATCGAGCAGTTCAATCTCGTCCGTGGGAGGCACATTGCGGGGCGGGCGGTTCGCAGCCCGGACCGACGGCGTCAACAGGGCCAGGATACTCAGGCCGATCAACAGGTTGCGGATCATTTTTTCTGCCACGATCGCAGCTCCTCTGCTCCAACCGGAGCCCGATTGCCGTATGTGAATTCGATTTCCACGTGATCGATGATGTCGAAGTACTGCCTGATCCGTGCGTCATTTCCCATGTCGACGAACCAGCGGGGCTGTTGACGCTGGACCCAGAACGGGGCGACGTCCAGCGGGATGACTACGGGTTTGCCAACGGCGCTGTCGGCTGGGACCCCGCCTGTCCGGGCGTAACAACGCAGTTGCACTTTGAAGAGGTTCCGCTTCAGGTGGTCGGTGAATTTGTAAATCTCCTCGGACGTAGTCACGTCGCGATCGACTGCCGGCGGCACCAGCTGGATCGGATTCTGGTCCGCACGGAGGCTGATTATCCAGTCGCCGTCCTCGTGCAAGTTGACGCTGATTTGCGAGATCGAGCAGTGGTCCACCTGCAACCGGGAACGCTCGACAAACTGAAAAGCCTTGACCGCCCGCAGTGCGACCGCGTCGCCTGTCCGGCGCAGTCGCTCGCGGTCCAGTTCGGTCATGCCGGCCATGGGTAACGGATCGCGGACGAGGATCCCGACCGCGCTGACCGACCGCACCGGCTGGGAGAAGTCTCGATACTGGTAGTCATGATTGGGCAGCGAACAGTACGCGGAAGGGCGCGTTGCGCCGCGGTGCGGGCCCGCGGCGATGACCGTCACGACCGCGGCCGCCACAAAGTACAGCAATCCAGTGGCACGCTTCATCGTCAATGGCTCCGGGGATGGCCGGCTAATTGCTCCGGGCGTTTCCATGCACCAGGGGAAGCCGCCGCAAGTCGGCCTGCCCCGGCGGCAGCGGTGTCTGTGTCCGCGCCGATGGCGGCGCAGATCTCAGCAACGGCGTCTGAGGCACAGGCTGTAAATAGGAGGCCGGGGTGACTTCACCACCTGCTGTCCGACGAGGCGCAAAGGCCTGCCCGTCCGTAGAGGGCGCCGGCACAGGGATCGCTTCGAGCGGAGTACCGATGGCCGGCGGCAGCGGTTGTTCGATGCGCTCTGAACCGCCATCGTAGGATGGTGCCATCGAACCGCGATCGCGCCCGCTTTGCGGCGCATCCAGCGGGAGGGCCTGCGGCTGCAGCAACGGGCGTTGAGGACGTAGCGGACTGCCTTCGGCCGATTCGGCCGGTACGTACCGCGTCTCGGGTCGGTCGACCGGCGAGTAACCTTCCTGCAGTTGGCTGTCCTGCAGGTTCGCGCCCGGCCCCGAATAGCCGTTCGGGTGAACGCTGGGAATCGTCTCCTGGGAGCGGTACAGGTCCATCCGCCGTTCGGCTTCCGGGATCCGCAGGAACTCGTCTACCTGCGAACTGGAATGATCGAACACGCGATTCATCAGGGCGCGGCGGCGGTTGCGCACGATGAATTCGTCATTGGAGAGTCGTAGCGGGTCCAGATCGGCCACGACCGGCGCCCAGCGTAGTCCCATCAGATCGAACAGCGTCGGGAAGATCGTGGCTTGAGACATGATGATGTTCTGCTGGAGCGACGATTCGGCGCTGGGCAAGGGGCGGAACAGCACACCAGCTACGGGGATGTCTTCCAGCAGCGGCACGCCGCGGGCGGTTCGAGCGGCCTTCAAGGCCACCGTATATCGGCTGACTTCTCGCAACTCGTAGTTGCTCAACTGGACGTCCGTATCGACGAAGTGCCGTTTGACACGGCCCAGATGTTTTTCGTCGGCCCGGATCGGTTCGCGAATGTTCGTGGAGTACATGTAGTTGAAATGGAATACGACCGCCTGGCCATCAGGTTGGATCACCGGCCGGATTTCCCAGCCGGTGCCGGTTTCGAACTTGTAGATCGCCGGATCGGGAATCAGGCCTTCCAGGGCCGCGCCGAATTGCGCGCCGCCTGGACCCTGCTGGCCCAGTACGGCTTCCGCCGTGTCGGTCGACAGCCCCGGCAGCACATTCCGCACGGTCGAAAAGCCCCCCGAAGCCCCGGCAATCGGGGACGATGTCGGTTGTCCGCCGTTCAGCTTGGCCATGGCCAGGAAGGTCGGATCTTGAGCCAGCGCGCCCACGTCGTCGATCATGGCCTTGGCCCCGTCGATGGCCTCCGCGATCATGATGTCGCGTTTCGGCAGATCGAATTCCATGGTGGCTTCTGGGGACACCTTGGCGAAGGCCCGGTTGTTGGCCAGCACGTTGGTCGTTTCGACCTGCCCCATCTGCACGTCCCAGAACTGGCTCGCCTCGCGCACCTTGCGGAACGTCGGGTAGTAGAACTGCGTGTTGAAATCGTCATCCAAGCACGTCATCAGCCGCTTGATGTAAGCGTCGATATTCGCCGTGTGCGCCCGCGTGCCTTCCAGCAGCTCGATGTACTTGTCCTCCATGTCGTCGACCAGCATGTCGAGGAATTTCTTGTGGTCCAGGGGACGGCGGGCGGCTTCGGCCTCACGTTGAGCGGACTGAAAGTTCAGGTCTGCTGCCAGAAGAGCCCTGAACCCATTCGAGGCTGCTTCCAACAACGGCTGCGTCTGGGTCTTAATATCTGGGCCGATCCAGCGGTAGATCTCCTCCTCGACGGTCAACCACTGCCTGTAGCTCTCGTTCACGGACGCATCCTCGTCGCCGATTCTGGCGAGAACTAAGTCAATTTGTCGGACGATACCGTTGGCTGTCTTGCCGTGCGCGGCAGCTAACTGACTGAGCTTTTCGAACATCGTCATGCTGCGCTGTAGATTATCGAGCAACTCGTCCACCGTCAGGCTGGCTATTGGCTTCTTGTCATCGCTCAACGTCTTCAGTATGGCTTGTGCCTCCTGGAGCCGCTGTCTGTTGCTTGGACCGTACTGGAACAAGACGAGGGTGTTCAGAATCTGGTCGGCATCGTCGATGTATTGATCCAACTGAGTTTCCAAGAAGCGCCGCCCTGATTCAATCGTCGCATTACCGTTTTTCAGCGACAGGACGACCATCTCTTTACCGATGGGAACCTCGAATCTATACGTTATGGCGGAGGCGGGCTCCGGCAGCGTTTCGATGTCGGGATGGGCATCCACAACGTCCTTAAGAAACTGCTTCTGCGCATTTTCGAGCCGTTTGCCGAACGGTAGCGAATCCTCGGAAAGTGGTTCCAAGAATTTCAGAAGAATCGACTTCTTTGCACCCTGCAATTTCGCTATCCCTGCCCGGTACGCTTTCGACGCTCCGGGCTTGGTTGCCTGTTTGCGCAGATCATCCATCAGCGAATCTAACGTCAATCCGATTTCGCGATGAGGGGAGGCTTGCATGGAGGCGGCCAGTGCCTCGTCTAGCACGTTTTCGATCAGACGACTTATGAATTGCGTGGCATCATCTGCCTTCTCCTGAGCGTCTGCCGCCTGTGATTGAAGCGACTGCGCCTTTGCCTGGATCAGTTTGGCCGCCTGCAGCACATTGTCTTGCGCATCCCGCCTAATCTTGAGAGAATCACTCAACTTTTTCTTGGCGTCGTCCTCCAGTTTCTTTGCATCCTCAAGTTCCTTCTGACGGTTACCCAAGCGCTCTTCGATGACAGCCCGCTCCATGATGCGCTGCTTCAGCTCCATTTCCACGATCAAGCGGCTCTTGAAGATTTGGGCCAAACGGACGAACTCCCGCTGGATCGGGGTCATGGTATCGTCGGCTGCGATCTCGGCGTCGAACAGGCCGCGGATCGACTGGAAGCGGGCGTTGGCGGAGAGCAGTTGGAATTCGTCGCGTTTACAGAACCCATCGAACAGCCGGTGCTTGCCGTCGCACGTCAATCCGGCTTCGAAGTAGTTTTGTTCAGCCAGCGGCAGTTGGCCGGCCATCATGCCGTCGAACGTCTGCAGAATCTCCATGCGGGTTGTGTTCTTGGCCAGCGCCATAATGAACAGGGCCGAAGCCAAGCTGGTCGAGTCCATCGAGTGGAGGGACAGCAACTTGTTGCCGGTCTTCAAGAACTCCGAGTCCGTGACCTCCAGCTCGCGGATGAAATCGTCGCCGAAGAAGGAGTACAGGTACTTGCGGTCGCGTTCTTCCTGAGTCACGCCCGGCAACTCGCCGAGTTCCATGGCTCGTTGGGCGGCGACCAAAACGATGGCCTTACGGAGCATCTCGGCGGATTGCAGCGTGAGGAATCGCGAATGGTCGATGAAGCGTTGGATTCTCCCGGCGACGCGCTCCATCCGATCGCCCTTTTCGCCGTTGATTTGGACGGTGTGGACGGCGACACGAACTTGTCCCACCGGGGCGTCGATCTGGTTGATCATCGTGCGGATGACGTTGATGCCTTTGATGGGACCACGCAACTGGATCAACCCTTCGCCGATGACCGAGACCGACACTTGCCGCACGGGATCCTCCGATCCCGGCTTGCCGGGGGCATAGGTGTCCGGGTCCGCGTGGGCAGCCGCGACTTCGCGGCGGAATTGCTCTTCCCTCGCGCGGTCTTCGGCGGCGAGGGAGGCCTGCCATTGTTCATTCGCCGCGGATTCCTGTTCGCGGAGCGCTTGGACTTTGGCGTAAGCGGACGCGGCACGGTTGCGGGCCGATTCGGCGACGCGTTCGAGCTGGGCGACGACGTTGTTCAGGTTCTCGGCGCGCTTTTCCAGATCGGCCTGCTCTAGGTCCGTGCGTTCGGCCGGCCGGTTCCGCATCGCAACATCGGCCCGTCGCTGATCGGTGGCCGCACCGGCGGCTTGATTGGCGGTGTTCGCCGCGAGTGCTTCCGCCTCTTGCAGTTCACGTTCGGCTCCGCGCGTCTTCTTCGCCGCCTCGACGGCTCCCCGTTCCTTCTCGCGACGCTGGTCCGTCGCCTGCTCGGCGATTTGCCGCGCTTTGTCCGCCAACTGCTGCTGCATGTCGACCGCGGCGCGGTTGTACGATTTGACGTCGCGGTTGATGATCTGGGCAACGCGATGTACATCGCGGAAGTAGTAGAGGCGGGAGACGCGCGTCTCGACGTGGTCGGAAGGGTTGAACCCGTTGATGATCGGTCGCGGCTTCGTGTATTCGGGAAAGGACACGTTCGGTCCCGTGGGACCGGTGATCCCCCGCGAGATCACAGGCTCTTCGGCGCCGATGGGCCGGAAGAGTCTCTCCGAGTAGTCCTTCGCCATCGTTCTACCAAAGAGGTCGCTGATCAAGTCTGCCTTGACCGTAAACGTATAAACATCCGGCGGGACGTCCTGATACGCCAGGGTGAGGGAATTATCGGCCAGATCGAATTTCGGCAGCGAGGACGCCGCCGTTTGGGGATCGATGCTGGACTTGTTGCTGCTGTTCACCAGCAGAAACGCCTTGCCCAGATCCGCTGCGGCGGGCACGTTGATTTCATCGTTGAAAGTAACCTTGATCCCCTCGAAGGCCGCGTTCGTCGGACTGACCGAGAGGACACTGGGGCCCGTCGTGCGCACGCGGACCGTAGCTGCCGGCGATTTCGTGCCGAAGATCTGCCTCCCCAAAACGGTCCAAGCCTCGACTGTGTATTTGCTGTCGGTGTCGACCTCAACCGGAGAGAACCACCTGTTCTTTGCCGCTGGATTGATTCCGATGCCTTTGATTCCCAGCGGAACACCGTTCAGGGAAATGACGATGCGGCTGTCCTCCCACACACTTGCATCCCCTCCGTCCGCAACCCCGCTGACAACAAAACGCCTGTCCTTCGAGAGATAAACGTCGCCTTTTTTGGGCAAGGCCTCCGTATCGTCGCCTTTGCGCATCACGGGGGCGGCCGAGATCTTCAACCTGCTGCTGATCAGTGCCGCCTGGAAGTTGACACGGGTTGCGGAGTAGCGGTGCAAACCGCCCGTTGCTGAAAAGGCCATCGCGAGCACGAACCCCTTGACGTGCGGAGCAGGGGCCATTTCCGGGGGCAATGGCATGTCCAGCTCGGCCTCCCAGCTGGCGTCCTCTCGGGGAACCACAGGGGCGGATGGTACGATAAGTCCCAGAAACTTGCCCTTGTTCTCCGAATTGTCGAACACGGCAAACTGAAGTTGCGTGCCGCTTCGTACGCGCAGGCCCGCCAGTTTCAGATACCCGCCGTAGACGCGTACCTCGCTCAAGTCGACAGGTTCTTTGTACGCATTGTTGGAGACTTTGGAGATGATGGGCTCCAGAATCCGCGTGTCGTCGGCGCTGGGCGCAAGCACGCTAATCCAGTGCTGAGATGGATTCGGGCCGGCGCCTTTGGTGACGACGATCTTGTGTTCCCCCACGGCTTCTATCGGGACTGTCGCCCTCCACGAGCCCTGCTTCTCCGTGGGTTTGGCATCGACAGGGTCGTTCTCGCCCACTTTGACTTTGATGTCGATTGGCTCCGCAGCGCCCGTGCCTGTGAGCGTCACGTCCCCGGCCACAAACAATCGGACTTCGTCGCCGTCTCGCTGGATGGGCCAAGTGATCGTCGGTGTGCCTTGTGACAGTTCGCTGATCGCGAATGCGCCGTCGGCTGCCATTGCTGCTGGGGCCAGAACCAGCGACTGTGTGAGCGCTGAAGCCGGACGGACCTGCGGATCGATGCGTTCCGATGCGCCGAGCGGATCGTCTGAGAGGCGTGGCATGAGTCGGGCACCGGCGACACACCCTTCGCCGATCCGTTCCGGGGCGGTGGACGGCGATCTCTCGTCCGCATTCCTGTCGCCCCAAAGCGTGGGGATGTACCAGCAGACGATCCCGATACATACCCCGTAGAAGACCGCTTTGCGCAGGCTCGGCATCGGATCATTCCTTGTACGAAAGCAGGGTCATCCTGGCACCCGATGAAGGGCATGAGCGCAGCAGTCAGAATAGGGTGTCATCCGTCAGCCCCCGCGCGACCGTTTCCTTTGCTAAGATCGGATCTTCGTGTCTTGGACTCAAGCTTTGCGGCAAAAGTGGGTCACTCGCACACTGGCCAAGTGGATTGGCCCCGCAGAATAGGTAAACCGGGCAGACAATTCAGTCGAACGAGCCGACGAAGGGGACATGGTGACCCAAAAGGCGTGCGGGATCGAGTCTCACTCTGTCATTCTTGCTGTGCAGAGACAGTGAGCACGGTGGGAGCCCCATCGTTTGACAGCCGGGGCGAACGGCCTAAAATTGGCGTTCTAATCGGGATATGTTAGAGACAGGCGGCAGCGGAGTATTCTCGAGAGGGGTACGAGATGAGCGATCCAAACGAAGTCGACGGGTTCAAGAAGAACGACTGCGTCTTGGTCAAGGAGGACGCTTGGTGCTGCCGAGGCCGCAAGGGGAGAGTGAAAAGAGTCCGCGACCCAAGCGAAGGACGCCCCATCATTGTCGCCGTCGCCTTGCCGGACGATTCGGGGCCCTCGGGCGCGATCATCGCATTTGAGTCCGCGGAACTCGAAAAGAAGACTTGCACTCGGGATTGGCCCATTCCCAAGTTTCCGTGACGCGACGTGTGCTCACGGCACGTCTACCCCGAAGCCGAATCTCGCCGTGCCCGTGCGGCGGATGGTCGCACCCTGACCCATTTCGCCGTAGCAGCGGCGGAGAATTTCGCTGTGGCCCCGGCAGACGCATTCCCTTACGGGGCCGCAGCAGGACGGTTCCAGCGGGGCGGAGCAGTCGCCGGCCGTCGTGCATTTCCGCTGGGCCGCGTCGGGATCCGGGTGCTTGAATTCCATGGGAGCCAGGGTGACTGTATACCACGGTCCACCGTGACGGGGCTGGATCTGGAACTGCAACTGGACGGTGACGGGCATGTCCGGCATGGTGGCTCGGAAGCGGACCGCGTAGTTCCCGTCGCGGTCGAAGTGGAACTCCATGTCTTCGTAGATGATCAAGCCTCCGCGATCGATCATCTCGCCGCGAAGTCCGAAGCTTGGCAACGGGAAATGGGCCGCGGACGCGAAATAGAAGGGGCTGGAGGGGTCGGTGACGGCCCGTGCTCGTTCGCAACGGGCTTGCGCCTCGGCCGCTCGAATCCTCGCGTTTGCTTGCATCTCTTCATCGTTCGCCAGCTTTTCGGCTTGTTCAGCCCATTCGGTCCAGCAGTCGTCCTTAGGCGATTCGCCAGTCGGCTCGCTGACGTCAGAAGGAGGCGATTCGGTTTCGGGCTGGTGTGGGTCTTCCACAGGCGGCTGCGTTTGTTCGACAGTCTCGCCTCGCGCCGACTCCGCGATTTCCTTGTGCGCCGCAGCCGAGCGTGCGTGCCGGGCGGCGAGATCGCGCTGCTTGAGGGCCTCGTTGGCGGCCGCGCCTGCGGCCGCGTGCGCCGCTTCGAGCCGGACACGGGCCGCTTCGGCTCCGGCGCCGTTGCCGTTGGTCACGTGCTGCTGGATCTCTTTGACCCAAATTCGGGCTTGTCCTAACGCCAGTTCGGCAGCAGTCCGCGCCGCCAGAGCCGCTTCGCGAGCCTGGACAGCGTCAGCCGCTCGCGCTTCGGCCGCAGCGGCATTGTCGCGGGCGGTCCTGGCGCAATCTACCGCGCGAGTAGCGGCCATTGTGGCGCCGGCAGCCTTGGCCGCCCGGCTCGCACCTGGGAACTTCTTGCTCGCCGCAACGGCTGCATCGCGGCGTGCGAAGGCTTGGTCCAGCCGGGTGCCGGCCTGCTTCGCCGCCTCGGACGCTGCGCGGGCGTGACTGGACGCTTCATCGGCCGCCGCGCTGGCAGTCGCTGCGGCCGCTGCGGCGGAGTCGCAGAAATCTACGGCACTCTCCAGCAGTTGCTGAGCTGCAGTGCGATAATCGGCTTGCCGAAGCGCCACCAGCGCGATCAGAGAATTCGCCGGATCGCGGTCCGCGGTAGCCGGTGACGGTCGAAAGACCGTCTGCTGAATCGGGACGCTCGTACGCATCGCTTCCTGGCTACGTTCCGTGGCAGCGGGTGCCTCCGCCGGAACGGACACGGGCGACGCGGCCGGTTGCGGAGTTTTCTCGCTCCCCGTCGGCGCGGCTGAGGCATTTGGCGAGGGCTGAGGCAAGACGCATTCAGGACTGCCGTCCACTGGGGGACATCGATTGCAGCAGTTCCTGCCCGGTCTCAGCAAGTACACGTCCTCGTCGTAGTAGTGGAAGACCACCTTGTTGGACGGCTCGCTGGTGATGCTGCAGGGACCTGACGAGTGGACCGTCCGAACGGTGAGCGTGTGAATTCCCGGCGTGATCGAGCCTTCCAGTTTGACGGCTCGGCAGCACCCTGTCTTGGCTTCTTCTTTCTGCAAGCTGCGCATGATCCGTCTGCAACCGCATTCTCCGGCGGCGGCTGGTCGTACGGGCCTCCCGTCGAGATAGGCGATCACTGTCGCGGTGGCGGGCAAATTCGCCAAATGGATTCGGATCAAGGGCGAAGTGACGGAGATCATTCCATCTTTTTCGACCGGGCGAGGGGTGTCTTCAAAATCCGACAGGGCGACAATCTGCGGCGGTGCGGGCAGGCGGACGTCGAAATGTAACGGATTGGACAGGTGGCTCCACAAGCCGACCGTCTTGTATCTGGCCTGAACGATGTGCTTGCCGGGCGGAGGGCAAGGGAATTTGAAGGCACAACGCGGGACGGATTGGTCATCGGCGGGGGACAGCGGTAGTAGAGACGGGTCCACCGCATAGCGGATATTCTCGACGGGCTTACCGTCCAGCAGGAGCGTCACGTACTCGACCGCCGTGGGGTCTGCCCCGGCCAAGGGAATTTCCACCACCACGGCCAGCGGACCGAAGGGAACGGCGGTCCAGTAGGGCGGCTCATCGGACGATGCGAGGAACGTCTGCGGCTCGGTGGCCAGGAGGAGCAGCGAGCGCAGGACAACCCGCGGCGCTGGAGGTTCGAATGCTTTGGTCAAGACGAGTTCGCCGCCGTCGGTCAGATCTCCGTCGTCACCGCTCCAGCCATCTGCGGCGTCCAGCGACGGCGCGACCTGTCGCCCAACGAGCGGCAGGTGGTGCGAGGGAAAGCAGCCTCCGGTACAATCGCCCGGTGGCAACGCGAGCAGGCAAAACGCGATAACGGTACTCATGGACATGGCCGAAGTCTCCAGAAAGCCGCGACGATACGCGAAGAAGGTCCGCCGATTCCCTCCGGCCGGCGGCTACACCGACCGCATCGTTCGACTATAGTTGCGAGGCAAATGGGCCAGAATGAGGCTGTTGCGATCCCGCCGCAAAACGAGCGAGGGCGAAATGGAATTTTCGGCACGATCCGAACAACCGGCTCAGAAGGCCCAATGGGGGACGGTTGCCTT
>CAZAQY010000136.1:0-22198 GCA_964486845.1 uncultured Pirellulaceae bacterium
GTGCATATCAGCGATTGCTGGCACCGCGCGGGCGGCAACATCTATTGCTGCGATGCCGACGGCGGCAACATCCGCCGTCTGACGTTCGACCAGCTTATGACGAACAACCCCCAGGTCTTGGAGGACGGCCGTGTCGTCTTTACCCGCTGGGAATACAACGACCGAAGCGCGCTGTTCACCCACCCGCTCATCGCGATGAACCCGGATGGAACGGCCCAGACAGAGTACTACGGGAACAACAGCATGTTTCCGGCGGCGATGATCCACGCGCATGGCATCCCGGGCTCGGCGAAAGCGCTGGCGGTCATCGCCGGGCACCACTCGACCTACAAGGGGAAGCTCGGCCTGATCGACCGTCGCCAAGGGACCCAGGCGGGCCGCGGGATCGAGTTTGTGAACACAAAGCTCAATGGAGCTCCGGGACGGGAGCCTGCCGACTTCATCCGGCCCGAGCCGCCCGACCCGTCCCGACCCTACCTCGACTTCAAGATCGACGTCTTCGGACAATTCGGCCCGCAGTACGCGCATCCCTATGCGTTCGACGAGGAAAACTATCTCTGTTCGTTCTGCCCCGAAGGCTATCTGCCTCCCTTCGGTCCATTCCATCCTCCGCTGGGCTTGTACTACATGAGACCCGACGGCGAGCGGGAACTGCTGGCGTTTGATGACTGGCAGGGTACGGGCCAAGCCATTCCGGTCATGGCTCGGCGACGCCCTGCCGTGCGTGCTTCGCTCGTGCGCCCGCAAGACAACTACGGGGTTTATACCATCCAGGACGTGTATCAAGGGCCGGGGCTGGCCGGCATCGTGCGCGGAACAGCCAAGAGGCTCCGCGTCGTCGCGCTGGAGTACCGCGTCGCGCGGATGGGCTACGGCCAGAACGGCGGCGAGTGCGAGACCGGGCTCTGCCAGACGCCGATCTCGCTGAACAATGGCAGTTGGGACGTCAAGCATGTCCTCGGCGAGGTCGACATCGAGGCGGATGGCAGTTGCAGTTTCGCGGTGCCCGCTCGCACCCCGGTCTACTTCCAAGTGCTCGACGCCAAAGGCTACACCATCCAATCGATGCGCAGTTGGTCGACGCTCCAGAACGGCGAGCATTTCTCCTGCATCGGCTGCCACGAGAACAAGCTGGAGGCGGGACCGCGGGAGCCATTCACACAGAATACTACGGTGGCGCTCTCCAAGCCGGTTCAGAAGCTCCGGCCCTTTGCGGGCACGGAGCATCCGTTGATCCGCCGGTTGGCGTCTCAGTCCTGGCTGGACAGTGTGGAGAACTACCTGGGGGTCAACGCCCCGCGCACCCTCGACCCGAACGCGCCGGTGGACGGCTTCAGCTACGTGCAGGAGATCCAGCCCATCTTCGACCGGCACTGCGTGAGTTGCCACAACGAGTCACAGATCGCCAAGAGCAAGCTCAGCCTGACCGGAGAGCTGGCCCGGCCGGAGAGCATCGTTCTGATCGGCGCGGGTCACGTGGACCCCAAACGGGCCTACACGCAGTCCTACGTCACGATTACCACCTCGGGCGATCCCGACAAGAACCCGTGGATGACGTGGCTGAAACCCCGCAGCCGCGCCGTGATGCTTCCGCCGTACCACACGGGCGCCTGCCAGAGCAAAATCATGGATTTCTTCGAGCCCGCCCATTACGGCGTGCAGGTCAGCGAGAACGAAAAACACGCCTTCGCCTGCTGGCTGGACCTGCTCATTCCGTTCTGCGGTTTCTACACGCAGCACAACACCTGGACCGAGGCGGAAAAGGCTGAATACAGCTACTTCCAGGAAAAACGTCGGGCCTATGCCGCCATCGAATTGGAGTGGTCGGCTGAATCGGACCCGGATCTCACCAAAGAGCGTGCCGAAAAGCTGGACAAGGCGTTGGCGGACGTAGGCGGGAAACGCCCGGAAAAATCGCTGCACTGAGGGTCTTACCCATGCGGATCATCGCCTTCGTGATCTTTTGCCTCGTCGCCTTGGCAGCCGCCGAGGTCGGCCGCGCTGCGAACCCAGCCTTTCGCATATCGATTGACGCCGAGACGTGGGGCAAGTTCGGCTGGCGGTATCCGGTCACCTACGTGTTCCACGTGCCCGCCGGGCCCCGGGAGTTGAAGGTCAGCCGCCGCGATGCGCCGGGCGACCCTTGGGCACCGATTGAAGCGAAGTCGGCGGGCGAGTCGTTCAACGGCGCCGAGTGCGTTCGTTACGACCCCAAAGCAAGACGGGCCTGTGTCTCCGTCGGTTTCAAATCGCGATCGACCGTTGAGTTGGAGTTCTCCGGGGCAGCGCAGGTGGAGTTCGTCGAAATCGCCCGCTATTACGACGCACGAAAGGCCGTCTACTCGCTCTCGATCGATAACTGGGGCTTCCGGCAGAACGCCAATCCCGGTGCGCCGTGGAAAGGCTCCGACGATGACAGGTCCGACAAGTATCAAGCAGCCTTGGCGGTATGCCGAGCCAACGACCTGCCCGTCTCCATCGCCATCAACACGCACGGCGCCGGTGGCGACTCCTTCTGGCAGACGATGCAGGCGGAGCTTGATCGGGGCGATCGAAGCTGGGAGCCTGCGGTCCACGCCGAGACCCATCCCTGCCGTGCCACGGAGTACTTGGTTCGTGGCTACCGCAGCGAGATCCTCGGCTGCCGCGATCAGCTTCTGGGACGGTTGCGGAACGTTCCCTGGGGACAGCACATCTTTGAGCACATCCTGACGTGCGGCTATTTCGACGACTCGGTCCTGGCCACCAGCGCGGGGCAGTTCGTTCTCGTTCGCGGATACAACTCGGGCGACAATCCCACGAGCGTGGACTATGTGGGCTGGAACCCCCAACGCGGCTTCTACGGCGTCGGCGGACTGAGCTACAAGGCGTATGACCGCGTGTTTCAAAGCCGAAAGCCAGCCGGCCGCTACTACCGCTCGGATGTGGATGCCCTGGACGCGGCCTTCGAGCAGGTCTACCGCCAAGGGCAGATCTTCTACGCGATGTGGCACCCGAATCGCTACAGCAACAGCGTGATTCACGATCCGCGCCCTCCCGTCGAAGGCGTCCAGGGATCGAGCCTGATCCAGCACCTGGCGCACGTCGCCCACCGCAAGGATGTGTGGTACGTGACCAACGGCTGGCTGCATTGCTACCGTTACGTGGCCGAAAACGCCAAGGTCGTTGGAGAACCCCGCGCAGCGGGAACCGAACGGTGAAGCTACTGGACGGCTGCAGCGAAGTCGGGCGATCCCGGCTTCTGGTACGGCGCCAACGCTTCCAACCGGTACTCGATCTCCGCGATCTCCTCCTTGCTCAACTTCAGTTCCGAGTAGCTGGGCGATGTGGGAATGGTTCCACCAGGTCCGTAGTGACGCGAGACCATCGTCTGGAACACTCCGCGTTTCTTCCACAGGTATAACTGGTAGCCGCGCAAGTCACCGGGATGGGTCGTGGCGAGGTTGATCATGAGCACAAATTTGCTGTAAGCATCCCGCACGGCGGCGGGATCCGATCCGCTTTGGTGCAGTTGCCAGATGCGGGTGAGCACGTCGGCGTAGATGGCCCGCTCGGTGATCAACCCTTCCGAGCCGAGTCTCAATTCGTAAAGCCAGCCGAATCCTCCGCGGGCACTGAAGACTCGCCGGATCGGCGGTTTGGCCGCGAGCAGGGCCCGCGTGCGAGCGATGACGTTGCCTGCTTCCTCCTTGACGTAGCCGAAGTTGGGGAAGTCTTTGGCGAGTTCGACCAGCAGGTCCACGGACGGGATGGGCCCCTGGTAGGCCACTCCGCCCGTCGTCTGGATGAAGACGGGCCGTTTCGTGACCGCCGCCAGGGCCTGGTAGTACTGGCGCAAATCGGCTTCCGTTTTGCCCGAGTCCGGCGGTCGCGAAATGATCGCCGGCGGCGCCAGTCTCTCGACGTGTTCCGCAAACATGAGCATTTCGGACGTGTCCTTGCCTTGCACGCCCAGGCACAACGCGGTCGTGCGCAGCTTGCGAGCCGTCTTGGCGAGCACCTCCATGCCCTGCAGCTTGTCGTCGGTCGTGAGCAAGTCGACGCTGTCGCCCGACTGCGGCCAGATCATGCCCGGACACCCACACCAGTCGACGTAGCATGCCTCACGGGCCAACGCGTCAAAATCCACCGCGCCCGAGGCGGTGAAGGGCGTCGACAGAATCAGAAACGGTCCTTGAATCCTCGGGTCCGGGGCTGCACCTGTGTCGGCCAGAAGGTTCTCACCGTGCGCTGATTGCCGAAACAGAGTCGCGGCGATCGCGCCCGATGCGCCGGTAGTCGCGAACTGGAGCATCCGCCGCCTCGTGATTTGCTTGTCGGTAGACATGGCGTACCTCCGCTGGTGAGCGATTTAGACTGTGACTCGTGCAAGTCAGGCCTTGCCGATGGTGCGAGTCTGGGGATCGTAATTTGTGCGATAGCCGTTCCTGTAAGACTCGACGGCCATGAGGCCGACGACCGAGTGCAGGTAGCCGGCCTCGATCGGCGCGCGGGTCGGCTTGCCGGAGCGCAGGCACTGGAGCCAGTCGAGGAAATGGTCGGGCGTGTCGATCGCCTTGACGTCGTTGACGCCGCGGATCGTTCCGTCGCGTTTCGGACCGCCTTCGGCCGTGTAGTTCGGCGCGCCCAGGTTGTCCAGCACTAACTGCCCCTTTTCGCAGAAGAAGCGGGTGCGGCTGCCGCCGCTGTTGCCGAGGTTGCTGGAGTAGGCGGCCATGAAGCCTTCGGGGTAGACCCACAAAGCCTCGACGTGGTCGGGGCAGGTGAAACGGTACTCATCCTTCCAGGTGAAGATGCCGCCGTTGCAGACGCAACTGGCGGGGAACTGCGCGCCGGTGATGTAGCTGTACAGATCGATGAAATGGCAGCCGAGATTGGTCACCGGACCATCGGTGTAATCGAGATACCCGTACCAGCCGGTGAGGACGTCGGCGGAAAACGGCCGCTCGGGCGCGTTGCCGATGAACTCCTTCCAGTCGACGTCTTCCTGCTTGATGTCGGCCAACTTGGGAAGGTGGGCCTTGACGTAGCCGTACCAATAGGGCTTTTCGCTGTTGCGGCATTGCTCGATGCGAGAAGCCTTGCCCAACAGGCCGGATTTCCAGAGTTCGTGGCAGCCCGTCATCACGGGCAGGCTGCGGGTCTGGGTGCCGACCTGGACGACGATCTTCGCCGCCTTGACGGCGTCGACCGCGGCCGTAAGCTCCTGCATGTTTCTCGCCATCGGCTTCTCGACGTAAACGTGTTTTCCGGCCTTGGCCGTGGCTTCCAACTGGCTGGCATGGTGGTGGTCCGGCGAGGCGATCATCACGGCGTCCACATCCTTGCAGGCCAGGATGTCGCGGTAGCTGGAGAATTGCCTCACCTGGGTGCCGTACCACTCTTTGCACATCGCGGCGGCTTCTTCGCGCGCCAGCCGCCAGGGATCGCTCACGGCAACAAACTCGACGTTCTGCTCCGCATCGTGCTTGTGTACGCCGGTCATGTGCGCCAGCCGCCCGCGCCCCCCGCAACCGATCTGGGCAATCCGGATCCGGTCGTTGGCGCCCGTGATACGGGCGTAGCTGCGCGCCGTGAAGGTTAGCGCCGTTGCGCCGATGGCGGCCGTCGTTACGAAATCGCGTCGTGTCAAGGATGTCTTCATTGCGGTCTTTCTCCTTTGCGGTTGAATTGTGGACACTCAAGACGTCATTTAACGTACTCAACCACGAGTTCCGGAGGCTTGCCGGCTTCGCGGGAGAGGTAGCCGAGGCCGTCGCAGCTGGTGGGATCGAGGGCTAGGCTCAACTCCTGGCCTGCTTCCAACGCGAGTTGGAGCGGGATCTCGATTACTTGGTTCTCGGCGACGGGGCCGATCTTCCCCACGATGTCTCCCAGCTTGGGCCGGGCCTGGTACGTTACGCCGCTCTCGCTCCACGGCTCCGTCACCAGGCGGACTTGTCCCGAATCGTTCGAGGGATTGTCGCGGTTGTACAGCCGCAGCGTGGCGGAACGCGGCTTGCCGTCGACCGCGATCCGGAACTTGAGGTAGGCAATGCTGTGATGGTGATCGCCCATTTTGGCGTCGCCGCCGTCGACGTTCAGACCTTTGCTTTCCCCGTGGTTCGTCCCCGGTGAAGACTGGCTGGCGTGGGTATCCTCGACGGCTTGCAGAACGACGCGCCGCAGGTCTCCCAGGTGCTCCAACTCGGCCTGCTGGTCGCTCTCGACCGTCCCGTCAGCCCGGAGCAGCTTGACCGTGACCCGGTGTTTTCCAGGCGCGGCCTTGTCGCCCAGAACAGCCTTCAGCGCTAAGGTGATGCGTTGGCCCGAGGGGATATGGACCTGCGTCTCGGCCGGCGTGACGGCGAAGCCGGGCGGAGCCTCGACGCGGAGCGTACCCGCGAAATCACCTTCCTTGTGGTTCGCAATCACGACCTCCCCCGCCTGCTCCGGCTGGGCATTGCTGAGCAGAAAGGACGGCACGGCAAAGCCGAGCGTCAGCACTTGCTCGCGCACGACTTCGATGCCTTGCAGGCTTGGCAACTGATCGGGTGCCGGGTTGGCGGCCGCGGGGACGAATTCAATCGTCAGTTCCCGGTCTGCGTCGAGGCCCTGAAACTCCTTGACCAGCGGCTTGTTCCGGCCGCCGGCCTGCTGGCAGACGTCGATCTTCTCAGCCACGATCTTACCTTGAAGCTTGATGTCGATGACCCGCTTGCCGGCGGCGTCATCGTCCAACTCGGCAAACGCCAGCCGGACGGTGTACCGCGCCCGTCCATCGGCCGGATCGAGCAGCGGGATCGTGCATTGCCGCAGGCCCCGCACGCCCGAACAGTACAGCCACGGATTGGCCGCGTCCTCGACCTTGAGTCGCGCGGCGTCATGATTGAAGTAGCCCCCGCCGGGGTAGAGCGTGACGCCGATTTGCAGCGGCAGCACCAGCGACCCGGCGGGCCGGGGATAGCCCAGCCACAGGCCGCCGGAGGCGTCCCTGCGGTCGCCGGGCGCTCCCAGGTTCAGAGCCAATCGCTTGACCGGCGTCATGGGCCCCGGCTGGCTGAAGTACGCCCACTGCCGGTTCTCCTCGCGGCTCTTGAAGACCACGGTACACATGTTCGGAAATGGACACATGCAACCCGAACTGGCTTCGGGCACCATCAGCAGGCCGTTGGCCGGAATGAAATTGATCCAGCAGCCCGGCCGCTGCGCGCCGAAATGCTACGTTCCGAAGTCGTTGTCCAGGTCGTACCAGCCCAGCGTCAGGGAGCGGAAGAACAAGGCATGAGGCGCCGCGGCAGGGCAGCCGCAGTGGTGTCCGGGCCGGGCGAACTGCCAGGGTTCCTCCCGCCCCGTGACTGGATGGACCCGCGTCCGCTGTTGGCCGGTCCGCACGTCGTAGGCCCACGGCTCGGCGTGCAGCGTGTCGCCGATCACCACCGGGCGCACGCGGTAGCCGATCTGTTGGTCCCACAACAGTCCGCCGTCCTTGCCGGACAAAGCGACCACGCGCCGCGATTCAAACTGTCCGGCCAGGAATTGCGTCCAGTAATGGCCGTCGAGGAACACGCCGAACAGGACCAGCACGTCGTTGTGATAGATCGCGCCCAGCGAGCACCAGTAGTTGCCGCCGCTGGCCCCCGTGATCTCGACGGGCTTCTCCCACAGCTTGTTGCCCGTCGCGGCATCGAGGGCCACCACGCGGTAAACGGCGGCCGCTTCGAGCTTCTTCAAGAGCGCGGCGCGCTCGGCGTCGCTCAGCCGATGCACCTGCTTGACCTGCTCCGCCAGCGCCGCCGTGCGTTGTTCCTCCGTCACGTTGGGGCCGGCGAAGTACAGACGCCCGTCGCCGATGGCGATCGAGCCCTGGCCGATGTCCTTGGCCTCGTGCTTCCAGCGCAGTTGGCCCGTGGCCAAATCCAGCGCGAAAACGCAGTCGGCCGTTCTGCCCTCCGCCGTGCGCGAGCCGTACAGCACGTCGCCGACCACGGCGACGTAGCCCCAGCGGCGCGGAGTGCCATCGTCCGCCGCCGGCACTTTGTAGGTACGCTTCGTCTCGCCCGTGGCGGCGTCGAATCGCAGGCACTCATCGCCGACGGCCACGAACAGGCTGTCGGCGTTGGCTGCCGAGTTGCCCGCATCGTGGGTCACGCTGACGCGCAGGGCCCCGCGGATCTTCCGTTCCCGGAGTTCCACTCCGTTGTAGGCGTCGTAGGCCATGACCGAGTTCTCGCCCACGCCCACCCGGTCCGCCATGCCTTCCCCCAGGACGAACATGCGGCCGTTGATGGCCAGCGGAGCCGCGGCCCGCAAGTGCCGCTCGGCCATCTGCGTCGGTCCGGGTCTGCCAAACCACAACAATCCCAGCGGGCAGCGGACCAGTTCATCGTCGCTGCAGGTCGTGTTGCCCGGCTCCGCGTATTGATGAGTCCAGCTGCCGGCGCCCGGCAACGGCCCGCGACGGAACTCGAGCCATGCGCCGTTTTCTTCGGAGACGTTCCCGCCCTCGATTCCCGCTTCGGCCAGCCACTGCCGCATCGCCGCGGCCTGCAGCGGCTGCACCTTGCCGCCGACTGCCGCTGGCTGGCCGATGCAAATCGCGCCGCCCAGCGGCTTGAGCAGGCGGAACGCTTCCTGAGCGCCGCGGGGCAATTGGCCCGATGTGAGCGGCTCTTCCGAAACCACCATGTTCGCGAAGTAGTCGGAGAACGGAACCTGCGACAACTCGCCCTGCTCGACCAGCACCCGGGTTCCATACAGCCCCGCGGCATCCAGCGCTCGGCGGGCGGCCTGGACCTTTTGAGCGTCAGGCTCGATGCCGCAGATCTGCAGTTCCGTCCGCTTCGCCAACTCGTAGGCTAGCCGGCCCGTGCCGCAGCCGAGGACGAGGCAATAGCCGCGTTTGATTCCGGTGGTGCGGACGATGTGCTCGGCCGCCGCTGCGAAGACAGGAGTCCGTTCGTCCGCCGGAAATGGCGACGCGCTGACCGTCTGCTGCACTACGCCGGCCGTCGGCGAGCCTTCCGCGCCGAAGCAGTAGATCGCACCGCTGTCGGAACTGACGAACAGCCGCCCGTCGGCGACGGCCAGGCCGCGGGCCTTGCCGTCGATCTCGGCCGTCCACAGCACTTCGCCCGACGCGGCGTCGAACGCCAGGACCTTCCGGTCGCCGCCGGCCAACAGCACGTTGCCGGCCATGACCAGCGTTTCGAAGCAATCGCAGCGTACGCGCCACATCTGGCGCGAGGCGATTCGGCTGTCGGTTTCCTTCAGCTGCGAGTGGACGTCGTCCAGTTGTTTTTCCAGTGCCTTGAGCGCCGCTTCCGGGCCGCGTTTGGCTCGTTGGACTTGCGTGTTCAGATCGCGTTGACGATCCAGCAGGCCCTTGCGGCGCAGGCTGGCGGCCGAATAGGCCTCGCGATTGACCGCGAACAGCTCGCGCCCGGTCGCCGTGTAAAAGGCGTTTGGCGTCACGATCAGTTGATGGCCCCAGAACCAGCTGGAATGCGCACGGAAGTTCTCCTGGTCGAAGCCGATCATCTGCTCGGTCCCGGTGAACACCTGGTTGTCGGCCAGCGTGGCATGGGTTCCGCCGATGATGTGCTCGGCATAGGCCTCGTACAGCAGGCGTCCGTCCTGGCGGTCGAACGCCGCCGGCGACACGCGGCCCAGCGGAGCGAACAGGCGGTGTTTCGAGGCCAGCAGGTAACCTTGCGGCGACATCCGGCTTTGGGGCGCTTCGCCACAGGAGTCATTGCGCCACGTCAGCTTGCCGTCCTCCGCGTTGACGGCGAACATGGCCACGCCTTCGGCCGGGAAAATGCCGGCTCCGAAGTAGGCGGTCCCGTCATCCACTAGCACCCCGGTGCGGACGGGCCACAGCGAGATCATCTTGCCGCTGCCCAACACCCTGCGCTCGTCCGGGGCCGCGTGGAACTTCCATTGCTCGCCGCCGTCGCCGGCCCGCAGGCAGTAGACGAAGCCGTCGTCGGAACCGAAGTACACCTTGTCCTGCCAGATGGTCGGCGCCAGCCGCACGGGCCCGCCGGTCAGCGTGCTCCAACGTTCCCGGCCGGTGGCGGCGTCCAACGACACCACTTTGCCGTCCGCGGACGAGCCGAAATAGACGGCGCCGCCGGACACGGTGACGTGAAAAGCGTCGTCGAAATGCACGCGGCGCAGCTCGGTCTGCCCGTACCAGCCGCCGACCGGCCGCGGATTCGGCTCGCTCCAAGCCGCCTGCGGCGCGTGCCGCGGCTGGAACACCCAGCATGGCGCCAGCGGCAGCTTGACCGTCTCCGCCGTCACCCCGCTACGGGCCTTGTCATATCGGTAGGTCGGCCAGTCGCCAGCGTGCGACGCCGTCGGCACAGCCGTCAGAAGCAACACCGCAAGGCCCAGGCATCGTCCGGCGCCGGCCAGCGGCCGTCTGCCTCGTAATCCCACCCTGTTCGCCCAAGAACCGATCATGATCCAATTCTCCTTTCAACCCAGGACGGCAGGGACGTTCCTGCGATGTTCTCCGGTTGCTGCCGACCTTTTGTCATGCTCACGGCGGCAGGCACCCAGGATACCGCGAACCGTGGCAACGTGCCACCCTTCTGTTGATTGACACGGGCCGCCGTTGCCGTAGCGGTGCAAAGTTCCTTGCTCAGCTTGTTTCGCCAAGCCGCTTCCGCTAGCGTCGTTCCTGGAACTCCCCTTGAGGCAAGCTGAATCCCCGATCAACGGGCAAGGACGACGCATCCATGAAAACCACCCTGTTCTCGTTGCTGATCGCTCTGGTGTGCGATTCGCTCTTGGCGGAGGAGATCGACGTCAACGGTCGCTTTCGATCCCCAACGCCCGGCGGTTTCCCCGATGCCTGGGTCATGCACGAATGGAGCGGCTACAAACCGTTCCCGACCGTCAAGACCATCCCCAACGCCTGCGAGGGCAACACGGCATTGAGCATCACCGACGTCCTTGGCGACGACGGCGGTGCCATCCAGACCCGTGCAAAGTTCTCCGCCCGCTCCGGCGCCGTCGGCCGCATTTCGCTTATGGCGAAGGGAAAAGGGCTTGCCTGGGCGACGTTTTACCGATGGGGCGAGAAGGGTCAGTGGAACGGGGTTATCGTCAGTTCACCGTTTGCCCTCTCCGAGACTTGGCAGCCGCACGTCTTGACGATTCCCATCGACAACGGCCACGCCTGTGAAACGCGCGCCGTCACGCTCGCCATCGGCGGCAAGATGGGGGCGCAGATCCAGGTCTGCAACTTGAGCCTCGACATCCGGCCGGCGACAATCGTCGGCGACAACCGTCTGCCGAAATCCTGGACGGTCTTCGGTCCCGTCCCCGAGGACTTCAACCCGTCGTCGGCACAACTGCAATCGATTCCGGACACGCTGGGCGGCGCAAAAGGCGAGACGGTGAATCTGATCTCCAACACGCTGGATTTTGCGCCTGTGGTCGGTCCCGGCCCGAACCGATGCGCGTGGGCAATGGCTCGCATCGAGGCCAAGTACGACGGCGACATGACGGTCGGCGCCGGCGCCGCTGGGTCGATGCAGTACTATCTCAACGGCGAGCCGGTTTTCGATGTCTCCGCGCTAGCCAACGCCCCATCGCCGGTCGAGATCGACAACCACGTCACGACCGTCCGGCTCAAGCAAGGGACGAACGTTATCGCGATCAGGATCGTTACCGGCGCGGCCGACTCGGTTCTGAAAGTCGCCGGTCCGCTGGACCTGCGCGGTGTGGTCCGCCGACTGCAGTCTTCCCGACGCGCTTTCGAGGAGGATTTCGACGGTTCCTCGGTCCAGTGCTCCGGAAACCCGCAGTTGATCAAGGGACATCCGACGCCGGGACTCCTGGCGGTCACCGGACAGGGCGTCTTCAGGACGGACGCGAAACTGGCAATCACCTGCCCGAACAACGCCGAGCCGCTTCCCGACAAGTTGGACGAGAACCTGTTCGCCGCCGCGGGGGTCCGGGTCCAGAATCTCGGGTGCGAGCCGTCCGCACGCCAAACCGCGACATTCGAGATTGCCGCTTCCGACATGGTCTGCCGCATCGTTTCCAGCAAGGACGAAGTCCTGACCGTCTCGGTCCTCGAAAACAACAGTCAACTGGACACGCGGGAAATTCCCTCGAACCGCCTGCCGGCGGATTTCGTGTTCGGCGTCAACGGTCGCGGGAAATGGACCGTATCGATTCACAGCCTCGTCGACAGCAACACGACGACACTAAGCGGGAACCGCCGGTCCCCCGGACCCTCAACCGTCGAGTTCAGCTACTGCCTTCTCGCCGGCAACGGCCCGGCCGAAGCGACCCTCGACAATCTCGTCATCGGCCTCGCCCGCCAGGAGTCAAAAACGTCGTCGACGCTGTTCCGCATCGATCTTGCCCCGCAGTTCGATCCCGTCCAGGCGGGCTGGAAGAAAGTGTTTGACGAACAGTTCGACGGCCAGAGGGTCGATCCCGGCAAATGGTACTTCAGCCCCGATAGTGAAAGGGAATACGCCAAAGTCCAAGAAGGACTGCTGGAAATCGTCTGCAACTGGGCGACGCCGGACAAGACCAGTACCAAGAGCGCCAGCCTCTACTCCAACGAGGTCTTTGGACACGGCTACTTCGAGGCGCGGGTAAAATTCCGCCAGCAGCCCGGTTGGTGGTCCGCCTTCTGGCTCTGCACGCACGGACCGTCCAATCCCTTCCTCGACGGCTGGGAAATCGACATCTACGAAGACTATTACATGGGCCCGAAGAATCCGGGCGAACCGCCGCGCGGCATCCTGGACCATAACCTGCACGTCTTCGCCTGCGGCACGCTGAGAAGCTGGAACTACAACTCCACGCTGCCCGGCAAAGTCGACGATTGGTATGTCGTCGGCTGCCAATGGACCCCTTTCGAGGTGTCGTACTATCTCAACGGCAAGCTCATTCCGTCGGAAGCCAACCACAGCCCGTACAACTCGGTGACCTTCGACCCGTTCAACCACGCGGCGGGTTGCGTTCCGCTGCACGCGATTCTCTCCGGTTGCTGCGGCAAGTCCGGCGGCGACCCGACGAAGGGAAAGTTCCCCGAGAGCTTCTTCGTCGATTACGTCCGCATCTACGAATATCCGCACGACTCCGACCCGGTGGTCCGGTTGACCAGGAAGCCGGACGAATCCATCTTTATCCTCAAGCCCGGCGAGGAACTGGATTTCGAGGCGGAGGTCGAACCGTCGAGCAAATCCGGGGCGAAGATCAAGCAGGTGTACCTCTTCGACAGCGGCGCGCTACTGGATTACCGCTCCGCTCCGCCCTACCGTTTTCACGTCAAAGTCACGCAGGACTACTACGACGGCACGAATTTTGTCAAGCCGGGACGCGCGGGAATCCGGCCCGATTGGGACCGCGGGCTGCATGCGTTCTGCGTGTTTGCGCAAGACGAAAACGGCAACGTCGGCCGCTCGGAAAGCGTCGTCAGACTGCTTCGCAAGCACGGCAAGACCGGCCCGTATCGCGGAGAGCCGGCGCAACTGCCGGGCGAGATCATGCTGTCGCATTACGACGAGGGGGGCAGGGATTCGCCTATTCCGACGGCACGCCGGGCAACAGCGCCAGCAAAACCTTCCGCACCAACGAAGATGTGGACGCCGGCGAAACCGTGATCGGCGGAGTCTTCGGCGGCGAATGGCTCAAGTACACCGTCCACGTCACCCAGACCGCGAAGTATACGTGTACGCTCGAATACGGAACTCCGTCTCCAAAACAGCGGGGCCCGAAACTGATGGTCGACTGCCAGGCCGTCGGCGACTTCGAGACCCCCGCGCACGAATTTCCCGACTGGCGCCACACCAGCAAAGCGGTTCTAAGAGGAGTCCCGCTCACCGAAGGCGATCACGAAATCGTCCTCCTCATGCAGGGCTCGTACAACTTGGGCGCGCTCCAGGTCTCCGCGGAGTAGACCACGCCATCCACCGGCAAATCGTCAGGAGGAAGATCAGGTGAAAGATGACGGTGATCGTCATCTCACACACCCCAGATTGGCCACCATTGCAGATTCCTTCGGTGGAAGGTTTCGGCGGGAACAACGCCCCTCGACGCCTGACGGAATCGCGTGGCTACAACCCTCATTGCAGGCGGTCGAGCCCGAAGATCGTCTGGCGGATCGACATGGCGAAGGACTTTCCCATTCCATTTTGCGTCCCCGAAAACTGATCGCGAATCAGCTCACGGCCGAAATCGGCGTATTTCCTGTCGCCCGTGAATTCGTAGGCGGCGGCCACCAGTTCGGCGTTCAACAGGCACGTGACGCCGCGGTCGCCCGTGTCGCGATACTTGGCACAGTTGCTGATGTAGCGGAAGCCCTTGTCCGGATTCCAGGCCTCTTGCAGCAGCCAATCGGCGCCGCGCACGACCATCTGCCGCACGTCGGGCCGGTCGCGGGGTTCAACGTCCAGATACCGCAGGATGCCGTTGGAGAGGATGCCGACCGCGAACGCCTTGCCGCCGAGCGTCTTTTCGCCGTCGGTTTCGGACAGCGGCGGTTGATGCAGCCAGCCACCGGTCTGCGGATCTTGCCGTTCCAAACACCGCTGGATCATGACCCGCGCCGCGTTCAGATAGAACGGATCGCCGCTGTGCCGGTAGGCGCCCACCGCGTTGATCAGCGGCCATCCCCCGGATCGCTCGATGCCAAAGTCGAAGTTCACCGTCAAACGCGACGCTTGGTGCCGGCAGACGCGTTCGGCCACGTCGCGCAGGAATCGGTCGCCGGTCAGCGCCGCGTAGATCCAATTGCCCTCCTGGTAGATGTGCCCTTGCGGGTCGATCGCGCCTCGGAGCATGCTTCTGCCGTACAGCTCCAGGTATTGCTGCACCTGGCGATCGCCCAGGCTCAGCAGCTCCTCCGGCTCGCGCGGCGTGCCGACGTGGTTGAAGCTGTGTTCCCAGCACAGCCCGCGGGCCGTCTCCGCCGCACGCCCGTGCAGTGTGTCGATGCTGCTATAGTGCAACGCCATCGCCAGGCCGCGGTCGAAGTACGCGCGGTTTCCGGTGCGCATCCACTGCACGGCCAGCCCCCACGGCAGATCGTATTCGTTGTTGCCGTAGTTCAACCCGCGCTCACCGAACCAGTCGCCGTAATGCATCACGCCGAGGCTGCGGTTTGCGGCACAGTTCTCTTCGTAGCGTTCGAAATTGCGGTGGAACCAAGCGTCGTAATCAGCCGATTGCAGCCCGGCGGCTGGCAGTGCGCGTCCCAGAACGCCGGTCGAGCAGAGGTATTCGGCAGGAGCCTGCGGCAGCAAGGGATTCTCCAACCACGACGCCAGGTTGGCAGTATCGTCACAGGCTCCCAATCGCACGAGGAATCGTCGGCGGATCAGTTGTCCGGAACGGATCAGGTACTTTCCATTTTGAAACGACGTGTAAAGCCTGGCCTGCCATGGCCGGCTTTCGACGTCGGCATAGGCATCTTTGGCCAGCGGCGGCAGGGCGAGAAGTTCCACGACCGACGAATTGACTCGGTAACCGATCGGATACTGCTGGCGCAGGTCGCCGAGCGAGACACTGAGGGTCTCGTTCCCGCTGCCGACGTGGACCGTGCTCGGGCCATGTTTGGGGTCGGGAGCGATCGGCTCGGGCGGCGTGCCTTGGTAGCCGCAGCGATCGTCGCGGTCTTGCACGATCTCGAACTGCGTCTGAGCGTCGGCCTTTTCTGCCGTACTTCCCGGCCTGGGAATGCGCACCGTCCACGAGCGCAACGTCCCGAATCCGGCGTCCGGCAGATCGCACCACAGCGACACGTCCACCTCGACCAACGGCAGCCCCCGGTAGAACGTCAATCGGGCCAGGTATCCCCACTCCGACTCGGCCTCGCTGCCGTCGGTCGGGCGCAGCGGACCTGTCAGGCGAACGACGGCACGCACCGGTCCGTTGCTTTCGATCGCCATGCCCGGCGGATCCGGTTCGCCGCAGCCCCACACGCGTCCCTCGCCATCGACGACCTCCAAGCTCGTTCGGCTGTCGAGATCCAGATTGGCCCATGCCGTACGCAACGTGCAGCCCTTAGACGATGGCGCCACTTGCAGCAGCGGCTCAGCCGCTGGTGGCTCACCGCCGCCCGACACGAGTTCGAGTCGATAGCCTGGGCGGCTATCGCGCGTCGTGTCTGCCCGGAAGCTGAGGGTCGCCCATTTTACGCTGCCGTCGGGCCAGCGTGAAAAGACGTCGGCCTGCAACGTGACCGGCTGGCCATCGACCGTGGCCAGTCGCAGATCGTTCACGCTGCCCAGCGCGCCTCGCGCAAACGGAATTCCGATCGTAGCAGGCCATCCCTTACGCGGCGACTTGCCGGGCTCGGGCAGGGTCAAAGGAATAGAAAACGCGCGGGTGGTGCGGCATTCCGGCGGCGCCGCTCGCAACGCGAACTCCGCCGATGCGATCCGCGACGTGCCCAGATCGGTCACCAGGCGAGCGCGATACGTCCGGTTGGGATCCAAGCCGTCCAACAACACCTGATGATTGCGAGCAAGCGTGGGTGACTTGTTTTCCGCAGCCGACGCGGGACCGTCGGCGAGTTCCACCCAGCCGGTAGCCAGGGGCACGTTGGTCGTCCAACAGATGGATGCCTTACCCGGCTCGGACGAGAAAGTCTCCACGTTCTCGATGACTGGCGGAGCGCACGGCACGAACCGCAGGTAGTCGTAATAGCCCGGTCCGGGATTGCCAGCCGGGTAGGCGTAGCGGTCGTCGACCCACAGTTCGAACGGCTTGTCGGTCGCCTGCCATAGGCCCAGGGGCAATTCGCCGCCTTGGTGCTTGAACCACTCCTGGCCATCGAGCGAGTAGGCCAACGGCCGGCCCGGCGCGCTGGCGAACACACGGTACCAGCCGGGATTGAGTCCCGGTGCGACGCTGTGCAACGGCGGTGCGCCTTCGTCGGGCGTCGCTCGGTCGGCTTTCACCGCGGGCGAGGCCAGCACCGCCCCGCCGGAGCGTTTCTTGTCGATATCCTGCTCGCGTGTCCACAGGTTCCAGTGCGTGTCGTCGCTGCGATTGTCCAGCCACGCCGAGCGAGGCGTGCTGATCGCCTCCGCCTCAAATACGATCCCCTCCGGTTGAACGCCGCTGACAACCGCAGGAAGCAAAACGGAAATCGCGGTCAGAATAATCCGGTGTTTCCACATAAGGCATCTCCTTGGAGATGGAATTCCGTGCCCCGTGAGTTATCCGAGAAGTTCGCCGGCAGAGTGGGCTCAGGGCTTCGGTTCCGGCCACAGCGACTTGATCAGGTCGATGGTGCGGTCGACGAGTACCTGCCCGCCCTCGGGGCCCACCGTGTTGCTCTCGGCAATGGCGCTGTACCCGCCGCCGCGTACCGCCCGTGCTGTCGGCAAGTATCCCTCGACTCCGACCAACTCGACGACCAACGTCTGCAGCGCGGGGCTGCGCGCCTTGATCTGGACGCCGAAATCGACGAACAGTTCGAAGGGATTGGTCGCAATCGCCACGTCGCCCAGGCGGAGCACATGGATTTCGACTTCGTGAGTGGGGTGGCTTTTCTGGTTGGCATGACGGTTGACAATCCGCTGATGCCACCCGACGAGCGTCTGGTTGGCAGGGTCCTTGGAAAGTGCTTCGATCTTGGCCTTGGCCGCCGCGGCTTCCTCGTCGGTCACCAGGCGGACCGGCAACTCGAGCCGGGCCACACGGTGGGCCAGCACCACGTCATTGCGAATATCCTGCTTCGCCCCGTCGTAGGCTTCGCCGAAGGCCGCCACGATCCGGCGGGCGATCTCCTGCAAGCGGGTCAAGCCGCGCAGTTCGCGCATGCGGTCTTCCGCTCGCTGACGGAACATCAGGTGCGGCGACTGGTCCCCTGCTGCCCCGATCCAGCCCAGGATCGTCAGGTCGCGACCGTGCTTTTCCCGCAAGACCTCGCGCACTTCGTGGAAGAAGTCGGCGTTGACCGTCGAACGGCCCTCGACCTCCTGCGCCGTGCAGGCGAGGTTGATCGCCGCAGCCAGGAGCTTCTTCTCGTGGTCGAAGAAGAACAGCACTTCGACGGTGTGGTCTTCGTAGCCCTCGAGGCCACGGAAGTCGGGCTGGTCCGTGCGACCGTACATCACCGCGCGGCCGTCAGCGTAGACCGCGCGGCGGTTCTGTCCGACGACGGCATGCCCCAAGCCCCAAGCCACGGCGCCTTTCTGGCGATCCTGCCAGGCCTTGGCCGCGGCCTCCGACACCCGCTCGACGAAGAACTGGGCGTACTCGGCCGGCTGCACGACGCCTTCCTTGGGAATCTGGTAGTCCCCTTCTCGAAACACCGGGCCCGTGTGGATGTGCGTGCCGCTCACGAAGAGCTTCTGCGTGTCAAAGTCCGGCAGACGCTCGGCGACGCGCTTCCGCAGCGCGACGAGCGCTTCGTGGGGGAGCCCGATGATGTCGGCGGAGACCATGATCGCCGCATCGAGCCCACGGTCGCCTTCGCGCGACTCGAGCGCCACCACCTGGGCCGTGACCGGGCTCTCGACGGATTTCGAAATCCGCGTGTGCATCTGACCCCACAGGGCCATCGGCTGAGCATGCGTGATGTCCGCTTCCGCCACCCCGATATAGAGATCCGCGCCTCGACCGGGCGACGCAACGACCACCGTCGCCGCCGCTAAAACGAACAGGATTTCTAGTAACCGCCACATGATGCACCTCCTGAGTGCTTGTGAATCGTTCGCCACCGTGAAACTGCCTTGGATCCCATCTTCAAATGAACTTGGTAATCCCCGGCACCGGAATGTCGTAATCGCCTTTCTGGTTTGGCTGGAGCGGCGGCGGGACGTCAAATCCGTACCGTTCCAGTTCGACCGAACACTGCGACGTGAGGGCCTTTTCCCAAGTGATTTCCTGCCCCGTGTTGCAGACGAATTGACCGAGCAGCGCCAGCATCGTGCTCCCGAACATGTACGGGCCGTTGTTGATCGGCCGGCCGTTGCGGATCGAGTCAAACAGCGCCACGTGCTCCTGGTCCGTCATGACGCAGCTGGGACCCTCGTAGCGCCACGGTTTTTCGCCTTCGATGCGGCACTGGTTGGCCAGCCGCGCCACATCTTTGGTGCCGAAGACGGTATCGGAAAGCTCATCGTAACAGCCCACATGGTTGCGGCACAGGCCGTACATCCGCACCCCGTTGACGTACTCGTAGACGATCGCCTGGTGGTCAAACAGGTCGCCGTAGCTCGGGCCAAAGCAATTCGAACGACCGCCCATCCCCCACGCCTTCACCGGCGGCTGATCGTGCAGGACCCAGGCGCCCTTGTCGATGCTGTGGATCAACTGCTGCAAGATCTGGTCCCCGGCCAGCCAGTTGAAGTGATACCAGTTGCGCAGTTGCCACTCCATCTCCGACCACTTGGGGTCGCGCCGGGCGTCGGCTCGATACGGACCGCAGACGTACGTTTCCTGGATCGCCACGATGTCCCCAATCATGCCGTCGTGGATGCGTTTGACCGTCTCTTGCAGTCCCAGACGGTATCGCCAGCACAGACCGGAGACGATGGCCAGGCCCTTCTTCTTCGCCTCTTCGCACGTGGCCTTCACACGCTTCAACCCGGGGACGTCCAGGGAGTGGGGCTTCTCGCAGAAGACATGCTTGCCCGCGTCCACGGCCGCTTTCAGGTACCGCGGGTGGAAATGGGACGTACAGGCGATAATCACCACGTCCACGCCGCTGTCGATCACTTTCTGGTACGCGTCGAATCCGACGAAGCAACGATCATCGGGCACCGCCACCTGGTCGGGCTTGATCTTCTGGAGATTTGCGCGGCTGGCCTTGAGCTTGTCCTCGAAGATATCGCCCATCGCTACGAGTTGGATGTCCTTTCCCGCGTTCATGGCGTTCGCGGCTGCGCCGGAGCCTCGCCCGCCGCAGCCGATCAGTCCTACCTTGAAGGTATCGGTGCCCGCCGCGTGGGCGCTTCTTGTCAAGGATAGTCCGGCAACCGCCGTCGCCCCGACCAGGGCGCCCGAGCGGGCCAGGAACTCGCGTCGCGAAGCGTGTCGGCTCTCTGCAGCGTCGGATGGTATGCGCATGATACCTCCTTCGTAACTTCAGGGTACGTGGTGAGTGGTGGAGGCCGCCCCGCGTCGAGCAGACGGCGGCTGGAAGGCGGGTGTCAACAACGGGTATAATTCTACCAACGTACCGCGGCGCGGCCAACTGTTTGTTCGTTTCACGCCTTGGTGCGGCGACATTGTGCATTCCTCTCAACCAGCAGCACGACTTTTCCGAGATTCTCGCGACGCTGGAGGATCGCGTGGGCCTCTTCGGCCTGGGCGATGGGCAAGGTCCTGTAGATTACCGGCTTGATTGTGCCGGACGAGAATGACTGCCAGAGAGACCTCTCCAGATCGGCAAGGATCTGGGCTTTCATCTCGGAGGGACGGCTTCTGAGCGTGCTGCCGATCAGCTTGATGCCGCGCCGGAAAAACGTGTTCAGGTCGATCTCGGTCCTCGCTCCGCCCAACGTGGCGATCACGATCCATCGTCCGCCGCTTGCCATTTTCTCTAGGCACCGTCCGAGGTTCGGGCCGCTGACGCAGTCCAAAGCGATATCAACCGGGTGTTCCTCCAGTGCTGCTACCAGGTCGTCGACGGTTCGGTTGATGACGATATCGGCGCCCAGGCTGCGGACGAAAGCGGCTTTTTCCTCCGTGCTGACCGTCGTCAGTACCTTGCCGCCCAGGGCCTTCACCAGCTGGATCGCCCCATGCCGAGACCACTCGCTCCGGCCTGGATCAGAACCGTCTCTCCCGCCTTCAGACCGCCCTCGAGGCACAGGTTCAAATACGCTGTGCCGAACGCTTCGGGGATGGCGGCGGCTTCGGCCATGGACAAGCCTTCCGGCACGGGCAGGACCAGCTCCACCGGCACCGCGACGCGTTCGGCATATCCGCCGCCGCCGAGCAGTGCGCAGACCTTGTCGCCAGCTTTCCAGCGGCTGTCCGCCGGGGCCTTGGCGACGACACCCGCCACTTCCAGCCCCATCCACTCCGGCCAGCCTGGCGGCGGCGGGTAGTTCCCCGCTCGTTGCAGCAGGTCCGCACGATTCAGCGCGGCGGCATGAACGTCAATCAGAAGCTCGCCGGCATTGGGAACCGGATCGGGCACTTCCGTCCAAACAAGCCGCCTCTGTTTTTCATCGACCAAGATTGCGTACATTTCAGATGCTTATTCCGCAAGTTTTCCGCAGGCCTTAAGCAGGCACTCCTCAACGAGCAACTCGTGTTCGAGGGGATAGGGATTCTCGATTTCGCCGCGGATGATTCGTGCCAATTCGATCAGCTGCCAATCGTACCGTCCCGGCGGCGGCGGGAAGGAGACCTCCTGATAGCCCTTCTTGTATGGCTGGCGGTCCTGGGACAGGGCAAGCTGAAGGCTCAGTGGTTGCGGGGGCTGAATGTCGAACTTTTCCAGCGGACGAATGTCGACCGTTCCCTGGTCGCCGCAGACAACCAATTGCCGCCGTCGATAGCCTTCCACTTCCAGAGAACAGGTCCGGAGCGTGGCTGTCGTTCTGGGATACTCGAACACGATCAGTCCGTTGTCGCACATCTCGACGCCCACATCCGAGCGCGTTTGCCGCGGGAAGGTAGCGATCCGATCGGGCTTGCCCAGCAGGCTGACCACGAGGTCAATCAAGTGGCAGGCAAAGATGAACATCGTTCCGCCGGGATACTGCGCCAGGTACTTGCGGTAATCAACCGAGTGCGTGACGCTCATGACGCAGTCGACCTCGAAGACCTGCCCGAGCCACCCCTCGCGAACGGCCCGCTGGCAGAACTGCACGCCCGGATTGTTCCGGTACATGTAACCGAGTTGCACGGCGAGCTTGCGCCGCCCGGCTTCGTCGAGCACCTTCTTGAACCCGCTGAACGATTCCCCGCCCGGTTTGTCCAGGTGGACGTGCAGGCCGGCGTCGATGCAGCGTCCCGTGATCTCCATGATGCGGTCATCGGCGGAACTGACCTCCACGGCCACGGCCTGGAGGCCCGTCGTGTTCAGCAGTTGCTCTTCGGTCATCCACGGCAGGTCGCGATAGGCCGGGTCTTTTTCTCGGCACTTGCACAGCTCCGGATCCGACTCGGCGATGCCGACGACTTCGTAGTAGTCGTTCAGCTTTCTCAAACGCCGGTAAACATCAATCACAGCCGCCGAAGAATCCGTCGTCGATCCAGATCGGCTTGTACC
>CAZAQY010000137.1:0-5037 GCA_964486845.1 uncultured Pirellulaceae bacterium
TGCTAGCAGCCAAATGGTTTAGTGCTAGCACTGACACAATTTGGGATCGCACCCGTCGCGAACTGCGTCGCCACCTCCACGGCTATCGCCAGCAGCACGTCGGATTGTCGATCGCGATGGGCATAAGTCTCGTCGTGCTGGCGCTGGCCACGCTGGTGGCGACCTTCTTCGGCGACGCCATTTACCGCTCCGTCCTGTCGGGCGGGCAGGACAGCGAAAACGACTCGGCGCTTGACAAGCTCGATAAGGAAGTGGCGGACCTGACGCCGGCGCCCGCCGCGGAAGATCCTGCGCCGGACGGCGAAAAACCCGCTCCGCTGCCGCCGGATGCCTTGGACAAGTTCATGAAAGAGCGTTACCGCGGCGATCATGAAGCCGACAAGGCGCTGCTGGAAATATGGCAGAATATGCGGTCCCAATTTCTGGCCGCCGCCGTCGTCGCGAAGGTCAAAGAGAAAGTGGCCTTGGCCCTGCAGAAGGACACCGAGGAGTTGGACAATCTCACGGCCAGCGTCGCCTCGATCCAGTCCGCCGTGGCAAAGAGCGAGACGGTCAAGCAGCGAATTCGCTTCGCCACCGGCTGTGGCCTGATCCTGCTGACCTTCGCCGGGGCGATCGTGTTTGTCCGCCGCGTGCGGAAGCGGCGCGAGGAAGTTGCCAAGGTTTGTCCGATGTGCTTGGCCGAGGGCACGCTGAAGCCGGACGAGCACGGCTCCTTCGGGCCCTTGTCCTCGGTCGCCTGCACCAACGTCATCGACGGGGCGCATTACCAGGAGTGCGGCTTCTCGTTTCTGGCCACGTACCAATCGAAGGAGAAGCTGTACATCCCGACGTTGGGCCATCCCTCCTCGGGCAAAACGCTCTGGTCGGCAATGGTGTACCGCGAGTTGATCAAGGGCAACTTCGACGAGAGCATCGAGTTTCAGAAGATCCGCTCGCGCAGCGGGGAGGATTTCGACCGCCTGGTCGAGGACATCATCATCGACCGCGTCGGTCCCGCCGCCACGCAGGTGGCCGAACTGCCTCACCCGCTGATTTTCGATTTCAAGGACCGCGACCGCTGGGGCCGCTCCAACGTCTTGCTGTCCATCTTCGATTACTCCGGCGAAGTGATGCAGCGGATGTCGCTGGACCAGCCCCAACGCCGCCGGGCGCTGATCGCGGACGCCTACCTGGTGTTTTGCGATCCGACCCAGGACAGCGAGCCCCAGGCCAAGGAGTTCGTCGATTTTGCGGCCGACGTGCAAGCCCTGCGGCAGAGCGCCACCACGCGGGCGGACCGGGCCAAACTCGGCCGCCACCACACTCCGGTGGCCATCTGCGTGCCCAAGATCGACCTGCTGGTCAATGTCCAGTCGAGCAACGTCGCCGGGGACATCGGCGGCGAAGTGCAGCGATTCTACGACGACCTGAGCGCCATCGACGAGGTCCACCCGCCCATGTCCATGGCGCTGCTGCGGGCGCGATCCGATTTGGTCGTCCGCATGTGGGACTTTATCTGGCCCGGATGGCGGGTCGAGGGCCAGGTCCGCAACACGTTCGGCGGGCGCTACATGTTCTTTCCCCTAACGCCCGTCGGCCTGGGCGAACTGGGGCAAACCGACTTGCGAGACCGTATCCTGCAGCCCTACGGCATCCTGGAGCCCCTGTGTTGGCTGCTGCACATGAACGGCTATCCTGTGTTGCACTGAGTGGACTAATTAGCTGAATTGGGAAGGGAGGCGAAGATGCCCTGGCCTATGGCGGCAGATTACGCTGCGGCATTGCAGAACCCGAAAGTCGCGTTCAAGGACAAGGAACTGCAGCAGGCCGCGATCGAGCGGGACGCGAGGAAGCTGCCGCTGGGCATCGCCGGCCAATTCGCCGTCGTGTACAAGGCCAACCTGCCCGGCGGACGCAGCATGGCGGTCCGGGCGTTCACCAGCGACAAGGGCAAGGAACGCAACGAACGCTATCACGTCATCAGCGACTACCTGAATCAGCACAACCACCTCAGCTCGATCGTCCACTTCTGCTACCACGACAAAGGCATCCGCTCCCTGAAAGACGGCAAGATGTATCCGCTGGTGACCATGGAGTGGGTCTCCGGCGTGACGCTGTACGAGTGGGTCCGCGACCGGTGCGTCGCTCGCGATCAGCGCAAGCTGTTCCGGTCGGTCGATCAGTGGGTCGAATTGGTCTCGGAACTGAACGAGGCCCAAATCTCCCACGGCGACCTGCAGCACAACAACATCATGGTCACGGAGCAGGACGAACTGAAGCTGGTCGACTACGACTGTATGTGCGTGCCCCAACTGGTCGGACTGCAGAACTTGGAATTGGGGGTCGAACCTTACCAGCACCCAAAACGGGATGTGGATACCAAGCTAAGCGCCGACCTGGACAATTTCTCGGCGCTGTTCATCCTGGTGGCGCTGCGGGCCCTGGCCGCCGCTCCCAACCTGTGGAAGGACTACGTCGAACCCGTCAACTACGAAAAGCTGCTGATCCGCAAGGAAGACCTGAACGAGCCCGGCACGTCCCAGCTGTATCGTGCGCTGCAGAGTTCGCCGGACCAGGATGTCAAGCGGCTGTCGCAGGACCTGTTCGACTTGTGGCGGGAACCCAAGATGGAAAAGGTGCCGCGACTCAAGCAGCTCCTTTTCTCCTACGATCAGGTCCGCAGCCTGCTCAGCAAGAAATCGTTCGACGAAGCGGTGGAACTGGTCACCCGCAAGGGCTCGACCAAGGACGCCCCGCCGGACTTGCAGCCGCTGATCCAGAACGCCCGCGAGCGCGTCCAGTGCCGGCAAACGCTGGAGCCCAAGGTCCGGGCGGGCGACGAGGTGGGGATGAAGCAGTGCTACGTCCCGCGCCTGCTGGACGACTACCCGGCCGCCCAGCCCCTGGTGAGCGTGGCCCGGCACGCGCCGAAGGTTCTGCAGTTGCTGCAGCAGATGCAGGCGGCCAAGCAGCAAAGCCAATGGCAGAACCTGGTCGCCATCTGGGACGCCAACGCCGCGCTGCTGGACACCCGCACCGGCCCGCAGGTGCTGGCCTTCAAGTCCGACGCCGGCGCGTGGCGCGAAAAGAACCAGCTGTGCAACGAGGTGCTCGCCCTGCTCCGCCACTCGCCCTGCGATCACCGGCGACTGGCCCAAGCTTGGAGACGACTGTGCCAGCTGCAGGGCCATCCCCAGGCCGACCCCCAGCGCCCCCAAATCGAACTGGCCATCCAGCGCGGGGAAGCCTGGGACATGTTCAGCGCCGTGGATCGTACGCCCGGCGAGCAGAACGACCGGCAATTGATCGGCTGCTGGAAAGAGCCGTTGTTTGCCGGCTGGCCCACGGCCGAAGCCCACCGGCCGGCGCTGAACCAGGCCAAGCAACGGCTGCAATCGGTCCAGCGCGTACGGCAACTGGTTCAGCAGGCCGCCCAGCCGACGCCCGCCGGCGAACAGCAGATCGTCCAGTCCGCCCGCGCGATCCCGGCCGGGTACTCCTTCGATTCCGCCCTGCAGCAACGCCTGGACCAGGCACGGCAACGGCTCGGCACGTACCAGCGGATTCAAGGCGTCGTCGCCGGCGCGGCGTCCGAAGCGGAACTGGCTGCGGCCGGCGGCGAGCTGAATCGGCTCCAAGTGCGGCACTGGCTGGATCCCGGCGGCGAACAACGCGTGCGGCTGGCCGAACAACGCGCGCCCCTGTTGAGCCAACTGCAACAGCTGACGCCGGCCCTGCCGCCGGATGAACTGGACCGCCGGCTCCTGGAGATCTGGCAGGACCATCTGCTGAAGGACTGCCCCGAGGCCCAGTCTTGGCGGGCCAAGCACCATACCGCCGCCAACCGCCGGTCGTTGATCGAACGGCTGGACGCGGCCGTCCGCGCCGGGGACGACAGCCTGGTGGCCACCTTGGCGACCGATCCCCTGCTGCAAGGCTTTCCGCTCGCCCGCGGATTGTCGGATGCGGTGGCGGTGATCCGCCAGGGAATCGAAGGAGCCCAGCAGTTGATCGCCGTCATTCGCTCGGGCAACCCGGCCGAGTTTCGCGAATCGTTCGATGCGGACATCGTGCGCCGTTATGGAAAACTGCTGGGCACGTACCGCACGGAACTGGTGAAAATGATCCGGGATCACATCCTGCCCGCAGACTGCATCGGGCTGAAACCGTTTGCGATGAAGCGGCAGGGCCTGATCCGTGGCCTGCGCAATACCTGGGAGGCCCGCTGGTCATGGCCCGATCGGCGGTTTACCGACCGCTGCTACCTCGGCATTTGCCGCCAGAGGCCGGGCCGCGATCAATCGCCACGCGATCTCGCGCTGCCCGAATCCCTGAACGCCGTGACGCGCGAGCAATACGAGGGAGGGGGTGGCAAACGGGTCATCCACCCCAAAATGGAATGGAATACCGGCTACGTGGTCGTCTGGGCCGTGCTGGACGTGGGCTTCGAACAGTTCTTCAGCGAACCGCTGATCCTGGGACGTCTGGAACTGGCCGGGCCGGGGCAGCAGCAGACCCGGCGGAGATGGTAATGCTGGAAGCGAGATTCGAAACATCAGGGAGCTTGTTGTCGAAGGGTCTTCAAGGAACGCAACCACGAATCACACGAATCACACGAATGAAGAAAAGGGTGGGAGAGGTATGGCAGAAATCGTTCTCGCTCAAGAGAGCTACCTAATTATCGGGGCGTGCTTCGAGGTGTACAACGAGATGGGTTGTGGTTTTCTGGAGCCGGTATACCAGGAATGCCTGGAGATCGAATTGCAGGATCGGGGAATCCCGTTTGTGCCGCAGGCTCTCTTGGAACTTCGTTACAAAGGCCGCCTGTTGAAAAAGGGATACGAGCCGGATTTCATTTGCTTCGGGAAGGTCATTTTGGAGATTAAGGCAGTCAAGGAACTCTGCGACGAGTTCCGGGCGCAGGTCCACAATTACCTCCGGGCTACTGGCCACCGCCTTGGGTTGCTGGTGAATTTCGGCCACTACCCAAAACTCGAGTACGAACGCATTGTGCTGTGATCTCCTTATTCGTGTCATTCGTGTAATTCGTGGTTG
>CAZAQY010000137.1:5137-21978 GCA_964486845.1 uncultured Pirellulaceae bacterium
TTTTCAGTGACCTTTTGGGTTGAGGAGCGCGAGCCTTATTCGTGTCATTCGTGTAATTCGTGGTTGTTTTCAGTGACCTTTTGGGTTGAGGAGCGCGAGCCTTATTCGTGTCATTCGTGTAGTTCGTGGTTGTTTTCAGTGACCTTTTGGGTTGGGGAGCGCGAGCCTGCGTTGACGTAAGCGGGGCGAGTCGGTCAGGTGGCGGGGGGAAACGTGCCGCGGGCGGTCCGGCGTGATGCGGCCCGGCGGTGTGAGGAGCGTTGGGATGGGTGCAATCCATCAGCTGTATGCCACGCACTGTACTTACGGCAGTTCGGCCATCGAACGCCGGACGAGCGGCGATTCGAAGGATCGGGTACTGGGCTACAGTGCCCGCGCCAGTTCGTTTACCCAAAGCGACTTGCGGCGGCACTTTCGGACCATCGAACGCTTCCTGTATTACTACCTGCCCAAGGAGACGCAACCGGACCAGAAGCAGACGCTCACCCCACGGAGCGCCCCGCAGCGGCTGTTCTTCTGCCCGTCGCTGTCGGGACTGCAGGCGCTGGGCTACATCAGTTACCGCCAGACGGACTGTGCCGGCCGCGTGGGCTCGTACTTTGCCCACGTCCTGGCCTCGCCCATCGCCGCCAACGAGCCGCCCTGGGACGTCCTGGAATGCCTCCAGCTGTGGAATTCACCGGGGTGGGTCACCGAAGACCGCGAGACGTTTCCGTACGACCTGCAACTCCTGGGCAAGCTGTCCGACTTGCGCGGCGGCACCCAGCCCGCCGTCGACGAACGGGTGCTGTGGAGCTTTCTGAACACACCGGCGGGAGGAACCTTCTATTGCCCCGGCCCGTTGCAGCTGCCGGACCGCTGGACGCGGATGAGCGTGGACGACCGGCAGCGCTGCTTCCGGCTGGCGCTGATGGGCTACCTGGAGGTCTCGTCCAAGGGGCGGGAGTCGCTGCTGTTGTTGGTCGAGCCGGCCGTGTCGGTGCTGTTCTTCTACGGCATCGCCCGCCTGCTGCCCGCGGGCTTGCGCGCCAAGTTGAGTTTCTCGACATTCGAGACCAACGCCGACCGGCTGGTCACGACGTTGGCCGCGCTGACCTTCGACGTCGAAGGCCGCGGCGGGGAGATCCCGCCGGAACGTTACCGCCGCGGGTTTGTGATCAACACCTGGCAGGACCGGGCGTCGGAACTGAGCGACCCGCAAGCGAAATACGCGGACTTCGTGCTGGCCAGCCTGGTCAACGCGGCTGACGCCAGCGCCGCCGACCTGGGCCGCGCCATCGACCAGAAATTGGCCCGGTTCCAGCAGGCCGACGCCAGCAAGGCAGACGAGTTGGAGGAGTTCGTCAAGGCGCATGACGTGGCCGAGGCCATCCTGCGGCTGGCCCCCAATGTTTCTCATGAGGGCTGGAAAAAGTCGGACAAGCAAACCGCCTTCGTCCGCAAGGCCATCCGCCAGAGGCTGTCCGGGCCGGCGCCCGACACGGATTACTTGAACAAGGTGCTGAATTCGCCGCAATATCTCCAGCTGATGCTGGAAACCGCTCTCCAGGCCGACGACGACGACAATTGCGCGGCGTCGCTCAAGTACCTGGTCGAGCGGGTGCAGCCGCTGGACCAGCTGGACGCGCTGCTGGGCGCCGGCGGCGGAGCGCGGCGCTACAAATTGCACGGCCTGCTGCACTACGTCAAGACGCACCGCCGCTTGCCGGGCAGCGGCCCCGGCGGCTGCCGCTGGTTGTGGAGCGAGAAAACGCCCGCCGGGCGGGGACCGCACAAGGCGCCGCTGTTGATCGAGATGCTCCAGTCGTCCGGCGTCAGCGTTCAGGTGGTGCGAGATTCCTTCGCCACGGTGCCCGACGAAGGCCTGGCCCTGCTGTTCCGCGGACTGCTGAAAGCGCCCCTCGATCAGTCCGACCGGAATGACCTGCTGACGCGGATCGCCGGACGACCCGGTTTCGACGTCATCACCCTGGTCAACGACGTCAAATCCGACTTGGCGACGCACGGCGCGCTGTTGTCTTCGATCCTCTTTGCGCCCTTGAAGACTGCGCTGGATCACGTCCACGAGCATCCCGGCCGGTTCGGCGAAATCACGTCTGCCCTGGACGCCGCCCGCTCGCTGCTGACCGCGGAGCCCGTCATCGCGTCCCGCGCCCGAGCCTGGGTGGACTTGAAGGCGACCTTTGATAAGTACCAGAAGGACATGGCGTCCCAGCAACAAACGGCCTTGAAGCAGTTGGTCCCGTCGGGACGCAAGGTCTGGACGTTTACCGAAGAAATCTGCAAATCCCTGGACCGCTGTTTTCCCTTCGAACAGTACGATGCTTTCCGCAGGGACAACTTCAAGGAATTCGGCACCTTCGTCCGCCAAGTCGCCGCGACGTATCAGCTGAGCCAACTGTTGCCGGAGGCGGACAAGTTCGACCGTTACCTGATGGCGCACTTCCGGAAAGATGACCGTACCAAGAAGATGATCGCCAACCTCGGTCCGGCGGCGTGGGTGCGGGAGCATCAGGTGCTGACCGGGGGAATCGTGGTGGGAGCGATTGTTCTGCTGATGGCACTCATGATCGTCGTGAGAAACCTCCAGGAGCGCGGTCCCGTGGCAGAGGGTCCGACGGAGACAGAACAGGGAGCCGGGGCTGGCGGTGCGTCCACGTCCGGGGATGACCGCTCGAAATCCAAACCGGGAGAATCGCCGGCGACACCAACTGAATCCGGCAAGCCGGGAGATCAGGCCGGCGATGCCGGTAAGAAACCTGCACACGTTGACGCAAGCAAGTCCGCGCCCGGTCCGGCTCAGGAAACCCCGCCACCCACCGAACCTCCCAAGGACGGTACGCCGGAAAAAGCTGCGGAGCCTCCGGGCCCGCCGAAGCTTGGAGGCGGCACTCCCGCTGAGGGGCCGACGCCGATGGAAACTGTGGAAGAGTCCACGACGCTCCCCAAAGATGCGAAATCCGTGCCGGCAGAGGGCAAGCCCCCCGAAACCGCGCCTCCGGCCAAAGCGCCGGTTGAGGCGGCATCCGCAGAGCCAGTGTCAGCGATCCAAGTCTTCATCGCAGAAAGTCCCAACGATAACGCTTTTGAAAACTTGGGACCAGGCCCGTTCGACATTCTCCACGGGCTTGACCCAAGAGAAGTGCCGCACCGAATACACGGCACCGTGCTTGCCAAGCGAGTTCCGCTCTCGGACGGCGCGACGTCTGCCATGCCTACTTCAAACGTTTACGGAGAACTTGACAGGATCGAGGCGGACTTCAAGAAGACTGCGCTCAGGCTGTCTGCGAAGTTCAAAGAGACGCGAAGGGATCCCTACCCGTTGGCTACTTTGGATCTGAGGTCGGACGGGACACTGTCCTGCAGCCTCGACGACACCACCCTCTTGAAGGATGGATTCGGGCCGCGAGAAGTACTCCAGCAGAAGGTCTTACGCTATTGCGTTGTCGAGCTGCGTCCGAAGTCCAAGCCGCCGCCTCGATTCGTGGCGTTGATCAAGCCCGTTGCGGCCAGCTTTCCTCTGGAACCCCATGGTGGTGTCCATATCCAAGGTTTCACGAACTCGTTGAGACCGAACGTACTTCCCTGGGGCAAGTTGTATCTGGGTGGGGGCAAGATCGTTCATCCGGAAGGCGACTTTGAGTTTGGCCAATCGTGGAAACAGGAAGGCCCACGCGTGACGTGGGCCGTACCGAAACTCAACCAGGCACTCGGCGGAACTGAGGATGCGACGATCGAACTGCAAGAGCCCGAGTCTGATATCGGCCAAGTCAGGCTTTCGCTGAAAATACCCCCGCCCAAGATCGACAAGGCGGTGGTCGACGAGAAGAAGAATAAACTGGGGCCTCTCAGAGATCGCAAGAAGAAGATCGAAAACTTCGTCAAAGCCCTCGCCCGGATCGACTTGCGCCGTCCCGATGTCGGGATCGCGGCTGCGAAGAACCTACGCGATGAGATCAAGTTTGCAGAGGAACTCCCCGTGTTTCCGGCGCGGCCCCAGGAGGTTCAACTCACCCCGAAGGTGAACGACCGAGGCCAGCCAAGACCGCCGACAGCAGCAGAGATGAACGATGTTCTCGCACAAAACGCAAGGCGTATGGAGAACTACAGACAGGAGTTCACTAACGCGTGGGGAAGATTTGGCAACTGGATTAGGGACAAGCTCGTTCCTGCCGCGAACACAGAAATCGCTTCCTTGGAGGAGCAGATCGGGAAGATCGAGCAGGAGTTTGATGGCGCCGCCGGGCAGGAACAAAAGTTCAAGGAATGGCTGAAAGCGGGCGTCCAGGTCCAGGCCTACATCTACCGCTTGGTGCCCTACGACGCTCCGGGCGAATCGCGGCAGATCCGCGTCTTGGTGGTGGAGCCGGGCGAGAGCGTGGCCAAGCCGGACCTGCAGTTGGGGACGGAAACGCAGTGATTAGCGGCGAGAGGATCTGCCAGAGTAGCCATCTCGCTCCGCGAGATGAAAAGCAACCCTCTCGCGGAGCGAGAGGGCTACGGTGGAGGCGGCTGCAGACGCCGGTAGACGGATCAATACGAGGACAGCAACACGGGTCAGCCCGATGAGTTCGATCCAGCAAACCTACGCGACGCATTGCACCTACGCGAGTTCGGCCATCGAACGCCGCGAGACGGGGGATGTGCGCGACCGGGTGCTGGGCTACAGCGCGCGGGCCAGTTCCTATTCGCAAGCCGATTTGCGGCGGCACTTCCGCACGATCGAACGCTTTCTGTACTACTACTTGCCCAAGGACACGCCGCCGGACAAGAAGCAATCCCTCACACCGCAAGCGGCCCCGCACCGCTTGTTCTTCTGCCCCGCGGTGTCCGGGCTGCAGGCCCTGGGCCATATCACCTACCGCCAAACGGACTGCGCCGGCCGCGTCGGTTCCTATTTCGGCCACGTGCTGACCGCCGACGCCAATGGGACCGGCGGGCCGTGGGATGTGATCGAGTGCCTGCAACTGTGGAACGCGCCGGGCTGGGTGCTGGAAGACAGCCCCGCCTTTTCCTACGACCTGCCGCCGTTGCCCGCTCTGTCCTCGCTGCGATCCGGCAGTGACCGGCCGCTGGATGAACGGGTGCTGTGGAGTTTCCTGAATACGCCTCCCGGCGGTTCGTTCCATGCGCCCGATGCGAAGCTGATCCCGGATCGCTGGCGGCAGATGCCGGTCGCGGATCGGCAACGTTTTTTCCGGCTGGCCCTGACCGGCTACCTCGAAGCCGCGTCGCAGCCTCGGGAGTCGCTGCTGCTGTTGGCCGAGCCGCCGATCGCCGTCCTGTTCTTCTACGGCATCGCCCGGCTGCTGCCCGCGGAACTGCGGACGGCGTTGAGTTTTTCCACCTTTGAAGCCACAGCCGACCGACTCATCACGGCCCTGGCCGCGCTGACGTTCGACGACGAGCGGGCCGGCGGCGACGTGCCCGACGAGCGGTACAAGCGCGGGTTTGTCGTCAATACCTGGCGGGCGGACCGCGCCTCGCCGCTACGGTACACGCAAGGCCGCTACGCGGATTTGCTGCTCTCCCCGTTGGTTGGCCGTGCCGATACCGACGCCGCGAACTTGGCAGAGTCCATCGATCACATCCTGGCCCGTTTCCAGGCGGTGGGCGTCACACAGGCCGCCGAGTTGGAACCGCTGGCCCGGGCTCATGCCGCCGTCCGGCAGATCTTCGAGCCGGGCGCGGGACCGCCGCCCGACGACTCGTGGCAGAAATCGCCGCCGCAGCGGGCTTACGTCATGAAGGCCGTCCGCCAGCAACTGCGAGGCACGCCCAACGCCGCCTTGTTGGACCGGCTGCTGAAGTCGCCTGAGCACCTGCCGCTGATCTTCGAGTTCGCGCTCAGCGCCGCCGGAGAAGACGACTGCGCCGAGTCGCTGACCTATCTGGTCGAACGCGTCGAGCCGTTGGAGCAACTGGACCAACTGCTGGGCGGGGGCGAAGAAGCTCGGCGGTACAAGCTGCACGCCCTGCGGCACTACGTCGCCACGCACCGCCGCTTGCCGCATCCCTGCCGCTGGTTGTGGACGCCGCCGAGCGTCCAGCACGGCTCGCCGCGGCCGCCGCTGCTGTTCGAATTGTTGCATTCGCCCGAAACCACGGCGCAGGTCCTCCGCGATTCGCTGGGCGGCGTTCCCGATGAAGCGCTCAACTTGCTGTTTCGAGACGTGTTGACCGGCGGCCTGGATGCGTCCGACAGACGAGACATCCTTACGCGCCTTGCGGGACGCCCGGCGTTCAACATTCAATCGCTGGTGGGCGAGTTGGTCGCGAAGCTGGCCGCACATGCGGACGTGCTCCGGCCCGTGCTCGTCCCGCACCTGTGCAAGCTCCTGGAACAGTTGCCCGATCAGCCCTCGCGATTCGCCGAGACGATGGCCCTCCTGGAGATCGCCCAGCCGTTATGGACCGGCGCCGCCGCCGCAGCCGGCATTCACGGCTGGCTCGATCTGAAAAAGAAAGTCGACGGCTATCAACAGCAGGCCGGCGCCCAAAGTTCCGTTCTTGGGCGAGGCGCCAAAGGGTTCGGGCCGTGGGAATTCGAGCAGCAGGCCGGCACGCTGTTGATCCCCTGGGTCTCGAGTCTCGGCCCCCCGCAGTCCGCACGTGACCGATCTCAGAAAATCGCCGCCTTGCTCTGCGGCCTGGCCAAGGACTCTGGAATCGGCCATTGCCTGTCCCAAGAATCGGAGCCCTATTTGGCTGCCGTGCTGCGAAAGGACGAAGCCGAGCAGAAGCGGATCCGAGAGGCGGTGGCAGCGGCGCAAGCCGAGAAAGAAGAGCGCACGACACAGCGATTGAGTTCCGTCACGAAACTACTCGCGACGACACTAATCGTCCTGCTGGCAGTGTTGCTGGGGATTTTTTTGTGGCGAGAGATCGGGGCCAGGCACGGGCCAGCAACGGGCTTGAACAGACGACATTATCAGGACGTGAACAGGCGGCCGGGCCGCCAGCGTCTCAGCCAGCTGATCCTATGCCGAAGCCCGGAACGACAAGTGCGACGATGCCGCAGCAGGCACGTGATGCCCCGCCGGACGGCACGACGAAGGCTCCTCCGCCTCAGACCACACCAGCATCTGGCCCCGTTGCGCCGCGACCGGCTGTAAGACCAAGTGCAAAACCTAAGGAGACAGCCAAGCGGCCAGAATTGGAATCGCCAGTGTCCGCGGGTGGGGCGGCCGCGCACCCCGATGGTGATAGACCGCCAGCCCCTAACAGTCCCTTCGATACTCCAGAGCCACCAAAGCCGCCCCCGCGTGAGACAAGTGGTCCGTCTGCAAATGACTCCGTCGAAGAACCGCAGGCCAGACCGTCTGCCGCAGTCCAACCCGCCGTACCAACTCCCAAGGAAGGTCCCGCACCGGAGAAGACCGAGCCGACGGTATTGCTGCCAGCCAAGGCGTTGGTCGCAGAACCACCCTCGAACGACATGGAGTTCATGAAGGCGGGGAATGTTATGACGATCTTGAAACAGGACCTCCAGGCTGACGTGGAGATTCGGTTTCATGGGCTCAAGTTCCTCGCTTTTGTCAGCGATCGCCTCGGACAGCAAGTTGAGTTCTTGGGAAGACCGCCTCGCAGTGACAACGGACTAGAAGTGTGTCTTGTGTACAATTCTGCAAAGAACGTAATCGCCCTGTTCTACATTACCAACGACGGACGACAGCTAAGATCCAGTTTCGATTATCGGCCCGTGAACAAACTCTTGCCATCGCTGCAGAGCGACGCATTGCAGTACTCAGTTGTCGAACTGGCTCCAAGTAGTCGAGGTGCTGCCGAGGATCCAATCTATGTGGCGCTCGTCAAGCCGGTCCAACACACCTTCACGCTTTGTGAAACTGGTCCTGCGACTGCCGCTGACAAGAACCTGCAAGCCCCCATGCCCAAGTTTGATCCTAGAAACGAGAAGTTCTCTCCCTGGAATAAGCTCTACCTAGGTTCCGGGCTGGTCATTGACGCGAAGCAGCAAACGTACCACTTCGGTGATTCCTGGGAGATCAAGCCCGAAACAGAGAAGTGGGCGATTCCGTCGCTCGCCCAAGCACTCGGATTGGATGATATTAGAGTCCGCGTCGATCTTACTGATGGCGTTGTCACACTATCGTTGGAGCCAACGATTTACTCGAACGAGTTGGAGGAGACGAGAGGCCGGGTAGATGACCTGACGCAAAGGAAGAACAAGATCGAGAACCTACTTCGCGAGACCAGTGAGAGTACCGCAGACGGGCCCACGGCAAAGAATTTAAGACATGAACAAAACTTCAAGAAATTGACCGATTGGTACAAGGACACCGACACCCTATGTTTCGAGATAAAGATCACAGATCCTTCGTCACCGCCAAAGCTTCCCAAGCGGCATGCCGACCTCGTGAGACAGCTCGACAATTCCCTTGAGCAAGAAGCAGTCAAGGCGTTCGACGAGGAATTGCGAAGGTACCAGGCATGGGTCAGAGGAACGCTTCTGGCCGAGACGAGGAAGGAGATCGATTCCCTTCAGCAGGAGATTGAAAACCTGAAGGCAGCACACGGCGACCGTCGGAAGCGGGCCAAAGCCAACGAGGCCTCGTTCGCCAACTGGCTGAAGGATCGGGTGAAGGTTCAGGCAGTTGTCTACCGTTTGGTGCCCTACGGGGCCCTTGGGCACGATAAGCAACCCGGCGATCCCGACCACATCCGGGTGATCGTGATTAAACCGGAGGGGGAAGCAGCCGGGGCGGCAGGACTGAAAAACGGCAAGCTGCTCGAACGTGACACGGATCCGAGAATCGTTTTGTTAGACCGCCCTTCGGAGTAATCCGATGAGCAACATCATTCACCAACTTTACGCCACGCACTGCACGTACGGCAGTTCGGCGATCGAGCGCCGGACGTCGGGCGAGTCAAAGGATCGGGTGTTGGGGTACAGTGCCCGGGCCAGCTCGTTTTCCCAGAGCGAACTGCGGCGGCATTTTCGCACGATCGAACGCTTTCTGTATTACTACTTGCCCAAGGAGACGCCGCCGGACAGGAAGCAGAAGCTGGCGCCGCAGGACGCCCCGCACCGGCTGTTCTTTACTCCGTCCATGTCGGGTCTGCAGGCCCTGGGCTATATCAGCTATCGCAAAACGGACTGCGCCGGCCGGGTCGGCTCGTACTTTGCCCACGTCCTGACGTCGGAAATCAAGCCTGCCGAAACCCCCTGGGATGTGATCGAATGCCTGAAGCTGTGGAATGCCTCGGGCTGGATGATCGAGGATAGTGAAACATTCAAGTACGAACTGCCGCCGGCCACGAGCCTGGCCGCGTTGCGCAACGGCAAACCGGCGGCGGTCGACGAGCGGGTCTTGTGGAGCTTTCTCAATACGCCGCCCGAACCCCGCGGCAAGTTCTACACGCCCGACCCGACGGTGATCCCCGAGCGGTGGCGCCAGATGAGCGTGGAGGATCGGCGAAAGCGGTTCCGCCAAGCGCTGATGGGCTACCTGGAAATCGCCGACCAGCCGCGGGAATCCCTGCTGATCCTGGCCGAGCCCGCCGTGGCCGTGCTGTTCTTCTACGGCATCGCCCGGCTGCTGCCACCCCCGCTGCGGAAGTCGATCAGCTTTTCCACGTTCGAGACCAACGCCGACCGGCTAGTGACCTCGCTGGCCGCGTTCACTTTCGACAACGAGCGCGCCGGCGGCGACGTGCCCCCGGAGCGGTATCGGCGGGGCTTTGTGGTCAATACCTGGGAGTACAAGGCTTCGGAGTTGCGGGCGCCGCAGGCGAAGTACGCCGACTTTGTGCTGGGCAGTTTGGTCAATGTGCCCGAAAAAGACGCTCCCACGCTGGCTCGGTCGATCGACGACAAACTGGCCCATTTCCAGGGTTGCGACTTGACGCGCACCGGCGATCTGGAAGACGTGGTCCAGGCGAAGACCGTGAGCGAACAAGTCCTGAATTTGACGCCCGGCGTCGACCATGCGGCCTGGGACAAGCTGCCGGCCCAGAGGGCCTTTGTCCGCAAGGCGGTCCGCCAGAAGCTGGCGGGAGCAGCGGATCCCGCCTACCTGGACCGGGTGCTCAAGTCCCCCGGCGAATACCTGCCGCTGCTGCTCGAGATCGCCGTCCAGGGCGAAGGGAACGACAACTGCACGACCGCCGTCGCTTATCTGGTCGAACGGATGCCGCTGGGGGACTTGGACAAGCTGCTGGGAGCGGGCGACGTGGCACGAGGCTACAAGTTGCACGCGCTGCGGCATTATGTGGCCAGACACAACCAGCTGCCGGGAGACTGCGACTGGTTCTGGAAGGAACAGCCGACTCAGGGCTCGACCAAGCCGCCCGTGGCGTTTGATCTGTTTCAATCGTCGTGCGTGACGCCTCAGCTGATCAAGTCGCAACTGGACAGCGTTCCCGACGCCGGCCTGAACCTGCTGTTCCGCAGCGTCCTGCGGGCGCCGATGCATGCGGACGAAAGACAGGACATCCTGGGACGGATCGCCGGCCGCCCGCAATTCGACGTCACCGCGCTGATGCCGGACCTCCAGCCCGAGATCACGGCGCAGGGCCCGCTGCTGAAGACCATCCTGGCGCCGTCGCTCAGGCAGGCGTTGAACGATCTGCACCGCAAGCCCGCACGGTTCGCCCAAGCGGTCAAAGGGTTGGACGCCGCCCTGCCGCTGCTGGAGGACGAGCTTGCCTCGCGTGCCAAGGCCTGGGGCAGGTTGAGAGCAATCCTGGATATCGCCAAAAACGAGAAGCAAAGCCAGCCGGGCGTCCGCATCAAGGGCAAGAGCCAGGAGTTCACCCAAAAACTCTGCCGGCAGCTCGATCAGTGCTTCTCCAGGTACGACGCGGACTGCGAGGCGGTGCGCAACAATCACTCCGAAATCGGGACGTTCGTCGATGCACTAACACGGGAGTACGGCCTCGCCGATCTATTGACCAAGGACTATTTTCGGCAGATCTCTCAAACTTTCCGGGGGCTCGCGACTCCCACAAGCCGCGCGGCTGCGCCGGCCAGGAAGGGGCAGCCAGGCGCGGGGAACACGTGGCTGAAAGAACATGGCAGGACCGTGTTGCGCGCCGCCGGCGCCGTAGCTTTGATCGCCTTTGCCGTGGCGGTTCTCGTGGTGGGAAACAAAGTGATCAAGCTCCTGCCTTCCGGCCGCACCACCGGGGAGACGCCCGTCGCCGAGGGCCCGAAAACGAACCCACCGCCCGCGGACAACACCGGCGAGCCACAAGAACAACCCGGCGAACAGGAAACGCAACCCGGACAACAGCCCGAAGCCGCACCGCAGCCGGCAGGTTCCTCAACACAGGCCGCGTCGCCGAGCGGTGCCTCGCCGGCCCCAGCCCAGCAGACTGCACCGTCACCAGCCCAACCCGCGAAGGAGTCCAAACCCAAACCGCCGCCCGAACCGCCGCCGAAACCGACGCCGCCGGCCTACCCCGTGGCCGAGGCCCCCGAACGAGATGTTGTTGTGGTACCCGGCAACGAACACGTATTTGAACTCGCCAAGATCGAAGCGAACGTCTCGGATTTCACGCTGCACCTGCACGGCTGCGAGTCGCTGAAGGACAAGTATCCAAGCGGTAGCGAAACCGTCGAGATTGTCGATGCCAGGGCGGAGAGGCCTACTGTAAAGGATCGAGAGAAAGGACTGGACGTCAGAGTCAAGGCGAGAGGAACAGACGTTACCGCAGCCAAACTTGACGTCGCGAGTAATCGTTTGATTCAACTGGAAATCAAGACGTCTGACACTCCCTACTTGGCCGAGGCCCAGCGCCGCTTGCGGTTCTGCGTGCTGGAAATCCTGGACAACAAGGCCGGTGTGCCGCGGTACATCGCGCTGCAGCAACCGCGCCAGGTGGCGGAAGGGTTCCCGTTTGCCCCTCCTGATCTCACGAAGATGCGATCTGAAGCCACGCTGAAGCTAGAGCCGGGAGACGCCCCTCCCGGCGACGCGAAGTTCTACCTCGGTTCGGGGCGCCTGAAATGTGGTGATCGAGACACGAACTTCGGGGCTGATGCTCCAACACAGCCTCCATCCGATACCTGGGCTTTGGCAGATTTCATGCAGCAGAATCGGCTGTCAGGCTATGGCGAAGCCGGCTTGAAGAGCGTAAACATGGTATGCAGCCAGCGTGGGGCTGAGTCCCTCGTTGTCGCTGTCCAAACGGAACCGGAGTTCGTCCCGGACGCTAGATTCCAGGAAGTGTCAAAGAAACTCGCGAAACTGGATGAATGGGAGGGCAGGCTTCCAGGGCCGTCCGCCACGATGGCACGGCTGAATACGCTTAAACCCAATCTAAACATGAACCCGGAGGAGAAAGAAATTGCGGCATGCATGACGTTTTTGGAGGAGCAAGGGAAGAAGACGCCGGAGCAGAAGTTCAAATGGGCTCAGGAGGCGGCTGAGGTGCTAGGTTTGACCCTGCCTGAGGGCGACCCTAGTAAAGGGCCGTTCGCGTTGTGGGTCTCTCGGTCCCTGCATCGGCGCGCGGTGGAACCTCAGAGGAATAAACTGCGGGATGAATTGGATGCGATCGGGAACTCGGAAAAAGCGAAACTGCAGCGCTCGCTGAAAATGGCTCTTGAAAGCCTGACTTCGGTCGAAGCGAACGTCTACCGGACCGTCCCGGTCCCGGACCGCAGGAAGGACGCCAAGGGTACGGTCCCCGTCCGCGTCCTGGTGATTGCAAAGTAGCCATCACGCTCCGCGTGATGAAAGCCGCTCTCCCGCGGGGGATGGCGAGCGATGCGGAAACGACCGATTGCCGGGTGCCCGACGTGGCGCCCGGCCGAAAGCAAATAGAGTCAGGTCAAGCTTTCCTGTCCGGCCAGTGACGGATCGGGAAGCCTATCCCAAGAAAGCGCGCGCCGGACAACGGGAAATCGGGTTATGTTCATAGGGCCTGGGACTTGATCGTTAACGAATGGCATCGATATGGCAGAAACCTCTCCCAACTTCGACTGGCCGGCCTGGCTGGCTCGTGACGACGTGCCGGTGGACCAGAAAACGGCCCGCTTGGCGAAGTTCGTGGCTGCCAATGGCAAGCTGCCGGAGGGCTGTGAGTTTGTCTGGTCGGAGTTGAAGACGCTGGCTGCCGAGGGCCGGGCGGCGGATGCGCTGCTGCCCAGGCTGTGCCGGCAGTTGCCCCCGAAATTCCTCGCCGCCTGGTTCCGCTCGACCCCCGAAGAGCAGATCCGGAACTTTCTGGCTCCGCTGATCTACCTGTCTTCGACCCAGCCCTCGCTCACGCCAACGCTGTCCGCCGTGATCCGCGTGTTGGACGACGAACAGCTCAGTTCGGTCATTCTGCACCTGGGCCCGCTGGCCGCCATGTATCCGAAGGACGAGCCCATCATCGGCCAGCGCGTTCTGATTTGGCTGCAGAAGTTGCCCGAACATCCGGAGCAGTTTTTCCAGCAATTGGCCGCGATCCGATCCGGGGGCCGCTGGCTGCCCAAGGGCGACGACCGGGTGCGTGCCTGGCGCAAATTCCAGGAGTGCTTCGAGCGCTTCGCCGACTTGTGCCGCCAGATGGGTCCGTTTTCCAACGAGCGGCGGCGGAGATGGTGGTGGCCCTGGTCCGGGCCATGCCTCACGCCTGGTATCCCGACGACAAGCAAGCGAACGTCAAGCGCCGGTTGCTGGAGGAATTGATCTCGCACGCCGCGATTCCTGCCGGCAAGCTGCCCGACGAGTTTGCCGTAAAGGCAACTCGCTATTTGACCACCCGCCGGTGGCTGGCGCCGTCTGGCCCGTCGCGGCCGCAGGACGACAAGCCGATGAATCCGCTGGTGTGGATCCTGCCCAGCGTCATCGGCGGGGGAGCCCTGGTGGCGCTGGGGCTGGCCCTGTTCGGGAACTGGATGCTGGAGACGTGGCGCAGTTGGCAAGTCGTCGTCGACCTCAAGCCGCAGGATGAACCGCCGGTCACAGTCGGGGAAAGGCTGCCGCCCGTCCCGATACCGGAACTCGCCTCGCCGGAGGGGAAGCTGTGGCCGGAGATCGCGGAAAGCCTGACCCTGAGCCCCGGCTCCAGCGACCCATTCGGCCCCAAGACGGTCCCGGACTCGAATGTGCCGGGCCAGACGCCGCGGCCTGACGAGCCCTTCAACGGGTCCTCCAGCCAATCCCGCATGCCGCCGAGCGGTTTCGACCCGTTCACCTCCCGGCCGGCGGTTCCGCGACCGGCGCGTCCCCGCCTGCTGCGTTCGGTGCCGCTGGAATTCGCGGCGCCGTTTGCCTTCGGTGCGGACATGTTGGCAACCGCTGTGCCGGAGGACCTGACGGCCGATGCGTCCAGCCCAGCGGCGGCCATCCCGCTGCTCCATCTGCCGCGCGGCGACTGCTCGATCCGCTTGCACGGCCATGAGGGACTGAACGACGCCGCGCGCTCGGGCGACTTCTTGGCCGCCAGCTCACTCGGCTCGTTCCAGTCGGTCGAGGTGGATGAGGGAGGGGAGAGCGTCGCGGTGCTGGCGCGGTTCCAAAATCAGGCTCAGCCGATCCGCTTGGCCAGGTTTGCCGTCGAGCAGGGGATTTTGAAATACGAAGCGGACGATCCTTCGTCCCCGGCGCCGGCCGATCCGCAGGTCGCTCGCCTGCGCAAGGCGCTGCGTCATTGCGTGCTGGAGATTCAGGTTGCCGGTCAGGACAGTACCGCGTTTGTGGCTTTGGCCAAGCCGCCCGCATATCGTTTCCAATTGGACGCGGAAGGCAGCCGAGTGATTCATGACCCCGGCCAGAACACCCTGAGCCTTCCCGGCGATGCAGACGGCGAGAACTTGTATCTGGGCAACGGCAGAATCGTCTATGGAGGGTATCGCTCGCTCGAATTCGGTTCCAGCTGGCGTCAGGAATCGCCCACGAAGGAGTGGACCGTCGCGGTAGACTACGATCTGGCGGGGTTGGAGGGCCTGAAGGTTTCGCTGCAGGCAACGGACGGGCGAGTGACGTTGGCGGTCCGTCCGCCCGCCGCAGCGAACGAGGAAGAAAAGCCCGCGGCCCAACCCGATCCAGATGCGGCGAAGGATCGCAAGCGGGACATCGAGGCGAGGCTCGCGAAAGCGGAACCGAGCATCAGGAATTGGGTTCAGCTGTTGGCCGAGAGCGGGTACTCCGACGCCAAGCTGAGGGGCTCCCGCATGGCAGCCGAAGCACTGGCCAAGGAACTAGGACTGCCGCCGCCACCCAACGTTCCCAAAATGTCGTCAAACACGGTGACAGGCATCGTGCGGTACTCCCTCCGGAACAGCAGTCAACGCGGTCACGTCCCGGCGGGGGCAAACAAGACGTTCCAGGAGGTTGTCGAGAAAATGAACGAGTACGTCGCCTGGGGCAATAGCGTGTTGCTTCCCAAGGCACGACTCGAACTGATGAACCTGGATCGCGAGATCCGAGGCATGCCTTCTCCATCGGCTCTTTTGGCAGCGACGGCTCAGCAGCGGTACCAGATTTGGCTGCGGTCGTCGGTGGCGGTCGAGGTGAACATCTATCGGCTGATGCCTTGCGAGGGACCGGGAGGCGTGCGGAACCTGCGCGTGCTGGTCGTCGCACCGGGCAGGGACATGCCACCTCCGGTCCATGCCCTCCTGAACTCTCGCCCGGTCGATGTGGGTTATGTCTGGCCGCTACCAGGACCTCGGATTTGACTCATGCCCGTCGCGTCTGGCCGCGTCCGCGTGCCGCGATCCCCACCGAGCTTGTCTCGGTGGCTTGCTGCCTGACCGCTACCGCTACGCTACCCCCCGCGCGGCGCCCCCGCGGCGCGATCCCCACCGAGCTTGTCTCGGTGGCGTGCTGCCTGACCGCTACCGCCGCGCCCCCGCCGCGATCCCCACCGAGCTTGTCTCGGTGGCTTGCTGCCTGACCGCTACTGTGCGAAGATCAATTCTGTCCTCTTTTTGAAAGGTCGCTTGCTCATGAACGCCCTCCAGCCGATCTACTCGCCGGAGCACTGCAAGGGCGCCTACCAATTGAATTGGGCCATCTCGTTCTTCGGTCATGCCTCGTTGCCCGAGCCGCAATCCTGGTCGCAGTCCCTGCGGGAGAACTTGGAGAAGGGCGACGCGATCCGCATTCTCGAACACCGCCTGCCGTCTCCCGACGTGATTCAGTTCCTGGTCAGCAGTCAGCCTTCGCAGGCGCCTTCGTGGCTCTTGCAGCGGGTGAAAGGTCGCCTTCAGTATCTTGTGCGCGAGCGCCAGCCCAAGGCGTTCCGACGCAACTATCGGCTGGAGAGTGTGGGGTCTGCCAAACGCGAGGTGATCGAGCAGTACATCCAGAAGCAGCTGCAGCGGCACCCGATGGCTGACGCCCGGGTCCAAGAACGATTCGAATCGCTGCAGATCGTCTCGGATGAGTTCGACTTGTCGCAGATCCGATACACCGCCCACGGGCAGTTCATCTACAATCTCCACCTCGTACTGGAACACGCCGAGGGCTGGCTCGCCGTGGAACCGAAGTTTCTGCAGCGGACTCATGACATGATCCGCAGAATCTGCCAACAGCGAGGGTTTCTGCTTTCGCGCGCGGGAATCGTCGCGAATCACCTGCACTTGTCGCTCGGTTGCGGCATCGAGGATGCGCCCGAAACTGTGGCACTGTGTTTCTTGAATAACTTGGCCTATGCGCACGGGATGAGAGCCATCTATCGCTTTGGGTACTACGTGGGCACCTTTGGGAATTTCGACTTGGGAGCGATGCGGCAGGCGCGCAAGGGGGACGAGGGAGTAGCTTGCAGGCGTGCTTCCACCGAGGCTAGCTCGGTGGAGGGCGGATCCGAGCCGGGCCTGGAGGTGGCTTGCAGGCGTGCTTCCACCGAGGCTAGCTCGGTGGAGGGCGGATCCGAGCCGG